>NZ_JADNOH010000032.1 GCF_015557435.1 Collinsella aerofaciens
GACTTGCAGCGACGGACCTCAGGACACTCTTACACCACGTCTGCGCGCGCGACCATTTCGACTTGCTATCTGGCCTTATTAGTCCAAAATTGCTGCTACCAAATCGGTAGCAGTACTCATATTTGATGTTTTTTGACCAGCAGGTCTCCCTGCCTTAGCAAATCTAAGGCAAAACGGGCTCCAGACCGCCGAATCGTGCCGCATATGGCACGTCCGCAGTCCGGAACCCGGTCCAAATTGAGTTATTGCGCCGCGTTAGCCCAAGACACCCGCCAGGATCTCGATTAGGCTGTCCACGTCGGCCTCTTCGCACACGAGCGGCGGCAGGAAACGCAGCGTATGAGCACCTGTAGCGTTAATCACGGCACCGGCGGCCAGCGCGCGGGCAACAATATCATGCGCGTCGCCCGCGGCATCATCCAGATCACAGCCGAGCATCAAGCCGCGGCCACGCACCTCGGTCACGTGCGGCAGCTTGGCGAGCTTTGCCTCCATATAGGCGCCTACCTTGGCAGCATGGTCGGCATAATCGCCGCGCACGAGCGCGGAGAGCGTCGCGGCGCACGCCGCGATGGCCAAGCAGCTACCGCCAAAAGTCGAACCGTGATCGCCGGGCTTAAACACGTCGGCGATCTCTTTCTTTGCCACGACGGCACCCATGGGCACGCCATCAGCAATGCCCTTGGCAAGACTCATGATGTCGGGCTCCACGCCATAGGTCTGGTAAGCGAACGGCTTGCCGGAGCGGAAGATGCCGCACTGGACCTCGTCGGCGATAAGCACGGCGCCCACTTCGTGTGCCAGGTCGCGCGCTGCCGCCATAAACTCCTCGGTCATGGGGTGCACACCGCTCTCGCCCTGAATCGGCTCGAGCATCACGGCACAAATTTCGCTCCCCAGCTGCTTAAAGATCGCACGCAGTTCATCGATATCGTTGGGCGTGCAGGCCACAAAGCCACCCGGCAGCGGGCGGAAACTATCCTGCAGCCAATCCTGCATGGTGGCGGCAATGGTCTCGAGCGTACGGCCGTGGAAGCCGCCGCGCATGCACACGATAGTGTTGCCGCCGTTACCGGCACGCTTGGAGTACAGGCGCGCGAGCTTCATCGAGCCCTCGTTGGCCTCGGCGCCGGAGTTGGCAAAGAAGGTCTCCCACACCTGCTCATCCGCAGCCGGGGCACCAAGAGCAGCTGCCGTGGTCTCATCGCCGGCGGCAATGGCATCGGCAAGCACGCGTGCACCATCTACGTCGTCGTTGGCAAGCTTGGACAGCAGCGCCGCGACCTGTCCACGCTGCTCGATGTAGAAGTAATTGGAGACATGCATGAGCTTTTTGGTCTGCGCCTCGAGCGCCGAGAGCACAGCCGGGTCGCCATGACCTAGACTGCACACGCCGATGCCGGCAAGAAAGTCGAGGTACTCACGACCATCGTCGCCGGTGAGCTTCATACCGTGGCCTTCGACAAACTCGACCGGAGAACGACCGAAGGTGTGCATAACGTAGTGGGATTCGAGCGATTGTTGAGCTACAAGTGACATGGGATACCTTTCGTTAAGCGCCAGGTAGCGCGGATTGTCGAAGTAATGGCACGGCGATTGCGATGGCCTAGACCGTCTGAAGCTTCTCGACCTCGTCGAGGTTTTCGGTCAGACGCGCAGCAAACGTCGAAAGCGGATGCGGATGCGTATCGAACTCGTAAGCCGTCTCGGTGGAATGGATCACGGTACCAACGCCGGCGTCGGTCAGCAGCTCCAGCAGCAGCGAATGCGGCGTGGTACCGTTGATGATGTGAGCGCGAAATACGCCTCCGGCAAGCGCATCGACGGCAGCACGCAGCTTGGGAATCATGCCCTTGTCGACCTCGCCGCCGTAGAGCATCTCATTGACCTCATCGAGCGTCAGATTGGAGATAAGTGAATCCTTGTCGCTAAAGTCCTTGTACAGGCCGTCGACGTCGGTCAAAAAGATCGCCTTATGCGCATGCAGCGCCGCCGCAACGGCACCGGCGGCGGTATCGGCGTTGATGTTGAAGAAACCGCCGTCCTCCCCCGCCGCGACGGTAGCGATGACGGGGATGTACTCGCTATCGAGCAGGCGCTCGATATAGTCGGTGTTGACGTGCGTGACCTTGCCTACGCGGCCGAGTTCGGGGTCGAGCGGCTCGGCGATGAGCGTACCGGCATCGCTGCCCGACACGCCCACAGCTAGGTTGCCGTGGTGGTTGAGCGCTGCGACCAGCTCCTGGTTGACCTTACCGCCCAGCACCTCGCGCACGATATCCATGGTCGCCGGCGTGGTCACGCGCTGGCCGTTCTTAAACTCGACGGGGATGTCGTAGTGGCTAAGCGCCTCGTTGATGGCCTTGCCGCCACCGTGCACGATAACAGGGCGCATGCCGATGATCTTGAGCAGCACGATGTCGCTCATCACATCGCGGCGCAACTGCTCATCAACCATGGCGGCTCCGCCATATTTGATAACAACCGTCTTGCCGGTCAGGTTCTTAATCCACGGCAGCGCTTCGAACAGCAGCTGCGCGGTTGCTTCGTTGGATTCGCTCGAACGACAATCGCGTGCGAATTTCATAATCTGCCTCGTCTTTCGTATCGTTATCGCGCCGTGCTCCGCTGTCCGCAATCGCGGCAAGATGCGCAGCGTCCCTGGAATCTAGGAACGGTAGTCGCCGTTGATGGAGATGTACTCATGCGTGAGGTCGCAGGTCCACACGGTCGTTGCCGCGTCGCCTGCGCCCAGGTCGGCCGAGATCACGATCTCGGGCGCCTCAAAACGTCGTAGAGCCTCGTCCTCGTCAAAGGGAACAGTCAGACCGTTGCGACAGACAGGCATGCCCATCATGTCGATGGAAACGTCTTCCTGATTAAACTGCACGCCGCACTTGCCGAGCGCCATGGCAACGCGACCCCAGTTGCAGTCGTGGCCGGCGATGCAGGTCTTAACGAGCGGCGAGTTGGCAACGGCACGGGCGGCGATATCGGCCTCCTCGTCGTTCACGGCGCCGGTAACGTTGACCGTAACAAGCTTGGATGCGCCCTCACCATCGGCGGCGATATTGCGCGCCAGGCTCTCGCACACCTCGTGTACAGCAAACGTCAACTCGTCAAAGGCATCGGAGCCCTCGACGATAGGCTCGGCATCTGCGGCAGCGGCGCCGGAGGCAAGCATGATGCAGGTGTCGTTGGTCGAGGTGTCGGAATCGACCGTTACCTTGTTAAAGGTCTGCTTGACGGTCGAGAGCAGCAGGGCATGAAGTGCCGCAGGCTCGACGGGGGCATCGGTGGTGATAACTGCGATCATGGTGGCCATGTTGGGCATGATCATGCCCGAGCCCTTGCACATTCCGCCTACCGTATAGACATTGCCCGCATGACCCGCAGCCTCACTGACGTAGGATACGGCGTACTCCTTGGAGTGCGTGTCGGTCGTCATGATGGCGCGAGCGGCATCGGCGCCACCGTGGGCGGAGAGCGCCTCGTAGGCAGCAGGAATGGCGGTCTCAAACGTGTCGATCGGCAGAATCTGGCCAATCACACCCGTGGAGGCAACCAGAATCTGCTGGGGCTCGCAGCCGATGACCTGCGATGCGATGCTGCACGTCTCGCGCGCGCATGCAAGGCCGGTCTCACCCGTGGCGGCGTTAGCATTGCCAGAGTTGACCGAAACGCCGGCGATGATACCGTAGCCCTTGTCGGTACCGCCCAGGTTGGCACGGCTCACCTGCACGGGCGCCGCGCAAAAGCGATTGGCGGTAAACACGCCGGCACCGGGACAGGGTTTATCGGGCACGACGAGCGCGTAATCCAGACGCTCGGGGTTCTTGCGGAACCCAGCGTGGATACCTGCGGCTTTAAAACCAGCCGCAGCCGTAACGCCACCCTCGACGGCGCGAATCTTGATATCAAACAGCTCGGTATTCATCGTCTTTATGACTCCTTATGTCAAACAAAAAAAGCGGACATCGGTTGGTGCGCCATGCCAGTCGTGATCATGAGACCAGCTTAAGAGTGGCGCCCCACTCGATGCCCGACTACCAAATCGTTAACAATCGAATGTGCTACACCGGGCACGCCACTGTGGGCAAGCCTCGTCGCTCATCAAAACCAAAGACGATGTTGGCGCACTGGACCGCTTGGCCCGCAGCGCCCTTGCACAAATTGTCGATAGCACCCGTCGCCACCAGCACGCCCGCGCGCTTGTTGAGCGCGAGGCCAATCTGGGCAGCGTTGGTGCCGACGACCGAGGCCGTCTTGGGCTGCTGGCCGGCATCGAGCACGCGCACAAAGGTGCGATCGGCGTAGAACTGCTTGTAATGGTCGACAACGTCCTCAAGGGTCAAGGTATCGATAGCCTGCGGCGTAAGCGGCAGCGTCACCGTGGAGAGCAGGCCGCGCTTGAGCGGTGCCAGGTGCGGGGTAAAGACGACGCGATCGGTCAGACCAAGGATTTGCTCAATCTCGGGCGTGTGGCGATGCTTGCCCACGCCGTAGGCCTCCAAGTTCTCGTCGGCGCTGCAAAAATGGGTGCGGGCGTTGCAGGACTTACCGGCGCCCGTCACGCCGCTAATGGCATCGACAATCACAGGACCGTTCTCGGCCACCCAGCCCGCGCGCACGGCGGGGCCGGCGGCAAGGCTCGTTGCGGTGGGATAGCAACCGGCGCAGGCGACCAGCACGGGTTTGCCGTCGGCATGGTCGGATGCGGCGGTCTCCAAGTCCTGGCAGAACAGCTCGGGCAGACCGAAGGCACGGGTCTTGAGCAGCTCGGGGCTCGTGTGCTCGGCGGCATACCAAGCCTCAAAGACAGACGCGTCGTTCAGGCGGTAGTCGGCCGAGAGATCAATGCAGGAGACGCCCGATGCAAGCAGCGCGGGCACCTGTGCCATGGCAGCCGTGTGCGGCACGGCCAAAAAGACCGCGTCGCAGTTCTTGAGCTCGGGGGCATCATGCGTCGTGAAGACAAGATCGCTTATGCCGGTGAAGCTCGGGTACACCGCAGACAACGGCTGGCCGGCATCGGCGTTGGACGTAATGGCAGCAAGTTCAAACTCGGGGTGACCGAGGACGAGGCGAATGAGCTCGGCTCCGGCATATCCAGCCGCGCCGACGATTCCAACCTTCAAAGACATATCAGACTCCTTGTCTGCGATTTATGCACCGATGCGCATTTCGCAGCGGTCGTTATGAAGTGGGTTGAAACTTTAGCACCAAAAGATGCATGAATACGTAAATGGCTTGCATATTCATGCATTGAAACATTCCCGACACATTCGCTTGAAGGAATTGACAAATGGAGCGGGCCCCGTATTGACCGGCGCTCCTAACGGCGCCGGGCAATACGGGGCCCGCCTATGCGAAAACCAAGTTGTTAGGATGAGCCAGCTGGCTAGAGCTCGACCGGCACCCATTCGTCGTGATTGCAGATAAAAGCCTCGGGATCCTCGACGCTAAAGAAGACGAGCGTGGGGTCGTTAGGCCCCTCATAGTGCTCGCCCAGGCGCTCTAGATGCTTCCACCCGGCTTCGCGCATTTCGCCTAAAGCCCGGTCATCCAAGCCGGCACGCCCGCGCAAGATGAGCCAGCCATGGCCCGGCCACCAACTCGTGGCCTCAAAGCGCTGGTTTTGCAGCAGCTCTTGCCACACATCTTTGGTGCGCGCTGTTACAAACCACAGCTTGCCATCCTGGATCTGCGCAAACGAAAACGGACGCACATGAGGCTGTCCGTCAACGCTCGTCGCCAAATACCATGCCGGCACCGACGTCAGATACTCCAACACCGTATTCAATCCGTCCATGTGTCCTCCTGGCGCTAGCTAATTCGGAACGGGTAGTTTATTTGAGACGCGCTAGAGCTCCAGGCGCTCCTCGCTGCCGTCGATATCACAGAAGCGCGCGGCAATGTTGCGGACCGAAAAGAAAGCAAGGCGGCCGTCGTTGGCACTCTCGTGTTCCTCGCCAATGCCCACCATGTGCTTAAAACCCGCTTGACGCACCTTGTCGCTCGCAACTGCGTCGTCCTCAAGTGCGGCTTCGCCGGTCAATACAATCCAACATTCCCCCGGCTTCCAGCCCGAGAGCTCAAACTTGGGATTCGCACTCAGCTCCGCCCACACGTCCTTGTCGCGCGACGTGCAAAACCACAACTTACCGTCATCGACCATGGCAAAAGAAAACGGCCTCACGCGAGGCTGATGCCCGTCGGTCACATCGGTCGTGGCCAGATACCACGCCGGAATGCGCCTGAGATACGAACAGGCGCGCTCAAGCTGAGCCGTGCGGTCGTTGTCGGTCATAGGGACCCCTTTCTTGCGCTCGAATCGCGCCTAAACAAGTTGAAGGTTGACGACGATGACACACGCAAACAGCAGCATCGTCACAACCGCAGCCAGCGCATCCCCGCGGCGAAATGCAAGTGCATGCAGACGTGTGCGGCCCTGCTCGCCGTGATAGCAGCGTGCATCCATGGCGGCAGACAACGTCTCGGCATGACGGAACACGCCCGTGAACAGTGGAATCGCCACACTGCCGAGCATACGCACGCCGCCGAGCGGGCCACCCGTTACGCGTGCACCGCGGCTTGCCTGCGCGTCCGCCGTCTGCTTCATCTCGGTGGCAAACTGCGGCATAAAGCGCAACGCGATGCCCATGATCATGCCGAGCTCATGCGCAGGGAGCCCCACGCGCGCAAACGGTGCGAGCAGACGCTCAAAGCCCGCGGTGAGGTCGAGCGTAGGCGTGGTGAGCGTAATGGCGCTCATGCCGGCCATCATCAGGGTCAGGCGACACGCCATAAAGGCGGCAGAACGCAGTGAGCCCTCGCTTATCTGCAGAAAGCCGAGCTGCCACAGGATGCGCCCACTCTGATCGGTAAACAAGTTGAGCACCGCGACCACGACGACGATTGCCAGCAGCGGCGCCATCGACGACAGAACGCGACGAGCCGGCACCCGGGACACGGCATAGATCAGCACGACGAAAATTGCGACAGGGGCCAGTCCGCGGAAGCCACTGACCGTGAGCGTCGTGATCAGAAACACAAAGCCCAAGAGCAACTTGGTTCGCGGGTCCAGGCGGTGGATTGCACTATCGCCGGGATAGTAGCTGCCAAACGAAAACGCCTCCATTAGCAGCCCTCCTCTCGCGCGACCGTCTTGGATTTAGCAATGTCCGCGACGTTAGAAGGACCGTCTGAGCGACCGATCAGCAAATCTGCCAGCTCGTCGGCCAGCGACTCAACCGTATAGAGCCCGCCGCAACGCAGCGGCACGCCCGCCTCCGCGAGCGCCAACGCCATGCGCTGAGCAGCAGGTACGCCCAAGCCGATCGACTTGAGCTCATCGGCATGCGCAAACACCTGCGCGGGGGTTCCCTCGACAAACACCGCACCTTCGTTCATCACGACGATGCGGTCGCAGCAATTGGCCAGGTCATCCATGCTGTGTGAAACCATGACAACGGTCAGGCCATCGCGGTGAAGTCGATCGATAAGCTCAAGGAAATCCCTGCGCGCAGCCGGATCGAGCCCCGCCATGGGTTCATCGAGTACCAGGACCTCGGGCTCCATGGCGAGCACACCGGCAAACGCCACACGCCGTTGCTGACCGCCCGAAAGCTCAAAGGGACTCTTGTCGCCGACCGTGGAAAGGTCGAGGCCCACGCGCGAGAGCGACGACTCGACGCGACGGTCGACTTCATCTTGCGGCAAGCCAAGGTTGTGCGGGCCAAACGCCACGTCCTGCGTCACGGTTTCGGCAAACAGCTGACGCTCGGGATATTGAAACACCACGCCGACCTTGGCCTTAACCGCGGCGGCGTCTTTCTTGTTTGACAGATCGAGCCCCAGCGCGCGAACGAATCCCTCCTGGGGGCGAATCAAACCGTTGAGATGCTGGACCAGCGTCGACTTACCCGAACCGGTATGACCTGCTAAGCCCAGGAACTCGCCGCGACGCACCGTCAGAGATACATCGCGCAGCGCCCACGGGCTGCTGGGGTCGTTTCCCCAGAGAGCCTGTTTATTCGATTTGCCCGCAGTGGCCGAGCGCTTGCGCCATCGACGGCGCTCGCGAGCACTCAGCGAGTAACTATGCGAGAGGTGCGAAATCTCGATGACGGGCTCCGACACGGCTGTCCCATCGGTTGCAGAGGAGGCGTTGTCGAGCACACGAGAATCGGATGCAGAAGGCCGCCCTGCGGTGTCTTCCCCACTCCGGTCGGCATATACCTGCGCAACCTCGGCGACCATATCCACCTCGCGCACCTGCGCATGAACGGGCACGCCCTTCGCACGAAGCGCCGTGCCCAAGCAGCACGACGCCGGCATATCCAGGTTGAACTGCGCAAGTTCGTCCGCCCGTGTCAAGATTTCCTCGGGCGTACCGAGCATGGCAACGCGCCCCGCCCGAAACACCGCGACACGATCGGCCTCGGCGGCCTCTTCCATAAAGTGCGTAATCATCACGATGGTCATGCCACGATCATGCAACGCGCGGCAAGCCTTCATGAGGCCCTTGCGTCCACGCGGATCGAGCATCGAGGAAGCCTCATCCAAGATGAGCACGCGCGGTTCCATGGCAAGCACGCCAGCAAGCGCCACGCGTTGCTTTTGGCCACCCGAGAGCGCATGGGTCTCGTGGCGCTCAAAGCCCACCAGGCCCACGCCCTTCAGCGCCTCGCGTACGCGCTGCGCAATTTGCGCCGATGGAACGCCAAGGTTTTCGGGACCGAACGCAACGTCATCTTCGACAAGCGTTGCCACCAGCTGGTCGTCGGGATTCTGGAACACCATGCCTGCGGTCGAACGAATGTCGTAGACCAGCTCGGGATCGGACGCATCCATACCGTTGATACGTACCGTGCCCGCATCGGGCTGCAGCAGCGCATTCAGATGCTTGGCAAACGTCGACTTGCCCGACCCATTGCCACCGAGGATGCAGAAAAACTCCCCGTCCTCGATGTTCAGATCGACACCGTCGAGCGCCGACACGGCACCGTCATAGCTAAAGGAAACGCCCCGACACTCAATCATGCGCGGCCTTTGACCTGGTCCTTTTTAGGCGTGATGAGGTTGGAGACTGCTTTATACACCGCTAGCGTCAACACCGAGTTAAGCACGGTCTTGATAAGGTTGAACGGCAGCACGGCAGGAATCATAAGCGGGGCGATCACATCGACCGAGCCATACCAGAACCATACGCCAATGGTAAGGTTTGCGACCATAGACAACGCCGTAGCGGCAATGACGCCGAGCACCAGACCAATCACGGCACCCTTATAGGTATGCATCTTCTGGTACACGATAGCCGCGGGCAGAATGTAGCCCAGCGTAGCAACCAGGTTCATAAGTGCGCCGACCCAATCGCCCGTGGTAAGCGCATGGATAACAATCGCCATAGCGGCAACAGCAGTACCGGCGCCAGGACCATACGCAAAACCGCACACCATCGCCGGCACCAGCGACGGGTCATACGTCAAAACCGGCGCCGAAGGAAGGATAGGCAGCTGCACGTACATAAACAGGGCGCCCAAGGCACACATCAGCGCCATGGTAACGAGCTGTTTGGTGCTCCACCTATTCGTGTTCTCAAAATGGATATGCTGCGACTGTTCAGACATAAGATCACCTGCCTCTTTCATCCGGACTCTAACCGTTGGTACTGGGATCTCACCAGTTCAGCCGGCATGCGAACCAACGCACACACGGGTCGCGGACTCATCGGCTCGGCCGCAGGCACCTCGCCTGCGCCACGGCACCCCTTTAGCACCGCCCGATTTACCGCCAGTGGGGAATTTCACCCCGCCCTGAAACAGCAATTGCAAGTGTAGCACCAGTAGGCTTTCGCGCAAGTATGCCAAGGGTAATTTATGGCGGGGGAAACGCTCTAGAAATGCGGCCGGGACAGAGCAGCGCGACAATAACGTACCCGCCCATCCCAAAGTGCTGCGCTTTTCGCGGCAAAGCCGCGAAACAGCAAAAGGGAAAAGCCACCGCAACAACCACGTTCCCCATCCATCCCAAAGTAGCGCGCCTTTCGCGCAAAGCGCGAAACAGCGAAGGGGACACGTATCCCTATCGACCACGTCCTTCTCCGCCCGCCGACCTCAAGGCCGTAAACGCAGGGAATCCGGGGG
>NZ_JADNOH010000033.1 GCF_015557435.1 Collinsella aerofaciens
CGCTTGAATCGAAGAAGGGGGAGGCCTCGCGGCCTCCCCCTTTTTTGCGTTTACGCGCAACATTCCTTATGCAATTAAATCAATTTAATCATCCACCGCTGAATATAGACGTTCACCGTTCTTTGGTCGGTTCTTTGTTCTCAATGGACTAATATTTGCTTTAGCGTGCTACTGCGCTTGTCCTGTTTTACGGGTCGTTTTATTGATTGTGACGGAAGGACTCACATGGCAGATGTTCACGAGCTGCTTGATACTTGGATTGCCAATGTCAAGGACGAGGAGCTCCTGGCCGAGCTCAACACGATGAAGGAGCAGGGTGACGAGGACGCCATCACCGATGCTTTCTTCCAGGATCTTGCCTTCGGTACCGCTGGTCTCCGCGGCACGATCGGTGCCGGCACCAACCGTATGAATATCTATACGGTCGGTCGTGCGACGCAGGGCTTTGCCGACTACCTTAACGCAACGTTCGAGAATCCGACGGTCGCCATCGCTCGCGATAGCCGTAATAAGGGCGAGCTGTTCGTTAAGACCACCGCTGCCATTCTGGCCGCCAATGGTGTTACGGCTCTTGTGTATCCTAAGATTTCTCCGGTGACGACGCTTTCCTGGGCTGTTCGCGACCTCGCGTGCTCCGGTGGCATCTGCATGACCGCTAGCCATAACCCGGCGCCCTACAACGGCTATAAGGCCTATGGTCCCGACGGTTGCCAGATCACGAGCGAGGCCGCGGATGCTATTTCCAAGGCTATCGCCGAGACCGATACGTTTACCGGCGTGAAGTCCATGGACTTTGACGAGGCTGTTGAGCAGGGCTTGGTTAAGTGGATCGATGACTCCTGCCTCGAGCGTTATTACGATGCGGTACTCGCCCGCGGCGTGACCAACCTTTCTGCCGAGGAGATTGCCGGCGCTCCGCTCAAGCTCGTCTACACCCCACTCAACGGTACCGGTCTCATCCCCGTTACCACGGTGCTCGAGCGCGCTGGTATCACCGATGTCACCGTCGTCCCCGAGCAGAAGGAGCCCAACGGCGATTTCCCGACCTGCCCGTATCCCAACCCCGAGATCCGTCAGGCCATGCAGAAGGGTATTGATCTGTGCGAGCAGGTTCACCCCGATCTGTTGCTCGCAACCGATCCCGACGCCGACCGCGTTGGCGTTGCCGTCAAGAACGGTGATGACTACCTGCTGCTGACCGGTAACGAGATGGGCGTTCTGCTGCTCGACTATATCTGCAAGACGCGCGCCGCTCGTGGCGAGGACCTCTCCAAGAAGGTTGCCGTCACCACGATCGTGTCTTCCGCCATGGTTGATGCCCTGGCTGCTGAGTATGGCTTTGAGCTCCGCCGCTGCCTGACGGGCTTCAAGTATATTGGCGACATCATCACGTCTCTTTCCGATGCCGGCGAAGTCGATCGCTTTATCTTCGGTTTCGAGGAGAGCTACGGTTATCTGGCTGGCGATCATGTGCGCGACAAGGATGCCGTCAGCACCTCGTTGCTTATTTGCCAGATGGCTCAGTACTACAAACTGCAGGGCAAGAATCTTGCCGACGCTATGCATGAGCTGTACGAGAAGCATGGCTACTATCACAACAAGACGATTTCGCTGAGCTATCCGGGTGCCGAGGGTGCAGCAAAGATGGCTGGCATCATGGCTGGTCTGCGCGAGAATCCGCCTACGGAGCTTGCCGGGTCCAAGATCGAGGCCGTCGTTGACTACAACACCTGCGTGAACGGTCTGCCGAAGGCTAACGTCATTGAGTTCGACCTTGAGGGTGGCAACAAGGGCATTGTCCGTCCTTCCGGTACCGAGCCTAAGATCAAGCTCTATATCTTTGCCAAGGGCGTAGATGCCGCCGAGGCGGATGCAGCGCTTGACGCAATCGAGGAGTCCGGTCGCAAGCTGCTGGCATAAGGCATTTAAGGGCTTATTCCTATAGATAAGCGAAAGAGGGGATCTCGGAAACGAGGTCCCCTCTTATATTTGTCTGGCAGCCGAGAGATCTTACTATGTGTAGGAAATGTGTACGCCCAGATTCCCGCCCCGCACGCCCCTCCGGTCTGGCAATATATCTCCTTGCCG
>NZ_JADNOH010000034.1 GCF_015557435.1 Collinsella aerofaciens
CGCTTGAATCGAAGAAGGGGGAGGCCTCGCGGCCTCCCCCTTTTTTGCGTTTACGGGGCGTAAATGACTCAATTACACCAGACGATCTTGTTGTTTTCGGTATTGAGCCTTTATTTAAAGAAAATAAATCGTATAACAAGGGCAACTGCTATGGCCGCAATGGTCAAAAGCAGAATTGTCAGCTGATGCTGCTTGCGTCGTTTACTTGACGAAACGAAGATTGACTTTCCCTGTTTTGGCGTTTCGAGATAGCGAGCCGAATGCGTCAAGGTTTGCTTGGGCCGAGGCCCTCTTTGTTGATGGACGGCGGATGCTTTCATCGGCTCATCACTAGCTGCGCTGTTTTTAGATAATGGTGCGTCTTTCAGATATACAGGGTCTCCCGAGGCGACGCCCATATGTTTACGTCCCGTTTGGGCATCCTCGAGCGTTTGATATCGGTTTCTCGTCACATAATCGGGCTCTGGGTCATTGATGGGCTCTTGCGAGATGTGGGGGCGATGGAACCGTGGCGGCTGCGTAGAAGTATCTTCGCCCTGCGTCGGCATAAACATATTGTTCTGGTTTTGGTCGTCCATGATGCCCTTTAGCTCGTTACCAACAACGTGTACGCGCTCATTGTAAGCCCCTTGTTATTTGTAGCTGCGAACATACTTGTTATTTAAGCTCTGGTTCAAAGAACCTTAACCTTACTAAAACCTGAGTCATACACACTTAGATATGCTTATAGTACTGGACTCAAAAAACTTTATAGTCGATGTATATATGGGCACTGGGTGGGCATATATAAGAGCGTCAAAAGAAGTCCCAGTCACCTAGAAGATGGCTCGGCAGTCCTTAAAAGGAGTGGTAAACATGGCAAGCATGGTTCCTTATCGTTCGGTTTTTGGCGTTCGTCCTTCTGCTAGCTCGCTGTTCGATCTGTTTGATGATATGACCGACCTTGCAAACAACTCGATTGCCTCCAAGGCGTTCCCCGTTGACGTTGAGGACAAGGGCGATGGCTACGAGGTCAAGGCGTATCTGATCGGTGTCGCCAAGGATGACATCGACGTTGAGCTCAATGAGGGTCGCCTGTCCATCAGCGTGAACGTCGAGGAGAGCGCCGAAAACGAGGGTAAGAACTTCCTCCAGAAGGAGTTTAGCTCGTACAGCGCGACGCGTGGCGTGTATCTGAAGGACGCTTCGAGCGAGGGCCTCTCTGCAAAGTATGCTGACGGCATCCTCACCGTTACGGTTCCTAAGATCGTCGAGAAGAAGAACGTCACGAAGATCTCCATCGACTAACGATGGCTCTGCTTCAATCGAGAGTATGAGTTAAGGGGGCTGGGAAGTGATTCCCAGCCCCCTTTTGTTGTCTTGAGGGGCTATTGAATAGTTGTCGGTTGATACTGACTTGCAGGGCGTATCGAGAGCTTCCGTGGCCCTTGAAGACGGGAGGCAGAACTGCCGAGTTCATCATCGAGACTTGCATCAAGCGTGTTGGCATAGCTTTTGACGGTAAGGCTTGGACGATTATTGTCCTGGCTGATATGCATGGCGATGAGCTGTTCGGTGCGATCGGTAACAAGTTCGCGCGCGGCTTCGGCGGCCTGGTTGTTGGAGAGGTGCCCCTTTGTGGACAGGATGCGCTCCTGAAGAAAGCGGGGGTACGCTCCTTCGCGCAGCATAGCTACATCGTGGTTGCTTTCGAGCGCGAGAACTCGACAGTCTTTGAGGATGCCTATGGCCTTGCTCGATAACTCTCCGGTGTCGGTGGCAAACCCAATGGAATCATCGAGAGCATTAAATCGATAGCCGACAGGATTGATGACATCGTGCGATGTTGAGTAGGTTTGCACGTGGATGCCGGCAATGGGGAGCGTGTCGCCGGGGTCAAATTCCTCTACGGGCAGGCGCGCGAGGTTTTCTTTGCATGAAAGGGTGTCCCTGCTGGCAAAGAGGGGACCATGCCAGTGCTTGCACCATACATCGAGCCCCTTGATATGGTCACCATGCTCATGGGTGATTACAAGAGCGGCGACGTCGTCTGCCGAGAGGCCAAGCTCCGCCATGCGTTTAAGTGTCTCGCGGCGGGACAGGCCGTTGTCGATCATGATGAGCCCCTGAGGTCCCTCGACGAGTGCGCAGTTGCCTTTTGAGCCGCTGCCGAGGATATGAAGGTGCAGGCGAGACATAAGATTCCAAAGGATACAATGAGTGCGGACGAATAGAGGAGGAAGCGAATGCCAACGGTATCTCAGCACTATGGACATCATGCCGCGCCGAGGACGGATAAGAGCGCCCTGGCAACGCGGCAGGCCGCTGCCCCCGTAGTGCTCATGGTATCAGGCGGTGCGGACTCGACGGCGCTGCTCCTTATGGCTTGCACATCAAAGCTGGATATTCAGGACGGGCGCGGCGTCGCTCCCATTGCGCGCGAGCGATTGCACGTGCTGCATGTAAACCATCATCTGCGCGGGGAGGCATCCGATGGCGACGAGGCCTTTGTACGTGACCTGTGCGCGCAATACGGTTTGCCGCTGTGTGTTGAGCATGCCTATTTTGATGACGAATCGGGCAATATCGAGGCTGCGGCTCGCGAGGTGCGCTATGCCGCGGCACGGAGATACGTTCGCGAACTTTGTGCCGAATCGGGCGCACCGCGGACGGCGGCTCGTATCTGTACCGCGCATACTTCGTCGGACCGCGCGGAAACATTTTTGATGAATGCCATTAAAGGGTCGGGTCCCGCGGGTCTATCGAGCATTCCGCGCCGTCGGAACATTGTGGTTCGCCCCTTGCTCGACCTCACGCACGATGAGCTCGTGAGCTATCTGCAGGTGCACGGTCAGCCATGGCGGGAAGATGAAAGCAACGAGGACGTTTCGTACCTGCGCAACTATGTACGCCATCGGGTGATGCCGGTGGTGGCACAGCGCAACGCGAGCGTCTGTAAGACGATTGGCGCCGCTTGCGAAATTCTGGGCGACGAAGACGCCTTTCTTTCCCAGCTTTCGGCACAGGCGTTTCGAAGCTGCCTGCGCAAGGAAGCGGCGGGCGCACTTGTGCTCGATGCGCGCCGTCTTGCCGCCGCTGAGGTTGTGATTGCACGGCGTATCGTGCGATTGGCGATTAAGCGCATCGATCCCGACGCGCGACCGGAGATGCGGCACGTGGAGCGCGTGCTCGCCTGCGTCGCTGCGGGCTCGGGCTCGGTTACGCTTCCTGCGGGAATTGATGCCCGTGTGGAGTTTGGCACGCTGGCGTTCAAGGCCCCGGCGGCGCGCGAGGGTTTAGTGGCCGATTGGATCTCCGTTCCCGGTCGTCTGCCGCTGGGGGCGGGGCATATGCTGACAGCGGAGCCGATGGCTGTGGAGCCGGGGTGCGATATCGTGCACCGTGCCCGCGAGCTTGCTGCTGCCGGAAAGGTTGCGGCCTTGGTGGATGCGGCGGCCCTGGGGTTTGCCGACAGCGATAGTGAGCGGATCCTGGCGGGCTCGCGTGGCGAGATCCCTGCCGAGGCGCGATTGGCGCGCCTGTGGGTGGACGGTCCTGTACCGGGAGACGTGATGTGCCCGTTAGGGATGAGTGGCCGAAGCAAGAAAGTATCCGACTTGCTAGGTGAGGCTCGCATTCCCGTTTCCGAGCGCGCCGGCGTGCCCATGGTGAGGACGGCGCCGGGGGGCGCCGTGGTGTGGGTCGCCGGAGTTCGCGCGGACGAGCGTTTTAAGTGCACGGCCGCAACGCGCGTGGCATATCTGCTCCGCGTGGTCGATGCGGAATAGCGTCCCACGCCAGCTATTCTGTGCGACGTTGACGGTATTCCCGCGCTGATGGCGTACGGGCTGGAAAATATACCCCGTGCGCTGCTAAAATGTGAAGTTCGCGTCCATACGGCGGTGTGTGGGCGATAAGCACAAGAAAGGGTTGTCATGGCTTCTCAACATCCGGATATCGAGAAGGTTCTGTTCACGCAGGAGGATATCGACGGTATCGTCTCTCGCCTGGGCGAGGAGATTACTCGCGATTACGCGGGTAAGGATCTGGTGCTGATTGCGGTCCTGCGCGGCGCCGTGGTCTTTATGGGCGACCTGATGCGTAAGATCGAGCTGCCGACCAACATCGATTTCATGGCTGTTTCGAGCTATGGCGACGGTGTGAAGTCCTCGGGTATCGTGCGTATCATTAAGGACCTGGATATCGACATCCGCGGTCGCGACGTGCTGATCGTCGAGGACATTCTGGACTCGGGCCTGACGCTCAAGTATCTGATGAAGAACCTCGAGAGCCGCAAGCCCGCTTCTCTGGAGGTCGCCGCCTTCCTGTGGAAGGACGTTGAGGACCGCGTCTCGGCCATCACGCCCAAGTATGTTGGAACCCATTGCCCCGATGCCTTTGTGGTGGGCTACGGCCTCGACTATGCCGAGCGCTATCGTAACCTTCCGTATCTGGGCATTTTGAAACCGGAGGTTTATTCGTAAGATGCCCGACGACCGTAACGATAACAATTCCCAGACTCCCCGGGACCCAAAGATCCCGGGGATGCCCGGAGGCAAGAAGCCCACGCGTACGGGCTGGCTGTATTTTATTTTGGCTTGCGCGCTTCTGGGCTACGCCTTCTTTAACATGGGCTCCGGCTTTGCCAATTCCAGCAATACCGTTAAGCTCGCGACGAGCGAGATGGTGAGCGCCATCAAGCAGGATCGCGTCGAAGATCTGACCTATACGGTTCAAGACGGAAGCGTGACGGGTCATTACTGGAAGACGAAGAAGGACAAGGGCGATACGAGCGAGCTCAAGAGCTTCTCTTCGACCTATGTCGGCTCCGATTCGCTTGCCGAGCTCATGGCGGAGCACCCCGATACCAAGTACATCGTCAACACCAACGATCCCGATTTTTGGGGCGACTTGGCGATGAGTGTGCTTCCGACGATCGCCCTTATCGCCATCATGTTCTACTTTATGCGCCAGATGATGGGCGCCAACAACAGGAACATGCAGTTTGGCAAGACCAACGCCAAGACCAACGAGGCCACACGCCCCAAGGTCAAGTTTGAAGACGTTGCCGGCGTGGACGAGGCAGTCGAGGAGCTCGAGGAGATCCGTGACTTTTTGAGCGATCCGGATCGCTATCGCAAGCTGGGCGCCAAGATCCCGCGTGGCGTGTTGCTGGTTGGCCCTCCGGGCACCGGTAAAACGCTGCTGGCCAAGGCCGTTGCCGGCGAGGCGGGCGTGCCGTTCTTTAGCATCTCGGGTTCCGACTTTGTCGAGATGTTCGTAGGTGTCGGCGCCAGCCGTGTGCGTGACCTCTTTAAGGAGGCCAAGTCCCAGGCCCCGTCAATCATCTTCATCGATGAGATCGATGCTGTGGGACGTCAGCGCGGAGCTGGCTTGGGCGGCGGTCACGACGAGCGCGAGCAGACGCTCAACCAGCTGCTGGTCGAGATGGACGGTTTCGAGGAAAGCGAGTCGGTCATCCTGATCGCCGCGACCAATCGCCCCGATATTCTGGACCCGGCATTGCTGCGCCCCGGTCGCTTTGACCGCCAGGTCACGGTCGATCGTCCGGACGTAAAGGGCCGCGAGCAGATCTTGCGCGTGCATGCCGAGAATAAGCCGATGGACGAGGACGTTAAGTTTGAGAAGCTCGCCCAGATGACCGTTGGCTTTACTGGTGCCGATTTGGCGAACCTGCTCAACGAGTCTGCGCTGCTGGCCGCTCGCCGTCATCGTTCCGTGATCTCGATGGACGAGGTCGAGGAGTCGATGGAGCGCGTGATTGCCGGACCGCAGCGCAAGGGTCGCGTGATGACCGAGGCCGAGCGCACCACGATTGCCTACCACGAGAGCGGTCACGCCCTGGTGGGCCACATCCTGGAGCACTCCGATCCGATCCACAAGATCTCGATCGTCAGCCGCGGTCAGGCTCTGGGCTACACGCTGCAGCTTCCGCAGGAGGACCACTTCCTCAAGACCAAGAACGAGATGCTCGACGAGCTCGCCGTGTTCTTGGGCGGTCGCGTTGCCGAGGAGCTCATGTGCGATGACATTACGTCGGGCGCGAGCAACGATCTGGAGCGCGCAACCAAGATGGCGCGCGAGATGGTCACGCGCCTGGGCATGAGCGAGGAGCTGGGCACGCAAGTGTTTGGCGAGGCGCAACATCAGGTGTTCCTTGGTCGCGATTACGCCGATCACCAGGATTACTCCGAGGAGACGGCGCGCCGCATCGATATCGAGGTTCAGCGCATTATGCGTGAGGCCCATCGCCGTGCGGTCGAGATCCTGGACGCCCGTCGCGATCAGCTCGATTTGATGGCGAAGGTGCTGCTTGAGCGCGAGACCGTCGAAGGCGACGCCGTGAACGCCCTGCTCGACAACGAGTGGGATGCGTACCTTGAGCGCGAGGGCGATATCCTGGCGGCCAAGGAGGAGCGCAATGCCAAGGCGGCCGGCATGCCGACCAAGAAGCGCGCGCCTCGTATGAGCGAGGAGGAGCTGGCGGCTGATGCCGCGGCCTTTGCGCAGGCGGCCATGCAGGAGGATGCCGAAGCCGCATCCGATGGTGCTGACGATGACCATGCCGTCGTCGATGCCGATGCCGATGCCGGCAAATAGTCTTTGTGGCGAAAGCCTCCGCGGGGAAACCTGCGGAGGCTTTTTCTTTTGAGCGATATGGGGCCGTCTGTTGATTGGGGACAGACTTAAATGAGCGTTTTCACGCATTTAAGTCTGTCCCCAATCAACATTGCTGCGGCACTTTGCTCGGCTAAAGCGTACAATAGCGCCTATGCGAAAGGGGAACAGATGATCAACGAAACGATGTATGCTCGCGGTGCGGAAAGCTCCATCATCCGCGAGATCTTTAGCTATGGTCTTGAGCGCAAGGCACAGATCGGTGCGGAGAACGTATTCGATTTTTCGCTGGGCAACCCGAGTGTTCCGGCGCCGGCTGCCGTGGCGGAGTCCATTAAGAAGGCCTTGGGGCTGCCGAGTGACCAGTTGCACGGCTACACCCCCGCTCCGGGCCTGCCGCAATGTCGAGCAGCCGTCGCCGAATCGCTCAACCGCCGCTTTGGAACGAACTATGAGGGTAAGGACGTCTTTATGACGGTGGGTGCCGCGGCTTCGCTCACCTGTACGCTCAACGCCGTTACGAACCCGGGCGACGAGGTTATTGTTATCGCCCCGTACTTTCCGGAGTATCGCGTTTGGATTGAGAAGGCCGGCTGCACGTGTGTTGAGGCGCCTGCTGATGAAGACACGTTCCAGCTGAGCGTGGACAACGTGCTCAAGGCGATCACCGATAAGACGGCTGCCGTCATTATCGACTCGCCCAACAATCCGACCGGTGCCGTATATACATGCGACACGCTGACGCGACTGGCCAATGTTCTGCGCGAGGCCAACGCTCAGCGCGATTCCGAGAATCCGATTATGCTCATCTCGGATGAGCCGTACCGCGAGATCGTGTACGGTGCCGAGGTGCCTTGGGTGCCCTCGATCTACGAGCACACCATCGTGTGCTACTCGTATTCCAAGTCGCTGTCGCTGCCTGGTGAGCGCGTGGGTTGGATCTTGGTTCCCAACACCAATCCGCAGGCTGCCCGTCTGATGCCGGCTGTTGCGGGTGCTGCCCGTACGCTGGGCTTCGTGTGCGCGCCGGCGCTCTTTCAGCGCGTAATTATCGACTGCATCGATGAGCCGAGTGACGTTGAGGCCTATGCACGTAACCGCACCGCGCTTACCGACGCACTAGCGGAGTATGGCTACACCTATGTTGAGCCGGATGGCGCGTTCTACCTATGGGTGAAAGCGTTGGAGTCCGATGCGAATGCGTTTTGCGAGCGCGCAAAGAAGTATGAGTTGCTTGCGGTTCCCTCGGACAGCTTTGGTATGCCGGGTTGGTTCCGCCTGGGCTATTGCGTGAGCTACGAAACGATTGTCAATTCGCTACCCGCTTGGAAACAGTTGGCGGACGAGTATCGTTAAAAGTAAAGCGCTCTGCCTACAATGTTTTACGTGAAACGGGGTTTGGTGTTAAGCCGGACCCCGTTGCCATGGACGTTGTGTCTTTGGGATGGAGTGGTTTTACGACTATCGAAGGCTATGCGTACAATGAATATAAGCGACGGCCGTGCCAGATAAGGAGACCTGATGCCCTACCTGCTTTCTTGTGACATTCATACCCATACGATGTTCTCTGCGCATGCATATTCGACCATTGAGGAGAATGTGTACTGGGCGGCAGAGCGTGGTCTGCAGGTGCTCGGATCTGCCGACCATTTGAGCTCTATGGTTACGGCTTGCCCCAATGACCTGCGCAGTTACCAGTTCTTTATCAACCAGGATATCTGGCCGCGCATTTGGAGCGGCGTGCTGGTGCTGCGTGGTGCCGAGGCCGATATCGTTTCGCTGGACGGAAACCTGTTTGGCGAGGACACTCCTGTCACGCTCGATATCGCCGGCGATTCGTACAGCCGTCAGCATTCACTGTTCGATTTGGTTACGCGTAATTTGGATTATTTGGTTGCAAGCGTGCATAATCCGCAGATTGCCGAGGGCGCTACCCTTGCCCAGACGACCGAGATGTACATCAATGCGCTGGAGCATCCCAAGGTATTTATGCTGGGCCACACGGGGCGCTCGGGTGTGCCGTTTGATATCGATGAAGTGTTGCTGGCGGCTAAAGAGAAGCACAAGATTATTGAAATCAACAACCATAGCCTTGAGCACGGTGATGATACCGAGCATTGGGGCGTGTGCCGCAAGATTGCCGAGCGCTGCGCTGAGCTGGGCGTCGGTATTGGCGTTTCGACCGATGCCCACATTGGTATGGCGATAGGCAAGCTCGACCATGCGCGTAAGCTGCTCGACGAAATTCACTTCCCGTTGGACCAGATCGTGACGCGCGATCGCGAGACCCTGCTGCGCGAGATGGCGGCAGCTGGCGTATGCGATCTGCGCAAGAGGATGTAGCGCGCGATAAACGAGTCAAAGAAGGGACGGCCCCAGCAGGCCGTCCCTTCTTGTATCTCAGCGGGATTTAAGGCATGTCTCAAAAATCTACCGGGTGGGCTGGCGGTGTTCGAGGACCGCGACGGTCTCTGTGTGGTCGGTATGGGGGAACATATCGACCGGCGTAATGCTGAGCAGGCGATAGCCGCCATCGAGCAGCTGGTGTAGATCGCGCTCTTGCGTGACGGGGTTGCAGCTGATGTAGGTGATACGGCGCGGCTTGAGTGCGCAGGCGGCCTCGAGAAACTCGGGGGTGGAGCCGGCGCGCGGCGGATCAATGGAGAGCACATCGACACGCTCGTTGTTGTCGGCGGCGTCGAGGATATAGTCGGTGGCGTCATCTGCCATAAACCAAGCGCTGCGGGTAAGTCCGTTGAGCTCAGCGTTGCGACGCGCGTCGGCGATGCCGGCGGGATTGCGTTCCACGCCGAGCAGCATAATACCGACGCCCTTGTCTTGCGCATTCTTCGCCGCACACAGGCCGATGGTGCCGCTGCCGCAGTAGGCATCCATGAGCACGTCCCCCTGCTGCAGGTCCATACCGTCAATCGCGAGCTGATAGAGCAGCTCGGTCTGCTGCGGGTTGGTCTGGTAAAACGCGGTAGGGGAGATATCGAACTCGCAGCCGAGCAGCTGATCGCGCATGCACTCGGCGCCATAGACAATGCGGGTCTCCTCGCCCAGGATGGCATTGCCAGGACGCCCGTTAATGTTCTGGGCAACGGAAACGATATGCGAATCAAGTGCGGCGATGGCATCGAAGAACTCCCGAGCATGCGGCAGATCGCGCTGGGCCGTCACGACGGTAACCATAATCTGGTCGGAACGCCAGCCACAGCGGACAATGGCATAGCGAAGCAAGCCTAGATGCTTGTCCTCATTAAAAGCGGGGATATGCAGTCGCTCGGCCTCGCGGGCAATACCGTTGAGAATCTGGCGAGCGCCCGGCGCCTCGACAGGGCATTCAGGAACAGCAACGATTCTGTGTGTCCCACGTTCAAAAAAGCCGCAGCGGACAGCGCCCTCTTTGCCGGGAGCAAACGGAGTGGCAGCCTTATGACGAAAACCACGCGGCGCAGGATATTTACCCGGGTCGCCCAGGGTGACGCCCATACCGCGAATGGGGTCTACAGCAATGCCTTCACGCTCGCAAAGCGAAGCAAAAAGCTCCTCCATAGCAGCTTGCTTGGCGGCGAGCTGCTTCTTATAAGGACGATTGAGCGCCGTGCACCCACCACAAGCCTTCATGATGGAACAAGGCGACTTGGGATCCACGGCTTTACGAGCAGGCTTGGTCGAATCCTTATACGAGCGCTTAGGGCGAACCTCAGAATCTTTGGTTCCACCCTGACGAGCGCCAGAACACTTACCCTTTGCCTTGCCCTTGTTAGATTTAACCTTCGCATCCTTAGACGACTTAGATTTCTTAGAAGATTTCGTCTCCCCCGACCCCTCAGCCGCCTGGATCAAAGCACGCCGAGCCTTACGCTCAGCACGAGATTCTGCCATGAATTAACTCCACTAATTAATGTATTGAAAGCCACAAGCATTGTACCGTGCCAGGCCAACAGACGATATGCAAGCGGTCTATTGGTGTCAGTGATAAGTACAACGACGATTGCCCGCTGGGCTCCGGGGCGGGGGTTAAGTTTATCGCGAGTTCCGCACGAACAGGAGGCCACTTAATGTGGCCTCCGTCGT
>NZ_JADNOH010000035.1 GCF_015557435.1 Collinsella aerofaciens
GGGTGGTTTAAAGCTGGCCGCTGCGCGCCCAGCAGACTAAAGTCTTGAACAAAAAGGGCATCGGCGTAAGCCGATGCCCCAAACAGGACGCGTAGTATGTCCTGGCGACCATACCTAAAACGAACTTAGTCTATTCGTCCCAGGAAAGGCTCTTTCCGGTCTTCTTGGCCAGCAGCAAGAACAGACCGATGATGACGTTGCAAGCGATGCAGAAGATGAAGACGCCCTGGAAAGAGCCAGCAAGCTCATAGACCTTCATCATAACGGGCATGCCGAAGGCGCCGACGATATAGCCTACGGAGCAAATCAGCGCGAAGATTCGACCGAAATCGCGGGAGCCAAAGACATCCATGACCAAAACGGTCAGAGCGGTGCCGGCGATGACATACATGACGTCGTTTACGCCTGCCGCGAGGATGCTAAGCGTCGAGTTGTCGCTGCTCATCATGAGCATTACAAAGGAGAGAATGGAGACGGCAAGCCAGCCCAAAATGGCCTTCGTGCTGCCGAACTTATCGCAGGTGGTGCCGACGATCGGGTTAAGGAACATGTCGAAGAGCGATGCGGCGGAAACCATGAAGCCACCCACCATGGGGTTGAAACCAACCTCGGTAGCATACGTCGGGAAGAGCTGGTTCATGCAGCAGGTGAGCTGGACGAGGCAGAGGAAGCCGATGCAGAAGAAGAAAGCAGGCGACTTGATGGCGCGTGCATAGCTGACGCCACGTGCGCTATCCTCGGCCGTCTCCTCAGTCTCGGCGACCGTCTCACCTTCGACGTAGCCATAGGGCAACATGCCCTTGTCCTGGGGCTTGTAGCGGATGATCAGGATAGAAGCGGGAAGGATCAGCACGGCAGAGACGCCAGCGAGCACCAGATAGCCAGTCCTCCAACCGGCGGCCTCAATAACAGAGGTGATGACAGGGCTCATGATGAGCATGTAAATCGAGTTTACAGCCCAAGCGAGGCCAATTGCCAGGCCACCGGATTTTTTGAACCACTGGTCGATAACATCGGACATGGCAACGCCGGTGGTGAAGGCGAAGCAAACGCCAATCAGGGCGCCAGCAGCGATGAACATCCAGACTTCGGTGTAGAAAGCCATGCCTGCGCCGGCGGCGAGCAGGATAAGCTCGACGACGGGGAGCCAAACCTTGCCAACGACCTTGGGGATGAGTTTTCCGACAAACGGAAGCGCCGCCGCAAGACCAATGAGCGTCGCGGTGAAGTAATACGAGAAGATGGAGTAGTCAAACCCGAACTCCTCGCACACGGGCGCGACGAAGGAACCGGCGATTACGCTATAGGATCCGGTCGTGCCAGCAGACATGAGGCCGAGCGCGATTACGAGAACCCATGCGTAGACCTTACTGCTCTTTAACTTTGTATTATCCATTGATGCTGCTCCTAGAGACCCAGAAGGGCGCACATAACGGCCTTGATGGTGTGCTGGCGATTCTCCGCCTCGCGGAAGATGACGGAGGCGTTTGCCTCGAAGCACTCGTCTGCGATCTCAAAGCCCTCGGTGATGATCTCGCGATGGAGGTCGTTCTTGCACTGGTCGAGGAGCATCTTACCGACACGGTGGTCTGCGTTGTGAACAGAGGGGAGCTCATGCATGCAGAAGATGTTGGGGTTATTGGTGCGCTTGCAAAGCTCGCTGGTGACGCGATAGGGATACAGGGACTCGGCATCGCCCAGCCAGGAATCATAGTCGTCGGGATCCAGAACCTCGTCGCCGCACTCGGGGTTGATGTAGCGCCACTCCTCGGTAACGATAACGTCAACGCCATCCAGGGCATCGAGGTCAGAGGTGATGGTAAAGGTCCTATTGGGAGCGTACTTGGCGTAGCAGGCCTCGACCTCTTCGATCATTTCCTTGCACATCTGATGACGGAGGTCGTCGGGGCCGATGGCGAGGAAGTCCATGTCGAGCATAGCGCACAGGCGGCCATACCACACCGGAGCGCCGGCGCAGTTGCCAACGAAAGCCATCTTCTTGCCACGGCTCGTGCGCAGGCCGCCCCACTGCTCTTCCATCGTGAGGGCGTCGGCGAGCATCTGGGTCGGGTGATCGCCAAGGGTAAGGGCGTTGATGACCGGGATGTCAACCAGGTCGGCGACGTCATAGAGGAACTGCTCGTCCTTCTGTGCGCGGTAGACGATGAGGTCATACATGCCGTTAAAGACGCGCATGGCATCCTTGATGGTCTCGCAGTCACCCATGTGGGAGTTGGTCAGATAGGTGAAACCCATGCCCAGGTCGTTGCAGGAGGTCTCGAACGCGCAGCGAGTGCGGGTCGAACCCCACTCAAAGTTGGCGAGAACGTTCTTGCCGGGGAAGTAGCGCTGGTCGACGCCGGACTTCTTCTGAGCCTTAAGGTTCCAGGCAAGATCAATGAGGTAGCGGAAATCCTCGGAGGAGAGATCATGGATGTTGAGGTAATCGCGACCGCGGAGGCTGTTGTTCATGTTTATTTCCTTTCTATTGATCAATAGATAAATGTCGAATGTGTCCCCGAGGGAAACACGGATTTCCCTCGGGGAGCGGTATATGTGGCGCCTAAGCCAAAGAGCGCAGGCTCTGAGGCTCGCTAGCAGCTGGCTGCCACGTCCTTAGTCCAGCAGTGCACGCCGCCGCCGGACAGGTTAAGCGCAAGAGAGTCGATCATGATGACCTTGCGATCGGGGAAGCAGCTCTCAAGAACTGCCTTGGCTTGCTCGTCCTTTTCTTTCACGATTTCGTTCATGCCCTCGTGGTAGTAACGCTGGCCAAGAACGACGCCGTTGCAGATCAAGAAGTTGCAGTAGCTCGCTGCGGCGTAGAAGTGGACGGGTCCTTCGGGCCAAGGAGTGCCATCCATGAACTTGCCGCCCATTTCATCAATGAAGCCCTTGTACAGCTCGTAATCCTCATCGCCGGGGGCGATGATGACTTCGATCGGCTCGGCGGTGGGCATGCGGACGATCTCGAAAGGCTTACCCTCCCAGTCCGTCTCTTTGCTCAAAATCTCGTAGGCTGCCTCAATGCGGCGGCGAGACTCTGCGCCAGCCTTGCTCGAAGCGGCTTCTTCGTCGGACACCTCGGCAAGAAGAATCTTGTTCGGGGTGATAAAGCGGCACATCTCATCGATATGGGCCGCAAAACTCATGCCAAAGACGGGGGTTCCGTCTTCCTTCTCGTCGAGAATGCCCAGTCGATAATCATCGTCCTCGAGCATAGGCTGCGGCAGCCAGATAACCTTGTTGAGGTTGTAGATGCGCTTATACTCGGCCTCTACCTCCTCTTTCGTAAACTCGGGATTGCGCTTGCGGCATTCCGTGTCCTCAATGGCGATCAGGGTGCCGTGACCGTCAAACTCGCGGTCGCCGCCCTCGGAGACCATTTCGGAGTTGACGATATCAAAGCAACCGAGCGCAACGGCCATGTGAACGGCTGCCTTGCGTGCAGACTGACACTCCGGGGAATTCTTGTCCCACACGCCGTAGTACGTCCAGGCGGGGTTGACCATATAGGAATGGCCCTTGTCGTCGACCATGATGCTGGGGCCGTTGTCGCGGACATAGAAGTTGGAGTCTTCGAACTGCGTGATCTCGATACGATCGAGGTCGACCCCCTCCTCCTTCAGACGCGAGCTGGCTTCCTCGTAGGAGCCCGGGGTGCCGCAGTTGAGGTTGACCGTAACGTCGCCATACTCGAGCAGAGCCTTGATTACATCAACGCAGGGCTGGCGGTTATCGAAGCCCTCTGCGCGAATGTAATCGGGAAGCCATGTCACATAGACGTTGGAGCGCTTCTCGAACTCGCCCGGCATACGATAGTTCTCGTACATGGTTGGTCCTTCCGTCGTGTTTCCCGCGATGCTGCCCGACCGCGACAATAGCGGGGTTTCACCTGCTATAGTACTACTATACCTACCGTTCGGTGGATTATTTTGAATAAATGCCGCTCGCCTACCAATACATACCGTTCGTCGTTTATAGTGATCATGTTTGAGCCCGAATTGATGTCCCATTGCCATGCTTAATAATGTTGGTAGTGCGGAAGTGATTTGCAATGGAGAAATGCTACGTGAGTACAAAGAAAAAAATACTGGATGCAATGTACGATCTTGTGGCGGAGGTCGGCTACGACAAGGCCTCGATTGGAAAAATCTGCGATCGCGTCGGCATCTCCAAACCGTCTGTGTACTACTACTTTCCCTCCAAGGAAGAAATCTTCACTACACTTTTGGATAGCATGTTCCCGTCCATTGATTATCAGCGCGACTATTCGCTGATTGTCGATCGGGACGGCTTTAAAGCGGCGCTTATTGAGCTCGGCAATACGGTTATAGGCGGCTATCGAAGCGATGAAAAGCGACGTCGCGTGTTGGCAGAGGTCAGTATTCAGGCAAACCGAATACCTGCGGTCCAAGAGCGTCAGGCAACGGCAACCAATCGAACTATGGGGGCGCTAAAGGACATCCTGTCGCATGGCGTTGAGATTGGCGCACTTCCGGACGGCACCGATGTCATGCTGTACGTGCAAATCCTGTATACCGTTCTTGAGGGAACAAGCAATACGGTCGCGCAGGACGAGGATATTGACGAAAAGGCGGTTTGGGCCGGGGTAGTCGGACTCATGTTCAAATAGGCTAGTCAAGCAGAAGTGCACGCTGATGCTCGGGTAGCTTGCTGGTGGTCATTGAAACGAAAAAGGGCCGATTCCAAGCTAGTTTGGAATCGGCCCCGTTGCGTAGAGTTCTGCGAAGGTGAAAATCGGCCCGGCCTATTTCACGGTAGCTTTATTAAGAAGCCCGGAGATGATGGCAAATGCAGCAATCATAAGGTTGCAGACGATGCAGAAGATAAATACTCCCTGGAAAGATCCCGCCATGCCGTAGACCTTCATCATGACCGGCATGCCAAACGCACCAACGATATATCCTGCGGAGCAGACAATCGAGTAAATCCTCCCGAAGTCTTTCGATCCGAAAAGCGAAAGAAGGAGCATTGGCATTGCGGTTCCAACAATGGCGAACATGACGTCGTTCACGCCGGCGGCAACGATGGAGACGGTCTCGCTGTTTCCGCCAATGATGAGAAGCAAGAAAGAGGAGATGCTAACTGCCGTCCACGCGACCGTTGCCTTAATGGCGCCGAGCTTATCGCACGTTTTCCCATCAAAGGGATTTAAGAAGATATCGGAGAGGGAGGCTGCGGAGACCATCAGGCTTCCTACGATGGGATTGAATCCAACCTCGCTTGCGTAAGTTGGAAACAGCTGATTCATGCAGCAGGTGAGTTGCGCCACGCAAAGCAGCAAGACGCAGAGGATAAAGGACGGCGTCTTGGCAGCATCCCGGAGCGTCATGCCGGTGAGAACATCATCCTGTTTTTCGAGGCTGCTGTCCTCGGAGGTTTCGATGGCGGTTTCTCCGTACGGAAGCATATTGCGATCGGAAGGTTTAAATCGAATGATAAAGGCGCTTGCAGGCAGAATCATGGCTGCGGAAACGGCTGCGAGTACAATGAATCCCACGCGCCAGCCTTGTTGCTCAATGACAAGCGTGACAACGGGACTGAGCAGAAGCGTGCAAAGGGAGTTGACGCCCCATGCAAGGCCGATAGCAAGACCGGATGATTTGCTAAACCATTGGTCGATGACGTCGGACATGCAAACACCGGTTGTAAACGAAAAACAGATGCCGATGACTGCGGCGGAAGCGATGAACATCCAGACTTCGGTGTAGAACGCCATCGCGGCACCAGCGGCAATGAGGACGAGTTCAATGCCTATGTGCGGCGGTTTGCCAATTACTTTTGGTATGAAGCGGCTCAGGAGTGGGAGACCGAGCGCGAGGCCAAGAAGAATAGCAGTGAAATAGAAAGAGAAAGAGGTGTAGTCGAAGCCGAGGTCTTCGCATACCGGAGCAACGAATGAGCCGGCAACAATGCTGTATGTGCCGGTTGTTCCGGCGGACATCAAGCCAAGCGCAATAACAACAATCCAAGCAAATGCGCCGCTCTCGTGGGGGCGATCCTTTTCGGTTGATGCGATCTGAGCCATAGCTACTCCGTTTCTATCGGCAGTGCAACCTATATGCCTACCGATAGGTATATAAACCAAAGGACGCCCCGTCAAGCATTAAGCGGGGGGAAGGTCACTTAATTCGCCAAACGGTAGCACGAGCATATGATTCATGTTGGTGGGTATTGGTTGAATTGAATCATCATTTCCGACAACGGTTTCTAATTGCCGGGGCAATCCCCAGTTGCGGCACTGTGGAGAAGGCACCCGATGCCGGCAGGCCCATCCACACGCTCTCCCCCGCCGTTCGTATTCGACGCGTTTGTCCTACTCTATTCCGTTTTTTAGTCCACACCAGTGAGGAATGTAACGAACCGGGCAAAAACGAACGGGACGGCACGCCACACAGCGCACCGTCCCGCACACAACATCGACAATGTGACAAAGGGACTGTCCCTTTGTCACATTACGTGTACTCAGCCTTTACTGCTCGCTCTTCGCAATCGCCTGGTCGATAAGCTTGTCGAGCGCTGCGCGCTGCTCAGCGGAGCTGATGGCGCCCACGATGGGTTCCCCTACGATGTTGCCGTTCTGGTCGATAACGTAGGTCGTCGGGAACGAGAACAGATTTGACGTAAACTTGCCGGCCTCGCTATCCGACTTGAACCAGATGTTCTTATATGTCACGCCCTTCTTGCTCAGCACGTCCTTGGCATCTGCAATCTCGTCCTTGTTGCCATCGAGCGTAAAGGAATTGACGCCCACGACCTGGCCACCCTTCTCGGCAAGCTCCTTATTCAGGTTCTCAAGATCGCCCAGCTCGCCCACGCACGGCTTGCAAGTGGTAAACCAAAAGTTCATAACGGTGACCTTGTTCTTAGAGAACAACTCGTCGCTGCTCACGTCGTTGCCGTCCAGGTCCTTGCCCGTAAAGCTAGGGAACTTCGTCGCCTCGCTCGAAGCATCGGCGCCAGCCGTCATGCCAGCGGCCGAAGCGTCAACGCTCTCGCCTGCGCTCGGCGTGCTTCCACAGCCGGGAAACTTCTTTTCCAGGCTCTCGAGCTTGTCCTCGATTTCCTTGATCTGCTGCGCGCCGGCCTTGAGCGTCTTGAGCTCATCTGCCGCAAACTCATCCTTGGCTCCGTCGATGGTCTTGAGCAGGAAGTCGCCGTAATTGCTGCCGTCCTCAATCATTGTCGACTCTTTATTTGCTGCATTGAATACCTTTTCCCACAGCGCATTATCGCTCGAAAGGATATCGTTCTCTTTTTGCATGAGCTTCGCATACAGCTCGGCGGCCTCGTCGGCATTGGTCGGCTTCTGCGCAGTGAGTTCTGCGATCTTAGGATCGGAGCTCGCAGATTCGCTCGCATTGCCACCGGGCGCCGAACATGCCACAAGACACAAGGCCAATACCGGCACCATAAACAGGGCCGCAATCTTAGAAAGCTTCATAGTCATTCCTCCGTTTTGTCGAAGCTTGTTTTACTTTTTATCAGCGGTCAGAGGGAGCTTTTCTGCCGACACATCCAGGCCATAGCGATAGCTGATGGCATCGACGGGACAGGCCCCAATGCACTTTCCGCACCGGATGCATTCGGCATGATTGGGCGCGCGGACCACATCAACGTCCATCTGACAAACCTTTGAGCACTTGCCGCACGAAACACATTTGCATGCATCAACCCGAATCCCCAGTAGGGATACCTTATTCATGAGCGCATAGAATGCGCCGAGCGGGCAAATCCATTTGCAGAAGGGGCGATAGAACAAAACGCTCAGCAGCACCACGGCAATGAGAATGAAAAGCTTCCAGGTGAAGAGCTGCCCCAGCGCAGATCGAATGCCGGCGTTGGCGATGGCCAGCGGAATGGCGCCCTCGAGCACACCCTGTGGACAGATGTACTTGCAAAAGAACGGATCTCCCATCCCCAGATCGTTGACCACCAGCACAGGCAGCAATACCACAGCAAACAGCAGCACGACGTACTTGATGTACGTGAGCGGCTTGAGCTTTTTCGTGGAGAGCTTTTTGCCGGGAATCTTATGAAGCAGCTCTTGTAGCCAGCCAAACGGACACAAAAACCCACATACAAAGCGTCCCAGCAGCACGCCGAGCAAAATGAGCGTACCGGTGACGTAGTAAGAAAAGTTGAACTTGGATGAACCTACCACCGCCTGGAACGACCCGATGGGGCACGCACCCGATGCCGCGGGGCACGAATAGCAATTAAGTCCAGGTACGCAGACTGTTTTTCCCGCGCCCTGATAGATGCCGCCTTTGGCAAAGTTTGGCAGGTGAATGTTGGTGACGAGCGTCGCCGCCGCCTGAATGAATCCGCGAAATCGGGCCAAAACATGCGACGCAGTGTTTTCTCTTTTATCCAATTCCGATACACTCCAAGCACAGCCTAATCGCTTTGGCCAGCACGGCATCCGCCTCGCCACGCATAACGCCAAAGCACACCATGGCAATTCCGACGATCAACAAAGCGACCTGTACCACGGGTTTTACCGCTTTGAACAAGCTGATCACTCCTTTCGTTACGCGACCATTGGACCATATCGACTATAAAATCCGTGTTAAGCGCGATTTGGAATGTGCAAGGAGACTGTTATGCGTATTTTGATCGTCGAAGACGAGCGGGCACTGTGCGACACAATCGCACGTAGCTTGCGAAACCTGGCATACAGCGTCGACTGCTGCCACGATGGACGGGAGGCGCTCGACCTGCTGGGCGTCGAGGTCTTTGACCTCGTGGTACTCGACCTCAATCTCCCCCGTATCGACGGCATGACCGTGCTCAGGGAACTTAGGAAAGCCGACTGCGAGACCAAGGTACTGATTCTGTCCGCGCGTGGCGAAGTATCCGATAAAGTCGCTGGACTCGATGCCGGCGCCAACGATTACCTCACCAAGCCGTTTCATCTGGACGAGCTTGCGGCAAGAATTCGCAGCCTTACCCTCAGACGCTTTACACAAAGCGACATAGTTTTAACCTGCGGAAAGCTCCGCTTTGACACCAAGGCGCGCATCGCTTCCGTGGACAGCGAGGCTCTATCTCTTACGCGCAAGGAAACGGGAATCTTGGAATACCTGATGTTTAATCAGGGGCGTCCGGTAAGCCAAGAGGAGCTTATCGAGCACGTTTGGGATAGCAGCGTGAACAGCTTTAGCAACGCAACCCGCGTTCATATCTCGTCACTCCGCAAAAAGCTACGCAGCGTTTTGGGATACGACCCGATTCGCAATCGGATTGGAGAGGGCTACGTTATGGAGGATAGCGAATGAAAAGGCTTTCGCTTCAATGGCGCATAACGATTATGACGGCACTGCTCACGTGCGCGGCATGCGTGCTGACGAACTGCCTGGTCGGCTATACGGGTATGCGCTACATGGATGCCATCGGCAGTGACATCTCGGCCTTTACCGCAACCAGCGAAGATTCGCCCCAGGCGTTCGACCCAACGAAAGCGACCCTCGATAACGAGGTTACGATCGTCGTAAACGACGCACAGGAGTCTTTTGGCACGACAGCCTGGCGCATCACGGCTGGAGTCACACTCCTTGGCGGCGTGCTGGCATACTTTGTGAGCGGCCGCGCACTCAAACCGCTACGGGCTTTTGCAGACCAGGTTGAGCGTGTGCAGCCTGACAACCTAAGCGAAATCAGACTCAGTGAAGATGTGCCCACCGAGCTACAACGATGCAGCGCCTCTTTCAACGACATGATCGCCCGTCTTGGCGAAGGGTTCTCTGCACAGCGTCAATTTACCGGCAACGCCGCGCACGAGCTGCGAACCCCGCTCGCCCTTATGCAGGCACAGATCGAACTGTTTGTCTCCGAGCGCTCCAACTTACAACCCGAAACAGCCGAGTTGCTCGGCCTGCTACAAGAACAAACTGAGCGAATGTCGCGGATGACCAAGGTGTTGCTCGAGATGAGTGAGCTCCGCAGCGTTCCTTGCGAGGACGATGTGGAACTTGGTCCCTTGTCCGAAGAGATCCTCACCGACCTTGCGCCACTTGCCGAAAATAAGGGCATAGCCCTCAATTGTGCTGGGAACGCTTTAGTAATCGGGAGCGACACGCTCCTCTATCGGCTGGTGTTTAACCTGGTCGAAAATGCCATCCGTTACAGCCACCCCGGCTCGACTGTCAACGTCTCCATCTGCGACAACGACAGCCACGTGTTCCTGCGAGTCGAGGACCAGGGCCCGGGAATACCCAAGCAGTACCGTGAGAGCATCTTCCAACCGTTCTTTCGCCTGGATAAATCCCGCAGCAGGGCATACGGCGGCGCAGGACTCGGACTAGCGCTTGTTTGGGAGATTGCAGCGCTTCACGGTGGCACGGTAGAGGTCGAAACAAGTTCCGAGAACGGAACCACCATGCTCGTAAGCCTTCCAAAACGATCCGTAGCGTTAACCGAACAGTAAAACGAAAGGGGTCCCGAGCAACAGGAGTACAATTGCTGCTATTGTTGCCAGCTGTTGGGAGATGGATGATGGACTGCGATGGCTACCCACGCGTTCCCATGCCGTTGATGTGCACCGCCTTTGTGCCGGGGCAGATTGACGCTGCGGTTGCAGGCATTTCCGACCCCGATTCACGCACCATCGCCACGGCAGAAGCGCTGTACTTTCGCGGACAGGCCGCCCTCGCCGCCGAGACGGCACGCCCCCATCTTGACGCAACTGATCCGTCGCTGCGCTATTCCGCATGTTTCATCTGCGGATATGCCAGTCTGTCGCTCAACCGTATCCCTGACGCCCGCCGTTGCCTTGCGGGCATCCTCGATACGCCAGCTGACGAGGAATCGCCCACCGTTCACGCCGTGCACGTTCTGTTCGCCTCGGCCGCAAGCGTCCTGCTGCACCTGCCTTCCCCGTATTCTGCCGATGAGTTCTATCCGTTCGCAGCGCATCTGCCCGAAGGCCTGCGCCTGTTCGCCAGCTACGTGATGGCGCATGCCCTGTATCTGCGCGGCGAATACGGCCGCAGTCTGGGCATGGCAGAAAACGCCTTGGTCATGAAGCAGGGAAGCTATCCCATATCGGAGCTGTTCCTGCACCTGTCAGCTTCTATGGCATGTATGAGCCTCAAGAACATCGACGCCGCAAAGGCGCATTTCGAAACCGCGTGGAGCATAGCGCGTCCCGACGGCCTTATCGAGCTCATCGGCGAGCACCATGGCCTTTTGCAGGGACTTATCGAGGCATGCCTAAAACAGCAATATCCTGACGATTTCGCACGCATCATCGAGATCACCTATCGCTTTAGCTACGGATGGCGACGCATCCACAACCCCGACTCGGGCGAGGATGTGGCCGACGATCTAACCACCACGGAATTCACCATGGCCATGCTCGCCTGTCGTGGATGGACCAACGCCGAAATCGCACGCCATATGGGCGTATCGCCAGGCACCGTTAAAAACCGCCTGTCCAGCGTATATGCAAAACTTGGCATCGGAACTCGTGCCGAGTTGGTCGCGCATATGTTGCGCTAGCGACCGAACCGTCAAGCGCATCGAACGTGCTCCGGCGTCCCCTCACATTCGCATGCTCAAATTGGACATTTTGCCCCTCGAACGGCACTACCGCGACAGGACACCTTCTCGCATAATTTGATTATTTCCACCGATATTTGCGGGATGGGAGCCCAAGATGCTTGATCGCCGTTCGTTACTTGTTGCCGGAGCGTCCTCGCTGGCGAGCATTATGTTGCCGCGCGTGCCGGGCACCTCAAACGCCTTCATACTGCCGTTCGCGCCCACCGAAGCCTATGCCGACGAAGAAGACCCCTTCAAGGTCCTGGTGCTCTCGCGCACCATGTTCGGCGTGGTCGTGGTCGACATCGCCAACAAGATGAACCCCATCGCGGGTGCCCAGGTCACACTAACGTCGCGCTATGCCGCGGGCAAACAACTCACCGCCACAACCGATGACGAGGGCACAGCGATCTTTGAGGTTGCCCCACTTTCGGAAGGCTACGTGGACGAGGCGACGCTCCTTGACGCGTATGACTTCAACGGCGGCATCTCCATCAGCATGCCGGGCTACCGCGATGTCGAGATCCCTCTCGCGCGCATCCAGGGCGGCACTGCCATTACCGCGCCCACACGCCCGCTCTCCGACGGTGAGCCGTACTTTCGCCAGCTTACGTTCGATGAGTGGGACATCCAATACGCCAACGCCACATTCATGGCAATGCCCAAAGACGATGTAGCAAACGAACAGCCCGACGTGCATGCCTTTGCCGTACAGGCCCACCTGCCGCAGGGTGGGCAGGCAACGCTGCGCATCAACAAAGTGACGCCTGCCGCGGGCAGCTCACCCGAAACCGTCACGCAGATTGGCCAGGTCAAGGCCAGTGCAACGGGTGCGGACAATCTGGCGACGTTCACGCTCGAAGACAAGTTCCTCGATGCGGCATCGGGCATTCTGGAAGAAGGATGCAAGCTGCGCTTTGCCCTCGACTATCAAGGCAAAACCTACACGCTCTCCTCCCCCATGGCCGTTGTCACCGCGCCGGCCGCAAAGGCGGAATCGGGCTCGACCACCATCATTCCCACCACCATGGATCAAGAGATCACTCCGTTTGATTTCCCTGCGGCGTTTCCCGGTATCGGCGGCAACAAGTTCACCTGCTGGATGCCCACGTTTCCAATCCTCTTCGATTTCTCATTTGCCGGGTATGTGCTGTTTGGCGGAGGATACAAACCAGCCAGCTATATGAACGATTCGGGCAACCCTGATCCGGAATACTGGAAGAAGTCGCCGCGCGAATCGGGTGCCAAGCAGGCAAACCGCTACCTCGACGAGATGGAGGGAAAGTGGAATCAGTACAAAAGTATGAGTGCCGGTTCGGGCACCGATCCAAGAAACACCAAGCTCCTTCGCCACCATTGCACGCTGCTGTTCACGATGGATATCGCCACACAGGTGTACGGATCGCTTGCCTACGACTGGGTAGGCAAAACTTGGGGCAACAACAACGATCCGGCGTTCGGCAATATTAAGGCCCTCTTCCAAGTAAAAACCGACCTCAACTGGACCGAACAGTTTACCTTGGGCCCGGTGCCGTTTTTCCTAAACGTCAATCCTTGGGTGTTGGCAAAGCTGGCACTCGCGGTAGGCGCCCACACGCACGGCAGCGGTGCGGCGTTCTTCAAAAACATTTCGCTCGACTATTCCAATACGTCGGGATCATTCACCATCCAGATTGGGCTTGCCGTCACCTTTGGAGCCGGCGTTGCAGGCGTCGCTTCGTCCGCCGTGCGCGGTGCCGCGTCCCTCACGCTGTTCATTGGGTACGAGAAGGCGGACGGCCACCAGCTTCCGCGGCTGCGCGTGGGTGCAGACGTCGATGTCGACGTGATACTCCAGTTCATCATGTTCAAGTGGACCACCAAGGCCTGGTCGGGGTCGTGGCCCACGCTCCTCGATTCGTGGAATATGTCGGTGAACAACGGCGACCAGTATGTACTCCAGCGCTCTGAGCTGGCCTTGGGTGGAGATACGCCTTATACGCTGGGTGCCTGCTTTGGCGCAGCCGGCAATGCCGAGTCGGGCGGTGTAGCGCAGTTTATCGCGTCGGCCACCATCGTCACCAATGCCGAGCTGCTCGCATGCGCCGAAGTTGCAGCCACCCCCGTAAACGTCGTACCGATCGTACGCGATTGGGACCAAGCGATCACACGCATTGAGCTCGACGCGGATGCAGAGAGCGATGACACGGGACAGGTCGAGCATTTCGTCCATGCCCTGATGGAGGATGACGAAAACGCCGCGCCGATGTATGAGTACACCTACATCGGTCAGTCAACGAACGCCGTTGCGGACCCGAACGCCAATTCTGCCGGCGTGTCGGAGGACGAGCGTGGCGGCATAAAACCCTCGAGCGACAACGTGCTGTTTTCCGGCGTGCTCAGCGAAGCCCACATGAAGCTAACGATGATTGCCGGCGTAGAATGCCTGTTCCGTATCGCCTCGGTGCGCTACGGCGACAATGGCCGCTCGCGCCTGGTGGTGCACACAAAGGCAAACGGCACGTGGTCCGCTCCCACGCCCGTGGACTTTCCCCTTGGGTTTGGCGAGGGCGACGTGGAGCGCGACGGCATATTCGATTACGACTTCGACGTGGTGGAATATACGGACGGAAGAGGAAACCAGGACGCCTACGTGCTGCTGGTCTCGGGCGAGCGCCCCGCCGGCGACAACACCCTTTTCGATACGGCAAGCACAGCCGGCATACTGTCCGTTGTGCGCCTGCGCATAAGTAATGACGAGATCCGCGTTGTGTCGCATACGTCATGGCGCAGCATCTCGCGCGGCCGCCTGCAAGAGGATGGCTACCATTGCCTGCAGTGCCCGCGCATCACGGTAGGCAAGACGCTGATCGACGGACGCCTGTCGGGTGCCTACCTCCACCGCCGCGGAACCACCGCAGAAAAGGCGCTCGGCAGCGAGGCCGAGGTTGCGCTGGAATGCTTTACCCTGTGGTCGGATGATTTGGGCGACAGCCTGACGTTCCGCCAAGTTCTTCGCTTTCCGCAAGCACCGTCGAGTATCGAGCTGAGCGAGCCCGAGAATATCAACGGCAAAATGGTGGTGCCCGTTGCGTACGAGACCGCAGACGGTTGCGGCTGCGCATCGTACGCCGTGATCGGCCAGTCCATTGCGGGCTGGGGCGTTATGCCACCAGACGCCACGGTGCCCCATGCGGTGCCGTGGCCACAACATTCGGGCTTTTTGGCCACCGTCAACGAGCAGCTGCAGCATATTACTTGGACGCGAGGCGCATCGGCATTTGCAACGCAGCCCGTGGGTGCCGCAGGCTGTGGCCCGGCATCGTTTAGCGTAAGCAACAACGGCAGGTGCGCGCTCTATGTAGAAAACACCGATGGCAAGGTGGGGCAAACCTACGACGAAGAAGGCAACCCGGTAGCAGTAATGGGCAAGCACTTCCGCATCTTCGCCAGCACCTTGGCAGGCGATCTGTTCACGGAGCCGTTCGTGATGTGCGAGCTGGACCATCCCGTCGATCAGATAACGACATTTTTGACGTCGGGAGGCATGCTCTCCGCGCTCGCCACGCACATTGTGAGCGCGGAGAAGAGCGAGGCAGAGCTGCACGGCATCGAAGTGCCTCTGGTGGCGTGTGCCACTCCGACGGGCGCGGTCGCTACCTCGGGCGCGGTGGTGCCCGGAGCAGCAGGCGAATCCTTCATGGTCACGGTGCGAAACGACGGCAACACTTTGCTGACTGCCGGCACAATCGATCTGTACCGAGAGGGCTCCAGCCAGCCGTTCTCCAGCGCATCCATCGGATTCGGAGCGAACGCACGCATGGCTTCGATCTACGATCCAGAGCTTGCCGAAGACGCTTCGGCCAACGACATGGCACACGTAAAGTACGCGCTCGAGACGCTGGGCGCACGTTTTGCAACGCACCCGCTGGTAGCCGACAACGGCAACGCCGTGCTGGCACCGGGTTGCACGGCACAGTTCCGCATGAGCTTCGCCATCCCCGAGAGTTGGAGCGACGAAGTGGGCAAACGCGTCACGCTGTATGCGAAGGCGCGTAATCTGGTGGCGCTCGATCCCGTAACGCTCGAGGAGATCCGACCGGGCGCAAACTCGGCGCTGAGTGCCGTTCTGCACGAGCTTCATGTGCCCGACGCGGCATGCGAACGCTCAGAAGTTCAGGTCGGCGTATGCGACAGCGCGGATACGACAGGACTTCACGACGCCCCGATGACAGCAGACGGCGATGGTAGCTCGAGTGGCGGCGGTACTGACGAGGGCGGCGGCTCCGGCGGAAGCAGCTCCGGCAGTGGCAAGGACCACGGCAATAACAAGCGCTCCGGAAAAGCGGGCGCGCTTGCGGGCACGGGCGACAGCAACGTCCCCCTAACCGCAGCCGCAGCAGCGCTCGCCGCAGTTGGTGCCGGCCTTGTCGCCTACAGCGCCCGCCGCACGGCGCTCGAAAAAGACACCGCCAATGAGGACAATTCGGATAGGCCTCGCTAGCTCCTAGTTACTTTTGTGAGAGGCGCCGACTCGGCTCATCGAACATCAAAATGGGCTGGTTCTGAATACCCAGAGCCAGCCCATTGCGCATTAAATGTCGTCTGAGGAGTCGAGTTCTGCCTCGAGCTTGGCACGGCGTCTTTTCGCCGTGAAAAACGTTGCGCACAGGACAGCAAACGTGGCCGCGAAAATCGTCGCACCGCAGAACACGCCCGTGACCAGGTTCGCCAACCAAAAGACGCTTTCGAGCGGTACGATCTGCGCCTCAGCGATACAGCGCATTGCGGCAATAACAAGCGCGAACGCGGCGCCGCTAAGACCGCTGACAAGCAGGAAATATCCAACAGGAAGATGCTCGGTTTGCCCAAAACGATTGGTATCGACATAGCCCTTCCGCGTTTGCAGTCCTGCGCAAATCAACATCACGAGAACGAGCCACAAATACATGGCTGCCTCGAACGGCGTTGCAAAGCCATGCGGCATTTCACTAGCGTCGCTGTGAACCCACGTAACCTGTCGAGCTATAAACTGGTAGAAAAAGATCATCAACATGCCAAACGAAAGCAGCACGAAGCCAATCTTGTAGATCTTCGCGTTCTCAGCCTCCAGGCGTTCATCCTTTGGGCCGGCATATTCACGCCACTTTTGCACGATTTTCAGATCTTCATATTTCATAGTGAACTCCTAAAGAGCATTAGGGTCGGCGTCGGTTTCGTCTTCCCAAAACAAGTCGTTCAACGTAACGCGCAGCGCCTTACAGATTGCCACGCACAAATTGAGCGTGGGGTTGTAGCCGCCCGCCTCGATAAGGCCGATGGTTTGGCGCGTAACGCCCACGGCTTGGGCTAAGTCAGCTTGCGAAAGGCCAGCCGCCGCGCGTGCCGCCTTCATGCGTAGGTTCTTTTTGCCCGGCATGGAGTTCCTTTCGTAGTAATGGACAGATATCCGTTGCAACATGACAGAAATATATTGCATCCTTCACAAGATGTCAACTATATCTGTCATTATGGAAACCATGTCCGCCATCGCCATGTGGACATAACAATTTCGATTCGCTATTCAATCTTACTCGGACAAAACCGAGTCGGAAGGACCCGAGTAAGTGGAACTTATCAGCATGGCCAACGCGCACGCCAATAACCGGATTTGCCGGAACCATGCGTGCCCCATCGTTTAATAGCTCCGTTATTGTTCGATGATCTTCTTGACGACCGCGGGAACGCCTGCCGCCACCACGTTGTCCGGAAGGTCTTCCGTCACGACGCTGCCCGCGGCAATTACGCAACCGCTGCCGATGGTAACCCCCTGCAACACGGATACGTTCGCGCCAAACCAGCAGTTATCGCCTACAACAATAGGCAGAGCCTTCTCGAGACCCAAGTTGCGGTCCTTTGCCTTTAGGGGGTGCGAAGCGGTGTAGAAGCCGCAAAACGGCCCGATAAACACGTTGCCACCAAAGGTGATAGAGCCGCCGTCCATAAAGTAGCAGCCATGGTTTACAAAGCAGCCCTCACCAAAGCTCGTCTTGCTCCCGTAGTCAAAGTAGGCAGGCGAAAGGACCGTCAGCCCTTGCGGAAGATCGGTATCGAGCAAGGATTTCAAAGCGTCAAGCTGCGCGTCGCTTCCGGGTTTTGCCATATTAAAGTCATAGCAGAGCGCCTCCGCCTTTGCGCGTTGCGCCAGGAGCTCCTCGTCAAAGTTGGCATCATGCCACTCCCCGCGCTCCATCTTCTCTTTCTCAGTCATTGCGCCCCCTCAAACAACATGCAGTCTTGATGCGGCAATTCTACCAGCCGATAAGCCACGGTTTTAACACGAGCACCACGCCGCGCAGGGAATGACCGCAGAAGCTAAAGGTCACCGACTCCGAACGCGCGTTCGATGGAATTCGTGTTAGTTGGAATCGTCCGAGGCCTGGGCTATGCTACCTTGACTATCTATATGACTACAACGCAGCAAAGGAGCATCGAGAGAGCGAGCATGGCAAAAAACACCGCAAACTATGGTAACGACAGTATTCGTCAGCTCAAGGACGAGGAGCGCGTACGCCTGCGCCCCGCCGTTATCTTTGGCTCGGACGGACTCGACGGCTGCGCGCATGCCGCCTTCGAGATCCTGTCCAACGCCGTTGACGAGGCGCGCCAGGGCTACGGCAAGCTCATCACCCTTACCGCCTTTCGCGATGGTTCCATTCAGGTAGAGGACAACGGCCGCGGCTGCCCGCTCGACTGGAACCCCTCCGAGAAGCGCTTTAACTGGGAGCTCGTCTTTTGCGAGCTCTACGCAGGTGGCAAATACAACAACAACCAGGGCGGCGACTACGACTTCTCGCTCGGTACCAACGGCCTGGGCTCGTGCGCGACCCAGTACGCATCCGAGTACATGGACGTCACGGTTTGGCGCGACGGCAACAAGTACTCCCTGCACTTTAAGAAAGGCAAGGTCGTTGGCGCCAAAAAGAAAGCGCTTGAGATCGAGCCCAGCGACGAGGACCGCACCGGCACCACCATCAAGTGGCGCCCCGATCTTGAGGTCTTTACCTCGATCAGCATTCCCCACGACTGGTATCGCGAGACCATGCGCCGCCAGGCCGTGGTCAACGCCAACGTGACCTTCCGCCTGCGCATTGAGGGCGACGATGGCGAGTTTTCCGAAGAGGATTTTTGCTATCCCAAGGGCATCGAGGACTACGTGCTCGAGAAGGTCGGTACCGACTACCTTACCGAGCCCTTCTTTATCGAGGCTGACCGTCGCGGTCGCGACCGCGAGGACCTGCCCGATTACAACGTCAAGATCACCGCGTGCATGTGCTTCTCGCGCACCTTCATGATGCAGGAGTACTACCACAACTCGTCATGGCTCGAGAACGGCGGTTCGCCCGAAAAGGCCGCCCGTAGTGCTCTGACCAGCGCCATCGATGCCTACATCAAGCAACAGGGCAAGTACAACAAAAACGAGAGCGGCATTAAGTGGCAGGACGTCCAGGACTGTCTGGTGCTGGTGACCAACTGCTTCTCCACCCAGACGTCCTACGAAAACCAGACTAAGAAGGCCATCAATAACCGCTTTATCCAGCAGGCGATGACGGCATTCTTTAAGGAGCGCCTCTCGACCTATCTGATCGAGAACAAAGACGCCGCCAACAAGATCATGGAGCAGGTGCTCATCAACAAGCGCTCGCGCGAGAACGCCGAGAAGACGCGCCAGAGCATCAAGACCAATCTGCAGCAGAAGACCGACATGGCCAACCGCGTGCAGAAGTTCATCGACTGCCGCTCCAAGGACAAGAGCCGCCGCGAGATCTACATCGTAGAGGGCGACTCGGCAGCAGGCGCCATTCGTACCTCGCGCGATGCCGAGTTCCAGGGCGTTATGCCCGTCCGTGGCAAAATCCTCAACTGCCTAAAGGAGGACTATCCACGCATCTTTAAGTCCGACATCATCATGGACCTCATGCGCGTGCTGGGCTGCGGCGTGGAGATCAAGGACAAGCGCATCAAAAACCTTGGTGCCTTTGACCTGGACAACCTCAACTGGAACAAGGTCATCATCTGTACGGACGCCGACGTCGACGGTTACCACATCCGCACGCTCGTGCTCACCATGCTTTACCGCCTGGTACCCACACTTATCGACGAGGGTTACGTGTATATCGCCGAGTCGCCGCTCTACGAGATCAACTGCAAAGAGAAGACCTACTTTGCCTACACCGAGCTCGAGAAGAACGGCATCCTCAAGGAGATTGGCGACCAGAAGTGCTCCATCAACCGCTCCAAGGGTCTTGGCGAGAACGACCCGGACATGATGTGGCTCACCACCATGAACCCCGAGACGCGTCGCCTGATCAAGGTGGAGCCCGAGGACGTCACCAAGATGGAGACCATGTTTAACCTGTTGCTGGGCAACGACGAAGCGGGCCGCAAGCGCCATATCTCCGAGCACGGCAAGGAATATCTGGACCAGCTGGACCTGCAGTAGCAGCAAATCGATAACGACGGCCCTTAAGAAGTTCAAGAGGATATCGTGGCAAAGAAGAAGACGAAGAACCAGCCGAAGAAAAAGCAGGTCAACGCCGAGAACGTCATCGGCCTGCACTCCGAGGTCACCGACCAGCCGATCACGCAGACGCTCGAGGTCAACTACATGCCCTACGCCATGAGCGTCAACGTCTCGCGTGCGTTCCCCGAGATCGACGGCTTTAAGCCCTCGCACCGCAAGCTGCTCTACACCATGTACAAGATGGGTCTGCTCAAGGGCGAGCGCCAGAAGAGCGCCAACATCGTGGGCCAGACCATGAAGCTCAACCCGCACGGCGATGCCGCGATCTACGAGACGATGGTGCGCCTGGCAACCGGCAACGAGGCGTTGCTCGCACCGTTCGTTGAGTCGAAGGGCAACTTTGGCAAGTACTATTCGGGCGACCTGAGCTACGCCGCCTCGCGTTATACCGAAGCCAAGCTCTCCCCCATCAGCGCCGAGATCTTCAAAGACATCGACAAGGACCCGGTCGACTTCGTCGACAGCTACGACGGTGCCATGAAGGAGCCGCGCCTGCTGCCCACCACGTTCCCCAACATCCTCGTCTCGGCCAACAAGGGCATCGGCGTCGCCATGGCGTCTGACATCTGCGGCTTTAACCTCAACGAGGTCTGCACCGCCACCATGCACTACCTGCAGGATCCCGACTGCGACCTGCTCGAGTACATGCCCATGCCCGATTTCTCCACCGGCGGCGAGATCATCTACCGCCGCGAGGAGATGGAAAAGATTATCGAGACCGGCCTTGGCAGCTTCCAAATCCGCTCCCGCTGGCGCTGGATTCCCGAAGAGCGCATCATCGAGGTCTACGAGATCCCCTACACCACCAAGACCGATGTCATCATCGAACGCATCGTCAAGCTCTCCAAGGAGGGCAAGGTCAAGGAGATCGCCGACATCCGCGACGAGACCGACCTTTCGGGTCTGCGCATCGCCATCGACCTTAAGCGCGGCGTCGACCCCGACAAGCTCATGGCCAAGCTCTATCGCTCGACCACGCTGCAGGATTCGTTCTCGTGCAACTTCAACGTGCTCGTCGACGGCTATCCCCGTGTTATGGGCGTGCGCCAGATTCTGCACGAGTGGGTCAAGTGGCGTATTGCGTCCACGCGTCGCCGCATTAACTTTGACCTGGGCAAAAAGTCCGAGCGCCTGCACCTGCTGCACGGCCTTGAGGCAATTCTGCTCGACATCGACAAGGCCATCGCCATCATCCGCGGCACTAAGCTCGAGGCAGAGGTTGTACCCAACCTTATGAAGGGTTTCGACATCGACGAGACCCAGGCCGAGTTTGTCGCCGAGCTTAAGCTCCGCAACATCAACGAGGAGTACATCCTCAACCGCACCAAGGACATCGCCAAGCTCGAGGGCGAGATTGCCGAGCTTGAGGAGATCCTCTCCAGCGAGGAGAACATCAAGAAGGTCATCAGCGACGAGCTAGCAGCGGTCAACAAGAAGTACGTGATGCCGCGCCGCACGGGCAGGATCGAGCCCCATGAGGTTATCGAGGTAAGCTTGGAGCCCGAGGTCGAGGAGTACCCGGTCACCATCATGCTCTCGCGCGATGGCTACCTAAAGAAGATGACGGACCGCGTGCTCAAGAAGGCGACCACGCTCAAGTACAAGGACGGCGACAAACCCTTTATCGAGTTCCCGTCCTCCAACACCCACGAGCTGCTGGTCTTTACCAACAAGAGCCAGGTGTACAAGTGCAAGGTCGCGGCGTTTGAGGACACCAAGTCGGCCCAGCTGGGCTCGTACCTTCCGACCGATCTTGAGATGGAACCCGACGAGAGCGTCATCTGGGTCATCGACCCCGAGGACTACAAGGCCGACGTGCTGTTCGTCTTTGAGAACGGCCGCGTGGTGCGTGTCGCGCTTTCTGGATACGCTACCAAGACCAACCGCAAGCGCCTTAAGAACGCCATCTACGGCGGCAGCAAGCTGCTGTATGCGCAGGTGCTCAAGGAGGACCGCGACCTCGCGCTGGTCTCGAGCGACTACCGCCTGATGAACTTCAACACGTCGCTGCTCAAGACCAAGACGACCACCAACACGCAGGGCGTCCAGGCCTTTACGGCCAAGAAGGGCCGCTCGGTCACCACCGTCGGCACGACCGAGGAAATCCTTGGCGCCGGCGTCTCGGCCGAGAAGTTCACCGCGCAGAGCCTGCCCTCCGCCGGCGCCCTCATGAAGGAAAATGACATGCCGAGTTTGTTTGACTAAAACAACGGCGACTAAACCGTCATGGTTATACAAAGCAGCGGGGCCCGGAGCGCAGTAAACGCTGCGCCCCGGGCCCCATGCATTACACCAGCATCATCCCTATAGACAAAATGCCGCATAAAGCGGAACAGACATAAGCCCATCATTCATTCCAAAGGGCTTAGTCGATAGCCTGATAAGGCGCACGCCCGGATGGGTCTTTTTAAGTGAGGACAGACTTCGAGATCTTGTGTTCTCCCCCGCCTTGACTTCAATCGCAGACAAGCATCCCTGCTTCTCTACTACAAAGTCGATTTCCGCACGATTATCTCGCGCCCAATAATGCAGTGGATAACCCATGGCTGAAAGCTGTTGGGCAACGTAGTTTTCGGTAAGTGCACCCATGAATGTGCCGCCGATACCGGCAAGAATATCGGCGCGTTGAGCACCGGCCTTGGAGACCAGCAGCCCTGTATCCGCCTGATAGATTTTAAAAGCAGAAGGGTTAACGAAGGCCTCTAAGGGGCTTTCGATCTGCCCGACTAGGCTGCAGCGCGCCACCGTACCCGACAATACAAGCCAATCGAGAGCATCTCCAAAGAGAGACGCATTGCCCCCCGCTCGCACTACCTTGTATTGAAATTTACGATTCTCTTTGGCAAGCTGCTGTGGAATGGAATCGAAGCACGCACGCGTCTTTGCACTCAAGCGTTCATCAGCATATTTATTGGTGTCGGCGGAATATCCGTCGAGAATAATCCGATGCTTTTCGGCCACATCAATGATTGACTGATCATCGATGTACGTTTGGACCGCCTCGGGCATTCCGCCAACAACAAGATACTGTCGATAGAGCCCAAGCGCCTTTTCATGAAGGCTTGGCGCAAGAGGACCCATTATCTCGAATGATGAGCGTATCTCGTCGACCAGCTGATCGTGCCCCATCGCCCAGAGAAACTCCTCGAAATCGAGTGGAGCCATCTCAATCAAGTCGGTCTTTCCGACGGGGAACGAATACGACTGATGGTTAATGGCAACCCCAAGAAGCGACCCGGCAGCCGCAACGTAATACTCGGGAGCATCTTCGCAAAAGTATTTAAGGGAAGTGAGCGCTTCCTCGCATGCCTGGATCTCGTCAATGAACAGTAAGGTTTTGCCAGGCACGATACGCTGTCCCGTACGAGCCTCGATCGCACGTACGATCGAATGAGGGTCAAGACCGCCCGAAAAATCCGCTCGCGCCGACCGGTCGTTCTCAAGATTAACGTAGACAACCGATTCGAAAAGATCCTGGGCGTACGTTCTGAGCAAATAGGTCTTGCCACACTGGCGCACGCCTTTGACCAGCAAAGGTTTTCTATCAGCTCTGTCTCGCCATTCCCTAAGGAGCTCGTCTGCCTTGCGACGCATACGTAACCTTCCCTCATGAACTTCTATTTGACAATATTTTAACGCGGATTAATTTGTTTTCAGTTATTTTTCTGCGTTTAAAAATTGTTCTATACGGCACTTGAGGGAATTCGCCCCTATCTCTCGGTAAGGACAGCAAGCATTTCCACCAACGCTGATTGCCATGCGTTCTTCTTGTCCTTAGGCAAGCTTGCGAGCGAGCTCTCGCACCTCTTTCAACTTGGGCGAGGATGCCATGCTGTCGCGCTCGGTCATACCGCTGATGGTGACAATGCCCTGGTCCTCCCACTTGCAGTACGCGCAGGTTGACTTGTACATAGCGATCGCCGCATCATAGACACCCTCGCTGTGGCTATCGAGTAAAAGGGCCGTCTTGGTGAACGGGAATCCCGTGGCACCGAAGGCGTACAGGCGGTCGATGGCGGTCTTTTCCTGCGCAGTGATATCAAACCAGTAGATAGGCGAAGCGAAGACAACCATGTCGGTGTCTTTCAGCGACTCAATCACGTTGGCCATGTCATCCTTCTGCACGCAGACGCCCTCATGGGCGAAGCAGTACTGGCATCCCAAGCAGCCGGCGATCTTCTTGCTGGCAACGCGGATGACCTCGACCGTATGGCCGCCCTCACGCGCGGTCTCGGCAAACGCCTCGACCATGGTATCGGTATTAGCGCCCTTACGCGGGCTGCCGCTCAATACAACGATATTCATAGGATTCCCTCTCCCTCATGCTGCAGGCGCGCAGCATGCTTTCTTGTAACCAAAACGAATGGTGTTAATCAATCGCCAGCAGGCCATATCTCTTGTTCAAGTTCCCTAAAGAAGCTCAAGACGATTGCGATTGCCTTATACAACGTCGAAAATCAAAGAGGGCCCATAGCAACGCCACCTACCTGAAATGACATGCGGTCAAGACGAGCTACGAGGATCGTGACGAGCCGATACCGCCCGCATGCCCCCTTCGGAATAGGCGCTGAGCAGCTCCTGAGCGTGAGCAAACTCGGGCCCTCGCCTCCAACCGAGCAGGCGGTTGACCGCGAGATTTCCCTGGACGTTGTGGACGAAGAGCAGATAGGCGTCCTCGCGCGAAAGCCCAGTCTCCTCCATGATCGAGGGAACCATCTGCTCGGCGCCGCGCTCGACGACGCGCTGTGCCACCCGGGCGTACGCGTCGTCATCCGAGTAGAGCAGATAATAGTCATCGTTTGCCGGCGGACGCTGGCAGAGGGCACCCGCCTCCGTTCCCTCGAGCGGCGGCACCGCCGCCAAGGCCTCGTCGATAAGCGCGTCGAGCAGGGCGAACTTGTCCTCGTAGTGCAGATAGAACGTGCCACGGTTGATATCGGCGCGGCGGCAAATATCCGCTACCGTCATCTTCGCGAAGCCGACCTCGGCCAGCAGCGCGAAGAACGCCTCCCGTATGACCGAGAGTGTATAGCGTCGGCGACGATCGATCTTCCCCGCTTCCATTACCCCTCCAATTGCAACGCTCGACAATGCCCGGCAAACGCTCGTTTATCGACAGCAGGCCGAAGCTGTTCATTGCTCTTAAGCAAATCGACATGGATACTTTTTATAGACACCTGTTTATAATAGCTGAAAGAAGGTATCCAGTGACCCTGTACGAGCAGCTCGTTATCGAGCTCACCAACCGATCGTTTTCCCTTCATGCCGCCTACCGCAGCGGCAGCACGCCCTATGAGCTGAGTGACCGCGAGCCCGAGCCCTACGACCAGCAAATCGAGGACTTCGCCCGTATGATCGAAGAAGCCGATTGCGTGCTGGTGGGCGGGGCCTCCGGGCTCTCCGCGGCGGGCGGCGGCGACTTCTACTACGAGGACAACGCGACCTATCGCAAGCATTTCGGCAAATTCGCCGAGCGCTACGGTTTCAAGGGCGCTTTCGAGGGGTCGTTCTACCGCTGGCCCACCGCCGAGGCGCGCTGGGGATACCTCGCCACCTTCCTCGACACCACGCTCAACGCCCCGCTGCGCAAGCCCTACAGGGACCTCGACGCCATTCTCGCCGAGAAGGATTTCTTCGTGCTCACCACCAACCAGGACACGCAGTTTGTGAAGCTCTATCCCTGGGAGAAAGTGGCAGAGATCCAAGGCGACCACCGCTTCTTTCAGTGCTCCCGCTGTTGCACCGACGCGGTGTGGGATGCGGTCGAGCCGGTCTCCAACATGGTAGAGGCCATGGGAGACGGCCTTGAGGTTCCGACAGAGCTCGTGCCGCGCTGCCCGCACTGCGGGGCAGAGGCGTTCCCCTGGGTTCGCGGCTACGGCAACTTCCTGCAGGGCGAACTCTACGAGGAGCAGTACCGCAAGGTGTCCGAATGGCTCGACGCGCACGCACGGCAGAGGATCCTCTTCCTCGAGCTGGGTGTGGGCCGCATGACGCCCGCGTTTATCCAGGAGCCGTTCTGGGCCCTCACGGCGCAGTTACCGCAGGCCAGCTACATCGCCGTAAACAACAAGACGCAGTTTCTCCCCCGCGCGATCGAGGATCGGGGGCTCGCCGTTCGCGCCGACATCGCCGACGTGCTTGCCGACGTGCGCAAGACGCTGGGGAGGTAGCGCATGGAGACGGCGAAAGCAGTTCGCATAGGCAGGGCGCTAGCCGAAGCGGATCTTGTCATCATCGGCGCTAGCAACGGACTCGACATGGCGGAGGGGCTCAACCTTTTCTGCGCCGATGCTCATTTCCAAGAGGCGTACGGGGACCTCGCCCAGGCAGACGGCATCGGCTGCATACTGCAGGGGCTCGCTTCCCCGGATGCCAGCGTGCGACGCCGATGGGCCGAGCGGTTCCATCAAAAGGAGTATCTCGAATATGAGCCCGGCTCGCTCATGAACGGGCTGCGGCGTCTTACGGAGCACGCCGACACCTTCGTGGTCACATGCAACATCGACGGGCACTTCGCGCGCGCCGGGTTCGACGAGAACCGCGTGCTCGAGACGGAGGGGGGCATACGCACGTCGATCGACGAGCGGCGCCTCGCCCATCCAGACGCCCTCGCCACGGCCCAGCTCGAGGAGCTCGAGCGCCTTGTGCAAGCCCATCGCAACGGCAGGGTCGCCATCCTCGAACTTGGCGTGGGACTGCGCAACGGCATCATAAAGCACATGCTCGCCCAGATCGCGAACGTCTGCGAGCACGCCACCTACATCGTGTTCAACTACAGCCAGGCTATGGCGCCCGATGCATCGTGCGAGACGATTCTCGTTGACGGCGATATGGCCCCGGCTTTCGAGGAGATTGCCCAATGCCGTCTCTAGAGAGGGAAGCGTATAGGCTTCGAAGCCTTATCGACGATGCCGACGCCATCATCGTCGGCATCGGCTCGGGCATGTCAAGCGCCGCCGGGTTCAACCATTACAACCGCGCAGGCATGGCGCGCGCCGGAATGACGGACTGGCAGCAAGCCTTTGGCTTCAAGAGCCTTTTCGACGGCTTCTACCACCTCTACCCCAGCCTCGAGCAGCAGTGGGCATACTATGCGCGATACATCGACTTCATGCTGCGCGAGCCGACCTCGCAGC
>NZ_JADNOH010000036.1 GCF_015557435.1 Collinsella aerofaciens
TCGCACGGAGAGCACATTAAGTGCTCTCCGGCTCGTGCGGAACTCGCGATCGACCAAACCCCGCGCCCCACCCCGGCGAGCCTCTGGCTAGCAGCAACAATCAAAATGCAACAAGGGGCTCCCCCGTTCATCAACGGGGGAGCCCCTTGTCATACATGGCGAATCAAGGTGTCTACAAATAGACCCTTTCGAGAAACGATAGCGTGTCCTGAAGGCGTGCCCTTTCCTTGCGGTCGGTTTGCCGATTTACATAAAAAGCAAAGTCCGTAAAGAAATCCTCGGCATCAACCCTCATTTGCTCCGATAGCTTCAAACGGGCTGAAGGCGGCAACAAACCAGCAAGTCGAGCAACATCCGAACGATGCTTTCGTCGATCCTTGTCGTTGCAATGACGCCCTTCTTTATAACTTTTGTTGATATCAATGTGTGCGCGCATCTTGAGGGGAATAATATGGAGCGCATCGAGCAACGTAATACCTTCTAGATTCGTTGCGTTATCGCGGATAAATTCATAGTAGCCATCGTCGAGAATAATCGCCGAAAGACTTGATACGACCCCGTCAAAGGAGAGAGGCGCCACCTCGCTCGCTTCATCTTCAAGCGTAAAATCAGGATGCCGAGCAAACAGCTCGATTTGACCAGGACAGTCCAAAACCCGCTTCGACCCTTCCGGCAGACGAAATCGATAATAGGTGCACCCTCCACCGCCGCCTTTACCGATCTTATATTCAGCGTCTTTAATAAACGCCCATAATGCCGAAGCAAATTCGACGCTCTCCCCATCAACGATTACGACAACATCCAAATCCTCTGTAGCCCTAAAAGAATCGCCTTCGATATCAAATAAGACGCTGCAGGCGCCTCCGCCAATAAGAACATAGCCGCCCTTGCAATTTCTCATGGCTTCGGCAAATCGCTCTATTCCTCTTACTTTTGGCATATCGTCCTCCTGAGCTGCTCGATCGCATCAAGCAAGCGATCGTCTTTGTAGTCCGCTTTTGCGCAGGCAACGTATAAGGAATATGGGTCGACACATTGCAAACCCGTTGTGTCAAAACTGATATCGGACGGTTCATCCACGGGATACGACCAGACCTCAATCTCAATTGCCGCCGGTTCATACCACTGGGCCTCCAGCCATTCGTCGCCCAAATGTTCTTTTAAGGCATCCACCTGATGTTTTTCGAGAGCAATAGTCGGAGCGGAGTCGTCATGAGCGAGGTCGGACATATAACTAAGGGCAGACACTCCGGAAAGCAGCGCATCGACGGCACGCAATTCTGGTCTGTCGATTGCCCTCTTGAGCCGTATGTGCTCAACGACGGGCGTACGAAGATAGTCCTCAAACCCATTTAACAGTGCCTCGGTCGACAAATCGGCATCGGACAGCACACGCTTTTTGCCGTCCCGTGCGATTAGCCCAGGAGCAATAGCGGCGATTTCCGAAAGATAGCCGCTGACGCTTGCCGCGCTTTTGCCACACAGACGCGCTAGGTCGCCGGCGGAGCAGTCAACCCATCGTCCCGCGATGAGATTTAGGACGATTCGTTGAGATTGGGGCGAAAGCGGAGCAGCGGGAGAAGCACCCAGCACCTCATCGGAAATAACAGCACCGATAAACGGCAGAAACGCATTTCGCTCATCTCGGATATATGCGATCCCCTCCGAAGAAAGCGCGCGCATAAAGCCTAAATCCATAGCATCCCAGCAAATTGCCACCGGGCGAGCATCTATCTTGCGCACTGCATTGACGAGATTTCGCGCCGAAATGACACTGGGCAGTTCTTTTGGTTCGGCAACAATAAAACGGCCTTGCTCAGACATGCCGAGCCGTGCCAAGCGAAGCGAATACCGCTCAAGATACATGCGAGGAATCTGCATCTCAATTGGCTCCGGGTCGATGGAGAGCTCTAAAGAGAAGAGTCTTTTTGGGAGACAATTTAGCAGCATGTCCAATCACCATTTTCATTTTAGTTACATTTTAGTATATATCTGAAATTATACTGAATCGTATAAATTGCTCAATCCCTGAAGCCATAAGAAACAATCCAAAACGCAACAAGAGGCTCCCCCGTCCATGTACGGGAGAGCCCCTACTCACATCTATTTATCTATCAGCCCACCCGGCTCTCCAGACCAAAAAGCGGACGAGCAGAGCGACGTTCGCAAGCAACGTTGCCTGAGGACCTGGGAGGGCGTATGGGGCAACATCGATCGCGAGTTCCGCAATCAGAACCACCCTTAAAAAGGGTGGTTTGCTCTTAGGGTATAA
>NZ_JADNOH010000037.1 GCF_015557435.1 Collinsella aerofaciens
TCGCACGGAGAGCACATTAAGTGCTCTCCGGCTCGTGCGGAACTCGCGATCGACCTTATATATTTGTCCTCCCCGGGGCTCCCGCACAACGGGACCTCGGTTGGGTTCTATCCCGATTGCAGTTGCTTCGCTCCTGCACCACTTGGTTGGTATGGCGGTTTGGCGTTGGAACGGTTCTTTTTCTGATATATGCTGGTTGCGGTTCTTCTTTTGGGAGGGGCCGCTTTTTTGTTGTGAGGGGGATGGCCCGTGGCTGATGGGGTAATTCGTTCTGAGCTGCTTTCTGTGGATTGGAATGATGAATGGATGCGTTTGCAGGCTGCTCGGCATCGGGCTGATGACTCTTTTGAGTGGGATAAAAGAGCTCGGCATTTTCGGCCGCTGGAGACTGCCCCTTATGCCCGGGATTTTATGGAGCTGTTGGCGCTCCGGCCTGGTGAGTCGGTGCTTGATATGGGGTGTGGGGCTGGTTCGATTGCTATTCCGCTTGCGCAGGCCGGGCATCCTGTGATTGCTGCCGACTTTTCCCCTGCTATGTTGGGCACGCTTGATGCTGGCATTGAATACTATGGGCTCGAGGGTCGCATTGCACCGCTTGAGCTTGCTTGGGATGATGACTGGGATTTGGTTGGACCGGTCGCAAAAGCGGTAGATGTTGCCTTTGCCAGCCGCTCGGTTACTACGACCAATCTGAAAGGTGCGCTTGCCAAACTCGATCGTACGGCTCGCCGGCGTTGTGCTGTCACGATGGTCGCCAATTCCAGCCCGCGCTACGATCTGCATCTGATGAATGCCATCGGCGCCTCGTTTACCTGCAGCAATGGCTTTGTGTATGCCTTTAATATCCTCATTCAGATGGGTGCCCTGCCGCAGGTTTCGTACTTTGAATCGCCTCGTCGCGACACTTTCGATAGCCTCGAGGCGGGTGTGGCGGACTTTTCCCGCATGCTCGAGCATGGCAACGAGGATAAGGTCGACCGCCTGCGCGATTACATTGCCCAACACATGATTGAGAACCCCCATGCCGGCGAGCCAGGCTCCAAGGGTGCGCCGCAGGGACGCTTCATGCTCGATCATATCCGCAAGGTTCGCTGGGCGTTTATTGCCTGGGAGCCGGTCTCCGCGAGTCGTCCGTAGCCCATCTATAAACTGCTCGCAGCCCGCACCGGCCACTCACCCGGCATCCGCATTCTTTTTGAACTGGGCAAACGCGCTCCACACCACGCCGTTCCTGCGCTATCGTGGGACAGCTCACGTAGATTAAGGCCCCATCGCGGGGCGCCCATACATAGAAAGCGAGAACCCATGGCACTGACAGGAGCACAGGTCAAGCAGCTTCGCAGCATGGCCCATCACCTCAACCCCGCCATCATCATCGGCAAGTCCGACGTCAACGAGGGCACCGTCGAGCAGACGGTCGCCTACCTGGAGAAGCATGAGCTCGTTAAGTGCTCCGTGCTCGACGGCTCCAGCCTTTCCGCCCGCGAGGCCGCCGAGGAGCTCGCCGAGCGCTGCCACGCCGAGGTCGTCCAGGTCATCGGCCGCAAGTTCTCGCTGTATCGCGAGTCCTCGCGCAAGGACATCGAAAAGATCAAGCTCGTCTAAGAGCCAACGATCCGGCAAGCCAGCATACAGCAAGCCTGCGGGCGTCCGAGCAATTCGGACGCCCGTTTTTTATCGCTCGACCAGCACGCGGTTAAGCCTACCCTCCACCAAGCGCTCGTACAGACGCCGCGTTTCGGGCTCGGGCACGCCATTGACCTGCTCCCTCAGGTGGTGCATATGCCCGCTGTACAGCTCGACAATATCGCGCCGCCGCCCCGCCGCGCCGTAGACGCGCATAGCGCAACGCACCATGTCCTCGCGCGCTGTCTCTTGGCGCAGCCCCGACTCCACCAGCCATACCGCCGACTGCAGGTCGTTTTCTTCTAGGGCGGCATTCGCTCCCCGAATCATGCAGTCGATATACTTCGATTCCATAATGCGCCGCATGCGCAAAAAGTAGGTGGGATTGCAGCCATTGGGAACATACAACGGACCGGCGTAGAGCTGCTCGATCTTGAGGCACAGCTCGACCAGATGGGGTCCGCGCGCACCCGTGCGATTTCCCAACACCTCACGACTAATCTGATCGAATAGCCTCACATCAGTCTTAACATAGTCACCGTTAAGCCCAATGCACTCATTTTGGATCAGCACACACGATTTGCCGTCCGGCGTCGGCCCCAAGGCCGAGCGCAGGCGTGATATCGTCGAATACAGGTTGTTACGGGCGCTATTGAACTCTGCGTGGGGCCATAGCTCCATGGCCAGCGTCTCGCGGTCGACCAGCGCATCCATGCCCAGCGCAAGCCGTTCGGCGAGCGTTGCCGCTTTCTTGCGGCGCCACATCTTGTCCGTGATGGGAAACCCGTCGCGCTCGGCGCGAAACGCCCCAAACATGCGAATCTCGATATGGTCGACAGTATCGACGGCTTCGACCTCGCCAGCCTGAAACAGGCGCTCACCCTCCCCTTCCAGATCGTCACGCAGCGAATACCGCGATAGTTCGCGCACCGGGAGTTTCTTGCGGATTCTGGCCGCCGGCTCGCCCAGACAATGCATGGCAAGGCGCGCAAAGAGCCGATACGATGGGTCCAAAATCCCTGCGCGGTTCATGGACATCCAAGCCGCAAGATCGCTGTCTCGCCCTGCACAGGCCAAGTGCAGCGCTACCATCCAAGCCTCCGCACCGCCAACCTGCGTCTGACTTATATCGAGCAGCTCCGCCTCCTCGCGCACCGAAACCATCGAGGTGTTACGCAGATACGCCGCACGCTCCAGCAGCAACGCGTTGTCGCGCATGTACGCAATTGGCTCCTCAGCCAGTTTGAGTACCTGAACCGCGCGGAACTTCGCATTGACCGGCCGTCCTTCCGCCAACGATTGCCAGCCTTCTAGCAACAGGCCAAACAGCTGAATCTGGTTATCGCGCATGCGCACGGCAAAACGATCGAGCTCGTTGAACGCCGCATCGTCGGTTACCGGCAAGCCGGAAAGGAGCCGCCGTGCCGCCAGCACCATGCGTACCCAGATAGCCGGCGCCTTAAGTCCGCGCACATCGAGCGCGTCCCGCACCAGCGCCATCTCGTCGTCGCGCTCGTCGATCCCCGCAAACGACCCATCGAAGAGCTCCACCAGCATGCTATCGGCCCGTATAAAAGTCCCCGCGATATCGAGCTCGCAGTCATAGGCCTTGCGCGTTTTGAGCTGCTGCAGAGCACCACCGCCATCTCCCCGCTCGGCCAACCAGTGCTTGACCCCGATATGCGCAAAGAGCATGTCGAGCGCCGTGTGTTCCGTCTCGATTTCCGGCACAGCAAGGTTCATGGGAAGCCCAAGCCCGTTGTCCCCATAGCAAACTGCCGTAAGGGCCTGGGCGACCTTCCACGAAACGGGATCTATTTCACAGGCTGCCTGATCGCCCGCATGCTCAATGAGCGATGCCATACAGCGGGCGAGCTTTGTGTTGGACACGCTGACTGCCGCCAAATATACACCGAGCGCCTCGGCAGGCGTTGGCTCTGGGGCGGGATCGTCGGCATCGATCGTGCTCAACGCCGCCCGGCAGACATCGGCACCGTGCCCCGTCAGAGCAAGATCGACCCCATACTGCCCGGCAAGTTCAAGGACCACGCTACGGTCCAAAAAGGCGTCGGCTAGGTCCATCGCCGCATCACATCGACCTGCCTTGAGCAAAATTCGAGCTGCCCGCGGAACAAGCTCGGGACGGATCTCGGCCACCAACTTACGCAGACGCAGACGTCCGTTGTCCTCGGCGCCCAGGCACGTAAAGCTCCGGTCGGCGGGATCTAAACCAAAGATCGGGTAATCGCGTACAAGGTAAGACTGGTCGATCATCGACAGCCTCACCCCGCAAGCCTCGAGTTCTGCAATATTGCCCTCGCCCATCAAGATCATGAGGCAGGCGACGCAGAACAGCGCATTATTATCGAGCGAAGCAAGATCGACAAGTGCCGCACCATACACGTTGACAATCTCGTTTTCGAGCAGACCGGCAACATCGCCCTGGCCGTACAGACCCGTCTGCAAAGCCGAAACAAGCTCGGGCACACCCTGTGTGAGCTGGTAAAAGTCAAGCGATGTGCTAATCGAAAACGCCGATGCCCACGCCGAATACTCATAGGCATGCACCTTGAGCATTTGCGCATTGATCTTAACCGAGTCACCCAGCCCATGAATCAGCTGACGATTTGAAGGACGGCAGGAGATAAAGACCCCTACCCCCATAGCGCGCAGGCCGCGAATCCTGTCAATGAGGTCTTCGGTATCATGCTGATCGAGATTTGGCACATTATCAATCGCGACAAGGGAATGCGGCTTGTCTTTGAGCTCTTCGGTTACCACCTCGAGCTGCATAAACACCTCGCGCCCAATGGCTCGATCCGCCTCGATAATCCGAACGGGGCCTCGCGTCGGATCGCTTTTTACCTCTTGGGTGTACTGCAGCAGCACCGAGGTTTTCCCAAAGCCATCAGGCGCGTAGAGAACCACGATGCCGGCCTTTCGGCCCTTGGCGATAAGCTCATTCAGCAGACGCTCGCGTCGCACCATATAGCCTCCGCCCAGCGGCATCAGTTCGAGGTCGTCTATACTATCCAAATCGTTTACCATGCCTGCTCCTCTACTCGACCGTATGGACACCGTAACCGCAAGACCATACAAGCCGCACCATGAATAGGGCGGCCTTGTGTTTTAAGTTGTCTATCGGTACGCAAGCGGCAAGTTTTAGTACAGCGAGGGCCGATTGTTATTAATCCCCCGACTAATCGGTCTTTGAGCAGGTAAATGTACTTGTCGGCTTGTCCCATCCCAGTGGCAGTGTAACTCATATGAGCATGGTTCACCCATGTCATTCAACTCGCCTAGCACCCGCTACCGTCTGCGACCTTTTAGTGGCATTTTTGCATAGAATCTGGTATGGAATGAATCAAGCTGTTGGGTATCCGTCATCCGTCAAGGCTTGCGGCAAGATTTTGGTCAAGCATACGACAAGGACAGCAAAAGGCCCCCGCAAAGCGGAGGCCTTCGGCAAAGCTATGTCGAGATGACGGGCGCGCGCTACTCGCAGAGCGAAAGGGCTGCCTCGTCGGCGACCACGACGCAGTTGGTGTGCAGCTGCAGGATCGAGGCCGGGCACTCGGGCGTAACCGGACCATAGCACATGTCATGCACGGCCTGGGCCTTGGCCTCGCCGTTGGCGACGACCAGGATCATGCGGGCATACATGATGGTCTGGGTACCCATGGTGTAGGCCTGACGGGGCACGTCGTCGATGCTGTCGAACAGACGGCTGTTGGCCTGAATGGTGCTCTCGGTAAGGTCGACGCAGTGCGTACCCTTGGAGAAGTGGTCATCGGGCTCGTTGAAGCCGATGTGACCGTTGTTGCCAATGCCGAGCAGCTGCAGATCCGGGTAACCGGCGGCAGCGACGATCTTGTCGTACTCGGAGCAGGCAGCGGCGGCGTCGGGGTTAGAACCGTCGGGCACATGCGTGTTGTTCAGGTCGATGTTGATGTGATCGAAGAAGTTCTCACGCATAAAATAGTGATAGCTCTGGGGATCGTCATGCGAAAGGCCACGATACTCGTCCAGGTTATAGGTGCTGACCTCGGCAAAGTCGACGTCGCCCTTCTCATACCAAGCGGCAAGCTGCTTGTAGGCGCCAATCGGGGTGGAGCCGGTGGCAAGGCCCAGCACGCAATCGGGCTTGAGGATGACCTGCGCCGAGATGATATTGGCGGCCTTACGGCTCATATCCTCGTAGTCTTTAGCTTTAATGATCTTCATTACGCGTCCTTTCTCGTACAAGAGAGGCAAGGCTCCCCTTACAAGCGCTTGCCCGCGGCCCGCGTCGGCCGCAACCAACGTGTGCGGCCACCAGGGCGAGGTCGCGTAATGTATGTGTCTCGTGTCTAGCCGCGTCGAGGCCCCTGCCCGTCCACGGTGACCCGAAGCCCTTTAGCTTCGGACAAATCCCATCTTGCCACGGAGGGCGCCCTCTTTCAAGGGCGCCCTCCGTAAACGTGTTTGAATTGTAGGCTAAAGGCCAAGCGCGCTCCTAGCGCTCGCGAGCGACGATGAGTTGGTCCATCTCCTCGACATGCTCGCCAACGGAGCCCTTGATGCTCGAGAACTCAACAGAGTTGCACACCAAGATAGGAACCGTCACATCGTAGCCCTCGGCAGCGATTGCTTCGCGATCGAACTCGATGAGCACGTCACCCTTATGGACAATATCGCCCACCTGCGCATGCACGGTAAAGTGCTTGCCCTCGAGCTGAACGGTATCGAGTCCAACGTGGATAAGCACATCCAGGCCATCGACCGTGTTAAGCGCAACAGCGTGTCCCGTGGGAAAAATAGCCTCGACCTTGGCATCGGCCGGTGCGATCACACGCGTTCCGGTGGGCTGAATCGCCACGCCCTGGCCCAAAAGACCGGTGGCAAACGTTTGGTCATTGACCTCGGACAGTGGAATAACGTCGCCCGAGATGGGAGCATCCAGCGTAAGGACTCGACCACGCATACCAAAAGACCTTAGGACTTTAGTGAACATGCTCCCCCTCGGACATACCAATCAACCAAATGAACTTTACCAGTTTACCACTTGGCAACCGTTTTTGACCATTAGGGAAGTTCGCGCTTGACAACCTCAACGATGTCGTCGACAACACGCTGGGTCAGCTCATGCGTTTCGGCCTCGGCCATAACGCGGACCAGCGGCTCAGTGCCACTCGGGCGCACCAGAATGCGGCCGCGGCCGTCAAGCTCCTTCTCGGCGGCAGCGACGGCATCCCAGATGGGCCGGCAGTCGTCCAGGCCGGCCTTGTTGTCGGAATGCACGTTGACGAGCACCTGCGGATACTTCTTCATGATGCCGGCAAGATCGGTGAGGGTGCGACCAGTGCGCTTGAGCACGGCCAGCAGCTGCAGGGCCGTCACCAGGCCGTCGCCGGTGGTGTTGTGCTCCAGGAAGATGATATGGCCGGACTGCTCGCCGCCGATGACGGCGCCGTCTGCGAGCATGCGCTCCAGAACGTAGCGGTCGCCCACGGCGGTCTGGACCATCTCGAAGCCCTGCTCCTTCATAGCGATGGAGAAGCCCAGATTGCACATGACGGTCGAGACAATCTCGGAGTTGGCGAGCTTGCCACGAGCGGCGAGGTCGGAGCCACAGATGGCCAGGATGTAGTCACCGTCGATCTCGTTGCCCTCGCTGTCGACGAAGAGCACGCGGTCGGCATCGCCATCGTGGGCCAGGCCAATGTCGGCGTGGGTGCGCAGGACGAGCTCGCGCAGGGGCTCAAGATGGGTGGAGCCGCACTCGACGTTGATGTCGGTGCCGCAGTAGTCGGTGTTGATGGCATGGACCGTGGCGCCCAGGCGCTGCAATGCGGCGGGCGTGGTCTGGCAAGAGGCGCCGTGACCGCAGTCGACGGCAACAACCAGGCCGTCGAGCCTCAGGCCGTCGAGCGTATCGATAGCGTGGTCGACGTATGCCTTGCGAGCATCCTTCATCTTGATGATGTGGCCCACACCGGCGCCAGTCGGCAGCGTGTCGGCAGCCATGGCCTCCTCGGACATGACCCATGCGCTGATCTCCTCCTCGACGGCGTCGGGAAGCTTCATGCCCTTGCGGCTAAAGAACTTGATGCCGTTGAACTCCGGCGGATTGTGCGAAGCGGAAATGACGATGCCGCCGTCGAGCTCGTTCTGAACGGTGAGCAGCGCCACGGCCGGCGTAGGGATAACGCCGCAGCAGTGTGGACGGCCGCCCTCGGCCATGATGCCGGCGGTCAGAGCACTCTCGAGCATGGTGCCCGAAAGGCGCGTGTCGCGGCCGACGCAGATATCCGGACCAAGGAACTTGGTCGCCGCGCGGCCCAGGCGAAACGCGAGGTCGCACGAGAGGTCGGCATTGGCGACGCCACGAACGCCGTCGGTACCGAAGATGTTCTGGGGCATAGGATTGCTCCTTCCCTAGCGGGCGATATGCAACCGCCCACCCTAGTCGAAAAAGAAAAGCGGGACCCGCCGAGGAATCGGCAGGCCCCGCTTGTACATTGTATCTCGTAAGGAGATAAAACCTTAGCGCTTGGAGAACTGGGGAGCGCGGCGGGCCTTCTTGAGGCCGTACTTCTTGCGCTCGACCACGCGAGCATCGCGCGTAAGGAAACCGGCCTTCTTGAGGTCAGCACGGTAGTCGCCAGCGTTCAGGAGAGCGCGAGCGATGCCCAGGCGCAGAGCGCCGGACTGACCGGAGATGCCGCCGCCATCGCACAGAGCGATAACGTCGAACTGACCGGCGGTGTCGGTCACCTTGAAGGGAGCAAGGGCGTTCTCAACGAGCTGATGACGGCCGAAATACTGCTCGGCGTCACGCTTGTTGACAGTCACCTTGCCGGTGCCGGGGACGAGACGGACGCGGGCGACGGCGTTCTTACGACGGCCGGTACCCTGGTAGACAACGGTGTTCTCAGCCATCTTTAAGCCTCCAGCTCAATCTTCGTGGGGTTCTGGGCAGCGTGCGGATGCTCGGCACCAGCGTAGACCTTAAGCTTGGTCATCTGGGCACGGCCGAGGGTGGTCTTGGGCAGCATGCCGCGAACGGCGCGCTCGATGACCTTCTCCGGGTGCTTCTCCATAGCCTGGCGGAAGCTCTCAGCCTTGAGGCCGCCGTTGTAGCCGCTGTGGCGATAATAGGTCTTCGTGTCGGCCTTGTTACCGGTAAGCTGGACCTTATCGGCGTTGATGACGACAACGAAGTCGCCGCAGTCGCTGTTGGGCGTGAACTGGGGCTTGTTCTTACCGCGCAGGATCATTGCGATCTGGGTGGCAAGACGGCCCAGGACAGCACCATCGGCGTCGACGAGAACCCAGTTGCGCTGGACCTCGCCCTGCTTGGCGTAGTGAGTCGATTTCGAAATCACTTAGACTCCTCCATGTACAGTACGTGTTGTTACAGAGATTCACGGGGCTCTGCAAGTAACCCGTCCATATTACCCCGCTCGCCGCCCGAGTCAACAGGTATTTTGGCTCCGACCAGAGTTTCTGCACATGTCGTCCACGCCCGGTGTTTTCACGGGACGGGGCCTAGAGATCCCTCGACGAGCAAATGGCCCTCTAGGCCCCTATCTGTTATCGCTTTTTGCGGGTCGACCACCTTAGCGCTCGACGAACTCCTGAATTTCCGCGAGCAGGCGCTTTGCCTCCCGGCGGCCCTGGATATACAGGTCGAGCAGCTTGGCCGTGTCATGCTCCACATGGCCGACCTCGACCGGCTTTTGCGGAGCCACGATTAGCGCACGATCCTCGCGCTCATACTTCCACAGGTGCATGCGCTGGACGTTGTAGCGGTCGTGGCGCGCCTCGATGGCCTCGAGCAGATAGGGGTAGTCGCCATAGCGCGCACGCGCGGCCGGCATAAACTCGTAGGGCCCCTTTTCGTACGAGCGGTCCTGCGTGAGCACGACAATCGCGCGATCGTATCCGGCCTCCTCCAGCACGTGCTCCACGGGCACCGAATCTGCCACGCCGCCATCGACGTACTTGTGACCGTCGATCTCGACCGGCGGCGTCACCAGCGGCAACGAGGTTGAGGCGCGTACGCAGTCGATATCGAGCATGGCGTTTTTGACGGGCAGGTAGGCAGCGGTGCCAAACAGCATGTCCGTCGCGACGGCATACATTTCGATGGGACTCGCGTCGAAGGTCTCGTTATCGAAGGGATCTAGACGGTCCTGCACGTCGTTGAAGATAAAGTCGTAGCCGACGATAGAGCCCGTGGATGCAAACGACGCGGCACCCATATAGCGGTTGTCATTGCAGAAGGCCAGATTGATGCGGTTAACGCGGCCGATCTGGTGCGACTTGTAGTTCACGCCGTTGAGAGCGCCGGCCGATACGCCGAACACCGCCGGGATCTCGACACCGGCCTCCATGAGGACGTCGAGCACGCCTGCGGTAAATTGCCCACGGAAGCTGCCGCCCTCCAGAACGAGCGCGACCTTGCCGGCATTTTTCGCCTTATCTTCTGCAGTCATGTTGACCTCCTGCCATTGCGTTTTGGCCTTCTTCTACCCAGTTTTGCGATGGAGGGCGCACTAGTTTTTGGAGTTGAGAAACGGGGCGGAAAGCGCGTCCCGTTCTGAGCGTGGATTCTGGGACGTAGTTTCCGCTGGGCGACAGTTGGGAAAGCGCGTCCCGCCCTGCGTTGCCGCGGCGTTTGCTTAACGCTCGCGCCCTGCACAGAGTTCGATTCTCCGCGGTCTGGGGCTTCCGTTGACGGGTTGGGGCCGGGGCCAGACACCCGATCGGCATCGCATCTATATCTGGTTGAGGCTTTGCGCGGAGAATCCGCGTATTTGCTTCGCAAATACGCGCCGGCTTCGGCCGCCTGCCGGCGTCCTCGCCCGCGGGCTAAAAACGCTCACGCCCTGCACAGAGTTCGATTCTCCGCGGTATCTGATAAGTAATAAAAAAGCAGGTAGGTGCGTTTACCTACCTGCTTGTAACTATTGGTGGAGCTGGCGTTCATTCGGTCGAACACCTCGCCACCTGGACCTATAGCGCCAGGCAGCGACGGATTATCGCCCAAGCCGGCAGAATCGTCAAACGTGAACGCCACGCGCAGGCCGTCGTCATCGTCGGGGCCGCCCAGCACCACGCGCGCCACGAACGTGCGCAGGAGCTGCGCGTCGTCCACCTCGGCGGCGGCCATGCCCTCAAGCCAGAACAGCGCGCGGTCGTAGTCAAGGCGGGCGGCCTCAAGGGCCTCGGCCGTGCGCAGCTCGTCCTTGAGGAGCGCCTGCCGCTGCTTCAGCGCGTCTATGCGCTCCTTGCCGCCCGGCGGCGCGATGCCCGACTCGATGGCCGCCCATATGTTGGAGAACGCCGTCTCGATCTTGGCCAGCTCGCCCTTTATGGTCTCGCTCAAGGGCTTCTCGTCGGCGCGCTCCTCCTCGGCGTCGGCCAGCATGCGAGCGATGCGCTCGCGGCTGTCGGCGCTGCCCAGGGCCTCGCGCACGGCGTCGGCCACGCGCTTCTCCACGACATCGCGGCGCACGGTGCGCCCGCAGCTGCGGCAGCGGTAGTAGTGATAGGGCCTGCCCGACTTGCCCGTGCCGCTGGTGCCGGTCATCAGCCCGCCGTCGCGCCCGTCGTAGAGCTTGCCCGTGAGCGGGAAGTCCCACGCTTCGGTCTTGGCGCGGGGCCTGTGCGAGTCCTCAAGCATCCGTATCACCCTCTCCTCGTCATCCATGGGAACGATGGCGGGCATGCCGCCGGGCACGACCACGCCCGCGTAGTGGTACTCCCCGCCGTTCTCCCGCCGCATCAGTATGCGGCGCACCGTCTGGAAGCGCCACTTGCCGCCGCGCTTGGTGCGGTACGGCTCCCAGGCGCGCACCACGTCGGCCACCGACTTGCCCGACAAGACCATGCGCACGCCCAGGCGGATGGCGGCGGCCTCCTCCTCGTTGACCACGTAGCGCCCGTCCGCTATGTCCCAGCCGTAGCGCACGCAGCCGTTGGCCATGCACCGCTCGGCGTTCTTCTGTATGCCGTCGCGTATGCGCTCGCCGTCGAGCGCGCTCTCGTACTCCGCCAGCACCTCCAGCATGCCCAGCTGCAGCACGCCCGCCGAGCCGTCCGAGATGTCCTCGCCCGCGTACAGTATCTCGACGCGGCAGCGGCGCAGCATGATGCGCGCCATGGCCATCTCGTCGCGGTTGCGCATGATGCGCGTCACCTTCCAGATGACCACGAAATCGAACAGCCCGCGCCTGGCGTCCGCCATCATGCGCTGGAACTCCGCGCGGTCGGTGTTGGTGCCGGTCTGCGCGTAGTCGCAGTACGTGGCCACCACGCGCAGGTCGTTCTCGGCGCAGTAGGCGCGGGACTTCTCCACCTGTATCTCTATGGACTCGCCGCGCTGGTTGTGGCTCGAGAAGCGGGCGTATATCGCCGCGCGCCCGCCCACGGCTACTCCATCTCGTCGGCGGCCTGGAACCACACCACCGTGCCGATCACGCGCACGGGTCCGTCGTCCATGCCGAAAATCATGTCCTCGTAGTCCTCGAAGCTATCCGCCGACAGCATCAGCTTGGTGCTGCCCTTGTACCAGCGGCGCATGACCGCGCGGTAGTCCTCGGTCTCCACCACGGCGATGGACCCGTTGGCGGGCTGGCGGTCGGGGTCGACCAGCACGTGGCTGCCCTCGGGTATGACGCGGTTCATGCAGTCGCCCTCGACCTCCAGGGCGAACGCGCGCGGATGCCCGGCGCACACCGAGGCGGGCACCTCAACGCGGTGCGCTATCTCCTCCTCGTCGGCGAGCGCGCCGGCGTGCACGCGCCCGAGCGTGAGCAGCGGCACGGTGGCGCTGCTGGCCACCACGGGCATGGCACCAGCGGGCATATAGGAGCTGCCCTTGGGCTTTTTGGTCACGGGGTCAATCTGATCCATTCCGCCGTCTTCTATAAGGTGTGACTTACTAATCTGATAGCAGGCCGCCATGCGCTCAATAGCTCCCATACGGGGTTCGGAGCGGCCATTTTCCCACTGCGAAACGGCGTTACCTGTCACACCTGCAATCTCACCCAGTTCATCCTGGGTAACGTCGAAAATCTGCCGTAACTTCTTTATGTTGTCGGATATCGGCATCTTAACTCCTTCCAGGACTTAAATTTATTTTCAATTTTACCAAAATTAATCTTGACCGTGTTCTGAAGATTAATTACAGTTATGGACAGAAAGGAGGGAGTATGAAGTCACTCAAGCAGGCGCGCATGAGCAAGGGCGTAACCAAGAAGGCAATGGCTGAACATCTGGGCATTTCAGGACCTACATACGATGTTTATGAAGACCACCCCGACCGTATGCGCATCGAGACGGCTAAAAAGGCCGCCGACTTCTTGGGCTACAAACCCGAAGAAATTTTTTTCGCTTCAAACTGTAATTAGATTTACCTATCAGAAAAGGAGACACCCCATGACCACCAAGAGCCACCAGCCCGAGTTCGTCGATGAGATCATCGGCAAAACGCTCGACCACCTCATCGACGACCGCAAGCGCGTGGCCGTCAACTTCGAGCTGGCCGAGAACGGCTGCATGGAGGAGACGCACGTCAGCCTCAAGCGCCGCATCGCGGCCATGTGGGGCTTCCAGACGAGCGGCATCGAACTTTTGGAGGCGAGCACGACCCGGTTCGAGCTCGGCGGCATGCAGTTCAACGTCTACAGCTCCGTGCAGTTCAGCGTGAACGGCAAGGGCTGGAGCACCGACTTCAAGCGCATCGAGCGCGACAGCGCCTACGACGTGAAGGAGTAGGCCATGCTGAACGAGGTGACCGTACGGGGGGGTTCACCGCCCTCAACGTGAAGAGCGGCAAGTGCGTGCTGCAGTTTGAGCTGGACCCGAAGTTCCGCGACTTCATCCCCAAGCTGGTGGAGTTCACGGGGCAGATGCTCAACATCCACGTGTACGACGACCAGGAGGTGATGTTCGTGGATAGGGACACCGGTGAGGTCGCCTACGAGGACGCCCCGCTGCTTCTGCCGGGCGTCGCGGGCGAATGACCCCGATACAGCGCGCCATGTGCGACGAGTGCGCCGCCATGATGCGCGAGTTCTACAAGGACCCAGAGAACGAGAGGAAGTTCCAGGAATGGAAAAGATCAAGGGAAAGAGGGTGCGCGTCGCAGCCGGCAAGCGAAAGACGCGCACCGCAACGGTTCACTTCCGAACCGAGACCAGTGTAACACCCGAGCAGCGCCGCGAGAGGCTGCAGGCCGTTTTCGCCGCCCTGTTCGTCTGCGCGTGCATCGCCGCCACATGGGCGCTGGAGGCAACGGTATGGCCGAGGTAGACGCCAAGGCCCAGGCCCTCGTGGCCAAGGCGTGCGGCTGGGTTGCCTCGAACCCCGATACATGGGCGAAGCTGCGCCGCATCTGCTACCGCCTGATGCTGGAGGGCCACGTCATCCAGCGCGACAACGTGTACACCCTGGCGTGCCAGAACGGCATGACCGTGAGCGAGGCCAGCGAGTTCAAGCGCGACCACAACCTGTGGAGCGTGCTGTCCCGCTACATGGTGCTGCAGCGCCCCTCCATGCTGGCCGCCGTGAGCTTCCGCCGCACGCCGGTGGACTCCGTGGACCTGGTGGGCACGTGGGAGGCCATCGTGGGCCCAGCCGTTTTCGCCGCCTCCACGCTAACCGAGGCGCAGGGCATCTACGACAGGGGCGCGCAATGAGGTGCACCGTCACGGTCGAGGGCCGAATGCCGAGCCTGAACGACTACATCAGCGCCGAGCGCGCCAACCGCTACAAGGCGGCGGCCATGAAGAAGCGCGAGACGGCGCGCGTGAGGGCGGCGGCCATGCAGCAGCGCGCGCCGCGCTTCGAGCGCCGGGTGACCGTGCGCACCACGTTCTACGAGCCCGACATGCGCCGCGACGCCGACAACGTGGGCTTCGCGCGCAAGTTCGTGCTCGACGGCCTGGTGGCGGCGGGCGTAATCAAGGACGACTCCCGCAAGTACGTGGAGCAGTGCCCCGACAGGGTGCTCACCGACAGGGCGCGCCCCCGCGTGGTCGTGGAGGTGAGCGACGAGTGACCCGCCGAGACAAGGGCAGGCCACACAGGGCGTGGCGCAAGGCCGACCTCGACCGCATAGCCGAGCTGGCGGGAAAGGTGCCCGCCCGCGAGATTCGCCGCGAGCTGCGGCTGTCCAAGAACCAGTTGGATAACGCGCGGCGCGTGATCAACGCCAGCGGCGGCCACGTGTCCCTGCGCTGCTACCGCCACCGCCTGGAGCTGTGCCCGTCGTGCGGGTGCCGCAGGGCGACCCTCGGCAAGGACGGCATCTGCGAACCGTGCAGACGCCAGCAGCAGCTTGAGGCCATAGAGGCCCGCATAGCCGAGCTGCTGCCGAGGCTGACCGCAGAGGAGCGCCGCACCTACGAGCGCACCGAGTGCGGCCGAGAGAGCCGCGCCGACCCCATGCCGCAGGCCCCGGACACCTCGGGCATGAGCCGCTACGCCGCCGACAAGGCAGCAGAGGCGCACGACGAGGCCATGGAGCGGTGGCTGTGCCGCTACCTGTACCGCAGGGTCAAGGCGGCGCAGAAGCGCAAGGAGCGCATAGAGAAAAAAGTTCCGAAATCCTGAAAAGTTTTTATCACTTTTAGTTTTCCCAGTTAGGAGACCAAAATGCTCACGGAAATCATCAGCAAGACCGTCGCGGACAAGACGGTGGACAGCATCCTGAAGCGCATCGAGCGCGCCGTCCCCGTGCCCGAGCCGGGCGACGGCGGCTTCGACGCCGCCATGCGCCAGGCGTTCAACATGGGGGCCGCCTGCATGGCCGCGCAAATCAAGAACGGCCCCGTGCCCACCAAGCGCATCGCGCTCATGGGCGAGGTGGCCCGCGTGGCGTGCCGCGCCCGCCTGGTGGGCATGGAGTGCCGCGTGGTCGTAGACGAGGAGGCCCGCGCATGCAATCGCTAGAGGAGGTCGCGATCTGCGACGTGTACCCCTACGAGCGCGCCGACGGCGAGCCGATGAACCCGCGCGACTTCACCACCAAGGAGAGCGCCGAGCACATCGCGGGCCTGGCCGCGCAGTTCAAGGCCAACCGCCTCAACCCCGGCCAGCCCGTCATGAAGCCCATCCTGTACAAGGAGGGCGGCATCTACTGGATCATCGACGGCGAGTGCCGCGTGCGCGCCATGAGGGCCATCGGCACCGAGCGTTTCCTCGCCGAGGTCTACGACGACCTGGACGACGCCGAGCTGGCGCGCGTGGAGGCCGCCAAGGCCATGGTGGAGACCGACGCCAAGCTGGGGCTGACCGCCGAGGAGAAGTCGCGCGGCGTGCAGACCATGCTGGCGCTCGACATTCCCGACGAGGAGGTGGCCGTGGCCGCCCGCACCGACGCGGGCACCGTGGCCAAGGCGCGCCGCGCCACCCGCAGGGTGCAGGACGCCGCCTACGACATGACGCTCGACCGCCTGGCCGCCATCGCCGAGTTCGAGGGCGACGACGAGGCCGTGGCCGAGCTGCGCGACTGCAAGCAGTCCGAATGGCAGCGCGTGTACACGAGCCTGAAGGCCGAGGCCGAGAAGAGGCGCAACCGCGCCGAGGTGGTGGCGGTGCTTGCCGACGCGGGCGTCGAGTTCGTCGACGAATGCCCCGAGGGCTTCGCCGCATGCCGCACGTTTTCCGACTACCGCCCCGACCTGGCGGCGCTGGACGCCTACGTGGCCGACAACGCGGGCGCGGGGCTTCTGGCCGAGGAGACGCCGTTCGGCGTGACCCTGCTGGCGCCGGTGGCCGAGGGGGCCGACGAGGCCGCACAGGCCGCAGCCCAGCGCAAGGCCGACTTCCAGGCCGCCTACGAGGACGGCGCGAAGGCCCGCCGCGAGTGGCTTGCCGCCCACGCGGGCGACCTCAAGTCGATGCGCCGCACGGCTCTGGCTCTGACCGCGTTCGCCATGGAGGCCGAGGCCGTGGAATCGTTCGAGGAGCTGCTGGGCCGACCCATCGACCGCACGCCCACCGAGCTGGCCGTGGCCATGGGCTGGCGGGCGGCGTGGAACATGAGCGGCTGGACGGCCTGGAGCCTCATGGAAGGCGGCAGCCCCGTGTACCTCAACCGAGCGACGGTCGAGAACGTGACCATCATCTACGAGGCCATGAAGGCCGACGGCTACGAGCCGAACGCGGCCGAGACGGAAACCTACGAGGCGTGCATGGCGCGCCTGGGAAGCGAGGAGTAAATGAGCGAAGCAGTTGAGGCCGAGATCATCGAGCCCGAGGAGGCGTCAGAGCTGACCGTGGCGTACTCCCCCGCCGTGATCGAGGCCAACTTCGACGCCCTGGAGGCGCACGTGCGCAGGCTGGTGGCCGACTACGAGGGCGCGACCTACGACATGGGCAAGGACGAGAACGTGAAGGCCGCCAAGCGCGACCGCGCCTACCTCAACGGCATCGCCAAGGAGATAGACGAGCGCCGCAAGGCAGTGAGCCGCGAGTACACGAAGCCCCTGGCTGCGTTCGAGGACAGGTGCAAGGCCGTGGCGGGCATCGCCAAGCAGGCGGCCGACGGCATCAAGGCGCAGCTGGACGATGCCGAGGCCGAGCGCCAGGCGCGCGCATACGCGAAGCTGCAGGAGCACTACGAGGAGTTCGCCGGGCTGCTGGCCCCCGTCGTGCCCTATGAGCGTTTCCACGAGAAGCAGTGGACCAACAAGACCTTCGGCGAGGTGAAGGCATTCAAGGCCCTGGAGGCCAAGGTAGAGCGCCTGGCCCAGGACTGGGAAACCCTCAAGGCGCAGTTCCAGGGCGAGCCGTTCTACGACGAGGCCGAGCGCGAGCTGTTCGCCACCCTGGACCTGGGCGCGGCCATAACGGCGGCGCACAAGGCCGCCGAGGAGCGCCAGCGAATCGCCGAGCTGAAGGCGGCAATGGAGCCGGAACCCGTGGAAGAGCCCGAATCCGAAGCGGTGCCCGAGCCCGCGGAATGCCAGCCCGCAGAGTTCCCGCAGCCGCTTGAGCAGATGCCCGAGCCGCAGCCCGCGCCCATGCCCGCCCCGGTGCCGCCAGCGCCGCCCGCACCGGCACCCGTGGCCAAGGCGGGCGACCCGTGGACGGTCGTGGTGCCGTGCGCCACGCGCGAGCAGATGCAGGGCGTCGCGGCGGCCCTCAAGGCGCAGGGCGTCGTGGGCACCATCATGCACGGCACGGTTGGCCAGGTTTACGAGCGAATGAACGGAGGCTACTAGCATGACCCAGGAACAGCAGCCCATCGACCTCATGGCGGCCGTTGCCCGCGTGCAGCGCGCCGTGGTGGTGCCCAAGGCCAAGTACAACGCTTTCGGCAAGTTCAGCTACCGCAGCTACGAGGACATAGTGGCCGCGCTGAAGGAGCCGTGCGCCAAGGAGGGCCTGGCGTTCTTCATGACCGACGAGCTGGTGCAGATAGGCGACCGCTACTACGTGAAGTCCACGGCGTGCGTGTTCCCCGCCGAGGGCGGCGAGGGCCTGCTGCAGGTGAGCGCCTACGCCCGCGAGGACGAGCACAAGAAGGGCTCCGACGACGCCCAGGTGACCGGCATGGCGTCGAGCTACGCCCGCAAGTACGCGCTGTGCGGGGCGTTCGCCATCGACGGGCAGAGCGACCCCGACGCCATGGAGGAGCAGCCCGCGCCCGAGGAGAAGCAGCCGCCCGCAGACGGCCCCTTCACGGCCCACTGCCGCAGCTGCGGGGCGCGCTACCAGTTCGCCAGCATGCCGCAGTACATGGAGTTCGTGGCCAACAGCCCGTGCTGCCCGCGCCCCGACTGGCAGGTCGAGTAGATGCAGGCGCTCACCGAGGAGCTGGACGAGCTGACCGACAGGCTGGAGGCCGAGCTGAAGACCTGCAAGGAGTCCGGCTGCCAGTACGCCGAGAACGAGGCCGAGTACCGCAAGGCCCTGCGCATCGCCATCCTGAACGAGCGCCAGAAGGGCACGCCCGTCACCATCATCGGCGACGTGTGCCGGGGCCAGGAGCAGATAGCGGAGGCCAAGCGCCGCCGCGACTGCTCCGAGGCCATCTATAAGGCCTCGCAGGAGGCCATCAACGTAATCAAGCTGCGTATCCGCATGGTAGACGCGCAGATCACCCGCATCTGGAACAGCGGGGACGTAACCCAAGGAGGGTATCTATGAGCATCAACCGCGTATGCATATCCGGCAACCTGACCCGCGACCCCGTGCTGCGCTCCACGTCTGGCGGCATGTCCGTGCTGTCCATGGGCGTGGCCGTCAACGACCGCCGCAAGAACCAGCAGACCGGGCAGTGGGAGGACTACCCGAACTTCGTGGACTGCACGCTGTTCGGCACCCGTGGCGAGAAGCTGGCGCAGTACCTCGCCAAAGGCAGCAAGGTGGCCATCGAGGGCAAGCTGCGCTACCGCAGCTGGAACGACCAGCAGACCGGCCAGAAGCGCAGCGCGCTGGAGGTCGTGGTGGACGAGCTGGAGTTCATGAGCAGCCAGCAACAGCAGCAGGGCTACGCGCCGCAGCAGTACGCGCCCCAGGCGGCCCCGCAAGCGCCGCAGGCCCGCACGTACGGCCAGGGACGCCCCGCCCCGGCACCTGCGCCGCAGCAGCCCGCCTACGCGCCGCAGCCGGCCACTCAGCAGGCGTACGCGCCACAGCAGCCCGCGCCGCAGCAGCAGGCCATGCCCGATCTGTACGACGAGGATATCCCGTTTTAGGGAAGGCGACGGCGACACTATGGGCATGGTTATACACGACGACTTCTGGGCGGCCGCGCAGGCCATGCCCGAGAAGCAGCGCGCGCCGTTCATCTACGCCATCGTCGAGTACCGGTTCACGGGCAAGGAGCCGCAGGGCAGCCCCGCGTGGCTGCCTACCTTCCTGGTGCTCAAGGGCAGGCTCGACATGGGCGACGAGAAGAGCGAGCGCGCAAGGAAGGCGGCCAACGCCCGCTGGGGCAACAGGCCGGGGAAGGAAGACGCGGTGGACGATGCGGCGGCACGGGCGCAAGCCGATGCGCAAGCACATGCGGGAGCATATGCGGATACAGATGCAGCCGCACATGCGCAAGCAGATGCGGATGCACATGCAGGCGCATCGAGTTGCGGCAATGCAGAGGTTGAGGTTGAGTATATAGATAACCCCTTAATCCCCTTTGACGAAATCGTGCATGCGCTCAACGAGGCAGCCGGCACCCGCTACCGCTCAAGCAGCGCCAAGACCCGCAGGCTGATACACGCCCGCTGGGCCGAGGGCTACCGCCTCCCCGACTTCCTGGCCGTCATCGACACGATGGCAGCCGAGTGGGCGGGCGACCCGAAGATGGCCAAGTACCTGCGGCCCTCCACGCTGTTCTCGCCGAAGTTCGAGGACTACGTGAACAGCGGCCCGAGGACCCGGAAGGAGGCCGACGGCTATGCCGAGTACGACTGAGTGCCCCCACTGCGGGGCGCAGCTGGAGGTCCGCTACGTGGTGCTGGCTGGCCGCCGCACCTTCTGCGGCTGGAAGCCGTGCGGCTGCCCGGGTGCCGTGGCGGAGCGCGACGAGCGTTCGCGCCTTGAGGCCAGGGCCAAGGCCGAGGAGGCCGCAGCCAAACGCCGCCGGGCCTACGAGCGGGCCGGAATCAAGCCCCGCTTCATGACAGCCGCCTCCCCCATGGCCGAGGGCATTGCCGCGAAGGTTGAGCAAGGGCGCGGGGCGTACATCTGCGGCCCCGTGGGAACCGGCAAGACCCACCTGGCGAGCGCCGTGGCGCGGCTCCTGGTGGACGGCGGCACCAGCGTGAGGGTGACCGACATGCTGGGCGTGCTGGCCGCCATCAAGGGCACCTACGGCGGCGACGGCACCGAGGACGGCGTGCTGTCCAGGCTCTCCCGCGTGGGGTGCCTGGTGCTGGACGACCTGGGCAAGGAGTCCCCCACCGACTGGACGCTGGGGCAGGTGTTCCGCGTCGTGAACGACAGGTACGAGAACATGAGGCCCGTGGTCGTGACCACGCAGTACGGCAAGGGCGACCTCATACGCCGCCTGGCCAAGAACGGCGACGAGGAGACGGCGGTGGCCATCGTGAGCCGCCTGTCGGAGATGTGCGACAAGTACGAGCTGCAAGGCAGGGACAGGAGGCTATCGAATGGCAAACGTTGACACGCTGCCCGAGATCCTGCGCCCCCTCATGGAGGGGCCGAGCATCGAGACGCCCAGGTGCGCCGTGTGCGGCGCGCCGTGGCCGCTCAACCGCCACCACATCGTGAGGCGCGGGGCGGGCAAGCTGTTCCGCGACGGGCGCGAGGTTCCCAAGCCCACGGTGATGCTGTGCGGCAGCGGCAACGGCAGCGGCTGCCACGGGCTGGCGCACGCCAACCGGCTGCACTTCCGCTGGGTCAGGGCCGAGCAGAGGTTCAACCGCCCCGCCCCGCCGGGCTCGGGGCACTGGGAGTACCTGCTGCTGCCGGAACCGACCAAGTACGCGGATGCCCTGGCCATGGACGGCTGGGGGCGGCTGCCGAGGGGCAGGCGGTGCATGTGAGCGGGTACGAGCCTTCAAGCGGGTGGAACCTGCCGCCGGGCTGCTTCGAGTCCGACCCCAGGGCACCGTGGAACCGGCCCGACCCGTGGGAGGGCTGCACGTGCCGGGAGTGCCGCTTCTGCGGCCGTGTGCAGGGCGCTGGCGGCGAGGCCGTGTGCGCCTGCGACGCCATGACTGGCGGCGGCCCCGACGTGGAGGCGGTGGACGAGACAAGCGAGGCATGCGAGTGCTTCGAGTTCGAATAGGAGACGAAACGATGAAGAAGATCTACGCGGTGGCCACGGAGAGCGACGTGGTGCTGGCATTCGAGAGCAGATCGGACGCAGACGAGTACGCAGGCGAGCACGACGGCATGGCGGTGCTGCCGGTGCCGTGCGTGGGGGCCTACGAGTACCCCTGCGAGAGGCCGGCCACCGACTGGGACCGAATCGCCGACGCTCTGCCGAAGGGAGGCGAGCAGGCATGAGGCTGTACATGTGCGCATGCGAACGCTGCGGCAAGGAGGTGCCGGCGACCCTGGCGGGTTACGCCAAGATGGTGCTGGGGAACAGCGCGCGAATCGACGGCAAGGCGAGGGCCTTGTGCCCGGAGTGCGCCGAGAGCCTGCGGGCGTGGTTCCTCGCAGGCGCGGTGAAGCCGGAAGGAAGGGAGTAGACATGGGAATCATCTGCGATACCTGCGGGCGCGATATCGACGCCCTGCGGCAGGACAACATGGGCGTAGACGCGCCGCTGTGCGAGGACTGCTGGGGCGAGCAGCAAAGTCATACGGTAGCAGTGCCGCGTCGCGAGGCTCGCAACCTGAGGTTCGAGAACGCCCTACTGCGCGAAAAGCTGGACGCCGGAACCGAAGAGACGGCCGTGCAGAACCTGCGCAAGGGCATCGAGACGGCCTACGAGGCGAGCCGCGAGCGCGCCCTGGCGCTCACGAAGCTGGACGAGTGCGAGCTGTGGCTGGGGCGCTGCGAGCCGAGGGCGGCAGCGTCACCGACGCTCAAGGGCGCGGCCCAGGACGCCGCCATGCCTTGCCTCAAGGCCGAAGAGGCGCACGGTTTCGCGATGCCCGACGTGAACGTGGAGGTGAAGGCCGAGGTAACGGCCGAGGAGCTGGCCAAGAGACTGCGCGGGGCCATGAAGCCGGCCATGCGGATGGCGGTGGAGTAGCCATGGAGCAGCAGACCGAGAAGCCGAAGCGCCGACCCAGTATCGAGGTGCGCTGCCCGAAGTGCGGCATGCGCGAGATCTGGCACCACCTGCCCAAGGGCGGCGACCGCTGCCGCTGGTGCGGCCACCTGTTCGAGGACTTCACCTACCGCAAGGTCGGGCCGAGCGCGAAGGAGGGGGCGCGATGACGAACTGGGAGCACCTTTTCGGCACGCCCGAGCGGGCCATCCACACGGAGACGGAGTTCCACTCGTGGCCCTTCTTCATCGCCGTGTATGAGACGAGCCGCATGAGCAGCTGCACTACCAGCAAGCGGCTGCTGGCCAGCTTCTGCGAGGAGGCCGACTACCTGGAATGGCTCAAGGCCGAGTACGACGACGGCACCATCGAGTGGGAGGAGCGATGAACCGCCCGGGATGCAACTGGGGGTGCCTGCTGTTCATAGCGGCGGCAATCGCCATAGACGCGGCGGCCATCTACGCCATAAGGGCGCTGGCGCTCGGGCTCATGGCCATGGCCGTGGCGGCGTGCGGATAGGGGCAACCGAATACGGAAACAGGCAGAGGGCCGTCCTTCGGGGCGGCCTTTTCCGTGCCCGGCGACACGCTTGCGACCATATGGGCCGAGAGATAAGGGAAGGAGGCCGCAGGTGCCCAAGAAGGACAAGCCGCTCACGGCGAAGCAGGAGGCGTTCGCCCGCGAGATGGCCAAGCCCCGCGCAAAGCAGCAGGACGCGTACCGCGCGGCCTACGACTGCAAGCGCATGAACTACAACTCGATAAGCTGCGCCGCCTCCAAGCTGATGCGAGACCCACGAATCGCGCACAGAATCCAGGAAATCCGCGACGCGGCCGCCAAGGACTGCCGATGGGAGCTGCAGGACGCCGCCGCCCCGCTGTTCGAGGTGCTGGACGGCGCGCTGCCCATCTTCCGCCGCCAGGCGGCCGAGGGCAGCATCAACGGCGACGCACGCCTGGCCATAACCGAGAGCGTGAAGCTGCTCAACGACATGTTCGGCGTGGACGGCGCGAAGGCCGCCATGGCGGAGGCGGGGGTGACCATCGTTGACGACCTCGGTTAGGCTCTCGGACGTCGTGGCCTCCGTGTTCGCCGGCGTGTGGCGCTCCATCAAGGCGCACGAGTTCACGCACTACTGGTTCAAGGGCGGGCGCAACTCCACCAAGTCGTCGTTCATATCCATCGCCATCGTGCTGCTGGTCATGCTCAACCCGGAGGCCAACGCCGTCGTGCTGCGCAAGGTCGGCAACACGCTGCGCACGTCCGTGTACGAGCAGATAGGCTGGGCGTGCGACGTGCTCGGCGTGGCCCGCCTGTTCGACTTCGGCCTGTCGCCCATGGAGGTGACGTACCGCCCCACCGGGCAGGTCATACGCTTTGTGGGATGCGACAAGCCCAAGAAGCTGAAGTCGGCGAAGTTCCGCACCGGCTACTGCGCCGTGGTGTGGTTCGAGGAGGTCGACGAGTTCGACGGCATGGACGAGGTGCGCAGCGTGCTGGCCACGTTCCTGCGCGGCGGCGACATGTTCTGGGTCTTCTACAGCTACAACCCTCCCCGCTCGGCTCGCAACTGGGTGAACAAGGAGGCGCGCGACCTGGAGGCCCACCCGGGCGAGGACGGGCGCTTCATATGCCACACCACGTACCTGGACGTCATAGACGAGCACCCCGAGTGGATAAGCGCCACGGCGCTGGCGGAGGCCGAGCGCAGCCGCCGCAAGACGCCCGAGTCCTACCGCTGGCAATGGCTCGGCGAGGTCATCGGCACGGGCTCCGAGGTGTTCCCCGACGAGCTGCTGGACATACGCCCCATAACGGACGAGGAGCGCGCGTCCATCTCCCTGCGCTCGTTCGGCGTGGACGCGGGCAGCGTGCACCCGTGGGTGTTCATGGAGGCGGGATACGACGAGAACGAGCGCGTGCTGTACCTGCTGGACGAGGAGAGCCGCCAGGGCACCGAGGCCATCGACGTCAAGACCGCCGAGCTGGTGGCGGCCAAGCTGCAGGCGGCCGAGGACCCCGCCGCCGACGTGTGGTGCGACAGCGCGGCGCGCGGCATGATCCTCTACTACCAGGAGCAGGGCATCGGCGCGCAGAAATCGCTCAAGCAGGGCCTAAACGCGCCCAAGAACCGCATCAGGTGGATGCAGAACCTCACGCGCATAGTCATCGACCCCGACCGCTGCCCGCTCGCCGCCAAGGAGTTCCCCGAGTACGAGTACGTGTCAAACGGGCAGGGCGACATAACCGAGACACTGCCGAAGGTGAACGACGACGCGATAGACGCGGCGGGCTACGCCGCAGGACTGTGGATAAGGAGCAACCTCTGATGGAGAAGCGAGGCAACACGGGCTACGCCGAGGCGTGGCTGCGCCGCATGGGATACCAGCCGGACACCCGCATGCAGGGCATGGTGGGCGTATGGTTCGGCTGGTTCGCGGCGAACAACAGCTGGTACCACTACAGCGAGCGGCGCGGCTTCCGCGTGTACAAGCGCGAGCGCGCCAGCCTGCACCCGGCGGCGCTCGTGGCCGACGAGTGGGCCAGCCTGCTCATGAACGAGAGCACGATCATCTCCAGCACGAGCGACGAGCGCCGCGCCTGGATGGCGCGTTACTTCGCCAACCCCACGGCGACGGGCGGCGTCGGCGACGAGGGGCCCGAGGGCGGCCAGGACGCGCCGCAGCCGACAGAGGACGGCGACGCGCCCACATCGTTCGCCATGGACAACGCCGACTTCATAGCCCGCGCGTTCGCCATGGGCACGGGCGCGTGGGTCATCGAGCCGCGAGGCGTGACCGACAGCACCTACACGCCCGACGCCGAGCTGCGCATCGTGCGCTACGACGCCACGCAGATAGTCCCGCTCACGTGGAGCGCCGACGACTGCACGCAGTGCGCGTTCGTGGGCCGCGTGGAGGTCGCCGGGCGCGACTACGACCAGTGCCAGGCGCACGTGCTCAAGGGCGGCACCTACCACATCCTCACGCAGCTGTTCGACACCCGCACGCACAAGCAGGTGGCGGTCGAGGGCATCAGCGCCGACATGGACACGCGCTGCACCCGCCCGCTTTTCGCGCTGGTGCGCCCCGCCGTGTCGAACCGCTTCTACGACTACTGCGCGATGGGCGCGAGCGTGTACTGCAACGCCGTGGGGGCCATGAAGGTGGTCGACGAGGCCGCCACCTCCCTGCTCGACCACATTCGCGTGGGCCGCCCGCGCACGTTCGTGGACAAGACCCTCATAGAGTCCAAGACCGACAAGGGGCCGGACGGCAGCCTCACGAAGACCTACTACGCCTTCGGCGAGGCCGACGACACCATCTTCAGCATGAACCCCGGCGACGAGGGGTCGGCCAAGATTCAGACCGTTCAGAGCGACCTCAAGGCCGACGAGAACGCCAGCGCCATCAACACGGGCCTGCGCCTGCTGTCGGTGGCGTGCGGCTTCGGCAACGGCTACTTCTCCTGGGAGTCGCACACGGGCCTGAAGACCGCCAAGGAGGTGGCGGCCGACAACTCGCAGCTGATGCGATCCATCCACCGGCACGAGAACGCCCTGCGCAAGTCCATCGTGCGCCTCGTGAACGGCATGGCCGACGCGTGCCGCAGCATCAAGGGCGAGGCCGTGCCCTACGGCGACGTCACCGTGGACTTCGACGACTCCATCATCAGCGACACGCAGAGCGCGCGCGAGATGGCCATGAGCGAGGTCGGCGCGGGCATCATGGCCCCGTGGGAGTACCGCCGCCGCTTCTACGGCGAGACCAGCAACGAGGCCAAGGCCAACGTGCCCGAGCAGCAGGGCGGCGCGTTCGACATGCTGGGCGACGGGCTCGCCTGATGCTGGGGCCGGACTACATAGAGCACTTCACCGACGCAGCGCAGGGGGCCATGGACGAATACACCCTGCGCCTGGTGTGCATCTACGCCGCGCTCATAGGCTCCATCGACTTCGAGGGCGACAGCGCCTACTCGCAGGCCGCCCGCAAGGCGGCGCTTGCCGCCAAGGACGTGCAGAAGGCCATGAACGAGGAGGGCCGCAGAGCCGCGCGCGAGGCTGCCAAGGCTGCGGCCGAGGCCGTGGCCAAGAGCGCCGAGGCCGACCTGGCCACGCTGGGCACGGCCATGGGCGCGCTGTCCAAGACGATGCAGTGGAGACTGCACAACTCAACGCGGGCCACGGCGGCGGGAGTGCAGGACGTCGTGAGCCGCGACAACCTGAAGATGCCCGCCAACGTGCAGCGCGCCTACCTCGAAGTCGTGGCGCAGGCCGTGGCTCGGGTGAACTCGGGCATGGCGGGCTACGAGCAGGCCACCCGCGAGGCCGTGCTGAAGCTGGCGCGGCGCGGCGTGTCCGTCGTGGACTACAAGAGCGGGGTGTGGGCGCAGCCCGACGTGGCCATGCGCCGCCACATTCGCACGCAGGCGGTGCAGGCCGGCAGCCGCAACACGCTGGAGCTGCTTGAAGAGACCGGGCACGACCTCGTGCAGACCTCCTCGCACGGCGGGGCGCGCGAGAGCCACGCCAAGTGGCAGGGCCGCGTGTTCAGTCTGTCGGGCAAGTCCAAGAAGTACCCGCCGTTCTACCGCGAGACGGGCTACGGCTCTGTCGATGGCCTGTGCGGCGCGAACTGCAAGCACGACTTCGGCATCTACGTGGAGGGCCAGCAGCTGCGGTACGAGCGCGATCCCGATGGCGGCGACGAGAAGCGCGAGGAGCGATACCAGGCAGAGCAGAAGCAGCGCGAGCTTGAGCGCGGCATACGCGCCGCCAAGCGCGAGGCAACGGCCCTGGAGGCCGCCGGGCTCGACAACACCAAGGAGCGCCTGCGCCTGGGCAAGCTGCAGAAGCGCCAGCGCGAGCACATAGCCGCCCATCCCTACCTGTCCCGCGAGCGCACGCGCGAGGCCGCCGTGGAATCGAAGGAGCGCATCTACCCGCTTGCCACGGACAAGACCTGGGTGCGCGAGAAGTTCATGCCGGGCAAGGGCGCGGGCACCGCCGCAGACGTGAGCCGCCGCGCCGTGAACGGCAGGGCCTACCACGACAAGGTGGCGTCCCTCCCCATCCCGAAGCGCGCAAGCGAGGCCGTGTACGCCGAGAGCCGCCGCATCCTGCGCGACCGCGACGGCACGGGATACGAACGCATGTCCGTCGTGTCGTGGAAGAAGGGCGAGCGCGTCACCGACACCTTCGGACACGGCCTGAAGAGCCAGGCGTGCGGCCTGACCGCCAAGCAGGTGGAGGCGTGCAGGCGCACCAAGGGCGGCGTGGTGCTGATTCACAACCACCCCATGAGCTCGCCGCCGTCGTGGACCGACATTCGAACGGTGGCGGAAAACGACTGGGTGCGCAGCTCGGTGGTGGCGTGCCACGATGGTACAATCTACGAAATCAAGGTGAACGACCGCAGCGTCGTACAAGCGTACGAGGAGCTGCGAGAGCTGGCGAAAAGAGAGTGCCCGAACGCGGGCGGCGACGTTATCGACCAGCTTGCCACCGAAATGCTCTACGAGCGAAACGAGGAAGCGAAATGGTTCAGGCTGACAAAAAAGAAGTGACGCCAGAGGACTGGGTGCTCGTCATAGATGACAGCGCCTCCGAGTCGAAAGCCGCCGAAAAGCTGACCAAAGAAGAGCGCGAGGAGCTTTTCGCCAAGTCCCGCAAGGTTCTGCGCGACGCGGGGCTGATGAAGTAGACCAAGCGACAACCGAGTAGACGCACGGCATCAAGGCCGCCCATCACGGGCGGCCTTTTCTTTTGCCTGGCGACACCTCGGGGAAGATGCGGTCACGCGATGGGGCGGCGACAACATGCCCCGCACGCGACCGCGGCGACAACGGCGGGCCATCCAAGCGCGCAGGGAAGCGCGACAACCAAACACGGAAGGAGCAAGCGATGGCGGACGACAACAAGCCCCAGGGCAACGAGGGCGGCGACAACGGCCAGCAGACCGAGCCCGCGAAGGAGGTCGTGTCCTACGCGAAGTACAAGCGCGAGACCGACGAGTACCAGGAGCAGGTGAAGGCCCTCAAGGCCGAGCTGGAGCAGCGCGACAAGCAGATCGAGGAGTTCACCGCCAAGGCGGGCAACGCCGACGAACTGCAGGCCGCGCTCGACAAGGCCAAGGCCGACAACGAGGCGTACAAGGCCGACGCCGAGAAGCGCGAGGCCGACATGCGCCGCGACTTCGCCATCGACACCAAGCTGGCGCAGATGGGGGTGCGCAACGCCAAGGCGGCGCGCGCGATCATCCCGAACATCGCTGACGCGAAGCTGGACGAGCAGGGCAACCTCACGGGCATCGACTTCGAGGCCCTGAAGAAGGATAACGCCTACATGTTCACCGACCAGCCCCGCGAGAGCGCGGGCGGCGACCCCAAGGGCGGCGCAGGCTCCGACGGCCTGGCCGACTTCCGCGCAGCTTTCGGACTCACCGACGAATCTTCAAAGGAGTAAATCATGCCAAACAGCATCGAACTGCCCAAGGGCTACGAGAACGTGCTCATGGAGGCGTACCGCAAGGAATCCCTGACCGCAGTGCTTGAGAGCGCCGCGCCGCAGGGCAACATCGCGCAGATGGAGCAGCTGGGCGAGTTCTACTACCCCGTCTACTCCATGGGTGGCCTGGGCGACGTGCAGGCCAACGGGCGACTGCCGCAGAACAGCGGCGCGTCCCTGACTTGGAAGCCCATCAGCGCCAACTACGACCGCGGCACCATCCTGGAAATCGACCAGAAAGTGGACGCCCAGTCCTTCAATCTGGCGTTCGGCAACGCCGCCGCGCACTTCAACCGCACCAAGGTGGTGCCCGAGGGAGACGCGTTCGTGTTCTCCACGCTGTGCGCAGGCACCGGCATCACCAAGGAGCAGAAGACCTACTCCGACGGCGCGGACATGCTCAAGGGCCTGAACGCCGCCATGTGCGACATGGACGAGAAGGAGGTGCCGGAAGAGGGCCGCGTGCTGTTCATCACCCCCACCCTGCTGGGTATGGTGAAGGACCTGGACACCACCAAGTCCCGAGAGGCGCTGGACGGCTTCTCCTCCATCGTGAAGGTGCCGCAGTCCCGCTTCTACAGCGCCATCGACCTTTTGGACGGCACCACCAAGGACGAGGAGATCGGCCACTACAAGAAGGGCACCGGCGCGGTGGACATGAACTTCCTCATCGTCCACAAGGACGCCGTGGTGCTGCGCTGGAATTTCGCGCACGGCAAGGTCATCGACGCCGAGGACAACCAGCAGGGCTTCGGCCACCTGTTCAAGTACCGCAAGTACGGCGTGTGCGGCGTCCGCGAGAACCTGGCGCACTACATCACCGCAGGCATGAAGGCCGCATAGGAAGGAGGCGCGACATGCGCACAGTTGGACTGGCCTTCGAGAAGGAGGCCCCGAAGAAGGCCAAGCCCGCCAAGGGCAAGGCGGAAAAGCCCGAGGCGAAGGCCGCAGACGAGCAGCCCGCCAAGGGCAAGGCGGAAAAGCCCGAGGCGGCCGAGGACGATGGAAACTAGAGCCCCGACCCACGAGGACTACCTGGCAGCCGGGCGCGGGGAGCTGTCCGCCGAGGAGTTCAAGGCGGCGCTCCCCCACGCCACGGCAGCCGTGCGCGACCTGATCTTCCCCAACGAGCCGGACGGCTCCGAGGAGTGGGCGCGCGCGGTCATGGCGGCCTGCGAGGTCGACGCCGCATACGGATGCTCGGGCGGCATCATGGAGGGCGGCGGCTTCACCGTCGGCTCGTTCTCGTGGAACCCCGGTACCGAAGGGGCCAGCACCTACCGCAGCGACATGGAGGCCGCCGTCCGCCGCGAGCTGCTTGGAACGCCGCTGCTCTACGCGGGCATCGGGGGTACCAGATGATGCGGGTGCCGCGCTCGGCGCGGCCCTCCACCATGTCCGTCAAGGTGCCCAGGGAGGGCGGCTACGGCGGCGAGTTCGAGCAGCCCGTCGAGGTGCGCCGCGTGCGCTTCGAGCCCGTCTCGGCGTGGCTCGTGCGCGAATACGCCCTGGGCGACGGCGCGCAGGGCCTCGTGATAGCAGACGGCGCGGACAGCCCCGGCATGTTCGACGTGCCCGTGGGCAGCCGCGTGAGCATCGACGGGGGCGAGTGGATGAACGTGGCGAGGTGCACGCCCCGCCGCGCGTTCGGCACCCGTCCCCACCACTGGGAACTGGAGGTGAGGTAGCCATGCCCGCAGCAGTTACGGTCGACCTGACCAAGCTCATGAAGCGTTTCAGCGCGAAGGAGCTGGAGGCCAAGCAGGTGAAGTTCGCCATGAGCGTGGCCGAGGACATGAACGCGTTCACGCCAGAGGACACCAAGCGCATGCACAACTCCATGCAGGCCGCCTCCGACTTCAGGCAGGGCCTCGTCATATGGGACGCCGACTACGCCGCCTACGTGCGCGACCTGCCCGACAGCTCCATCAAGCACGGCAAGAACCCGAGGGCCAAGGCCGACTGGCCGAAGGCCGCGAAGGAAGCGCACGGCGAGGACTGGGAGCGCCTGGCCGTCGACCTCCTGACCGAGGGGGCGTGACATGGCCCCGGACGTGATGGAGGCGGCGAAGGCCGCCATAGAGGCCCTGGGCTACGGCCCGGTGCTCCTCACCCGCCTGGCAGCATCGCGCGGCCACGACGACGCGGTGGTGCTGAGGCCCATGCCCACGGCCGACGCGGTGCGCCACATGGACGGCACCCGCCGTGTCGGATACGTGCTGCAGGTCATCGTGAAGGACACCTCCGAGGCCAAGGCCATGGGCGACGCCTACGACCTGGCCGACGCGTTGGACGGGGCCGACCTGTCCTCGCCCACCGGCTCCTACGGCTTCACCAGCGCGGCGCTGTACACAGAGCCGCAGGAGATAACGCCGCCGGAGGGCGGGCCGTACCTGTGGGAGTTCCGAATCAAAGCGACCATAACCATAGAGAAGGGATAACGATGGCAAAGAACCAAGACCTGGGCTTCGCGCCCAACTATATGAGCGCGCTGGAGATCGACACCACGCCAGACGCGGCCAGCCCCACGTGGGCCATCTTCTCGCGCGGCATCACCGAGGTGAAGCCGACCACCAACGAGACCACCGAGACCAAGGACTACTACGACGGCTACGGCACTCCCACCGACAAGGTGAAGAGCGTGCAGCCGCAGTACGAGGTCACAGGCGACCGCTGCTACGGCGACCCCGCGCAGGACTTCGTTGCCAGCCTGGCGCTTGAGACCGGCGAGGGCCGCACGGGCCACTTCCGCCACACCGACCCCAACGGCGACGTGGTGGAGGGCGACTGCACCTACCTGGGCTTGACCGTCGGCTCGCAGCAGGGCGCGGCGTCCGACCCCGGCGCGTTCTCCTGCACAATCTCGGGCGCTGGCGCTATGCGCTACATCCCCGCCAACAAGCTCAAGCAGCCCACGGGCGTCACCTGCACCGCGCCGACCGGCCCGGCCGTGGGCAAGTCCATGAAGCTCGCGCCGACCGTCACGCCCGCCGAGGCGAACGCCAAGTGCTTCTTCGCATCGGGCAACACCGACGTGGCCACCGTCGACAGCGACGGCAACGTGACGGGCGTGGCCGCAGGCGAGGCGGTCATCACCGTGCGCTGCGCGTCCAAGCCGAGCATCTGCACGCAGGTGAAGGTCACCGTGGCGGCGAAGTAGCCGCAGGCGACACCAGACATAACCTCCTGGACATGGGGGCGCGGGCTAGTGAGCGGCCCGCGCCCCTTTTCTATGCCCGACGCTCACCGCTCACGAAAGGGGCAACAAATGGAGCTTCTGAAAAACATCCGCGCGTACGAGGACGTGTTCTTCGAGGACCCCGAGGAGAACCCCGACACGCCGCGCTTCCGCGTGTGGTTCGACGACAAGCACATCGAGGAGTACCTGGCCAAGGTCGGCAACGCCATCGACCGCGCGCAGGCCAACGAGCAGATGGCCCGCGAGGCCGACACCCCCGAGAAGGCGGCCGAGGCCAACGCCGCGCAGGCCCGCCTCATGAAGCGCACCATCTCGGCGTTCATCGGCACCGAGGGCTGGGAGCAGCTGCTCGCGTGGATGGGCGGCGACGAGGGCCCCATCGCGCCCGAGGAGAACATCCGCATCCTGGGCGAGGTCTTCGCCACGTTCCTCAACATGTTGGCGCGCCACGCGACCAGCGAGCAGCTGATGGCGTGCGGCCTTGCATACAGCGAGCGCGCCGATCAGGTCCAGGCGCTCAACCGCGCCCAGCGCCGCGCCAAGGCCAAGCGCAAGAAGAAGGGCGGCAAGTAATGCTGCCAGCCGCGCTCACGGCCGAGCGGGTGCGGCTGCCCGACGGCACGAGCGCCACGCGCTACCCGTGGAACGGCGAGGAGGTGCTGGTGCGCGACGACGCGCTCACGATCATCCGCGTCATCGAGGTGCTGACCGACGAGGGCAAGTCCGACGACCAGCGCCGGGACGAGTTCCTGGCGCTGTTCTTCGTGGACTGGGCGGACGCGTGGTGCGCATGCGACTACGACGCCGCCGAGTTCGTGCGGATGCGCGACGCGGCGGTATGGGACATGTGCGGACTCGACCTGACCGGCGACCGCCCGCACGAGACCCCGCTGTGGGACTTGGAGGAGGACGCGGCGCGCATACGCACCAGCTTCCGCCAGGCCTACGGCATCGAGTGGGACGAGGTGCGCGGTCGCATCAGCTTTGCCGAGTTCGTGGCACTCGTGGGCGGCTGCCCGCAGGACACGCCGCTCGGCGCGGCCATCCACTACCGCAACCCGGCGACCAAGCCGAAGCCAACCAAATACAACAGGCAGGAGGTCGAGGCCTGGAACGCCGCCCACAAGGCGTTCGAACTCGGCAAAGGCCGCAGCTCACACGGCTCTGAGGAAGGAAGCGACGCGGCGATGCGCGATGTGTTCGCCGCGCTCAAGAGAGCGACGAGGTGAGCATGGACGGCAACGTCATCATCAAAGCGGTGCTCGACACCGTTGACGTATCCAAGAACATCAAGGCCCTGGAGCGCGACCTCCAGGGCATCTCCTGGAAGAACATAACCGAGGGCGACGAGAAGGCCGCGAAGCTGTCGTCCTCGTTCAAGAAGGCCGGCACGGCCGCCACGGTGACGCTGACCGCGCCCGTGGTGGCCGCCGGCAAGGCCGTATTCGGCGTGGCCAGCGACTACGAGCAGGCCAACGCCCGCATAGCCGCCGCGTTCGGCGTGTCCGGCGAGGAGGCCGAGCGTTTCAGCGGCATAGGCAAGCGCATATACGAGGGTGGCTGGGGCCAGTCCCTGGACGAGGTCAACGATGCGCTGATCCAGTGCAAGTCCACCCTTCGCGACGTGTCCGACGAGGACCTGCAGACCGTCACCACCAACGCACTCATGCTGTCGGACACCTTCGGCGCAGACGTGAACGAGTCCATACGCGGCACCAACGCCCTCATGGAGGGCTTCGGGCTGTCCGCCACCGAGGCCAGCGACCTGCTGACGGCGGGCATGCAGCGCGGCCTGAACTACACCGACGAGCTGGGCGACAACCTGAGCGAATACTCCGTGCGATGGGGCGAGGCGGGAATGAGCGCCAGCGAGTACTTCTCGCTGCTCGAAGCGGGCACGTCCAACGGCGCGTACAACCTGGACAAGGTGGGCGACTACCTCAACGAGTTCCTGACGGCGCTGTCCGACGGCCGCATGGAGGAATCCATCGGCTCGTTCAGCGAGGGCACGCAGGAGGTCTTCGAGAACTTCAAGAACGGCAGCGCCACCGCCAAGGACATGCTGCAGGCGGTGCTGGGCGACCTCACGCAGATGCCAAACGAGTACGACAAGGCCGCGCTGGCCTCCACCCTGTGGTCCTCGCTGGGCGAGGACAATGCCATGGGCATGATCGAGTCCCTGGCGGGCGTGCAGGACAGCTTCGGCGACGTGGCGGGCGCTGCGCAGCAGGCCCAGGAGGCCGCCTCCGACAGCTTCGCCGTGAAATCGCAGGAGGCCATGCGCGAGCTGCAGGGCTCCATCGAGCCGCTTGGCGAGCCATTGCTCAACATCGCCACCAACGTGGCGGGTGTCGTCAAGTCGTTCTCCGAGTGGTTCGCCGGCATCGGCGAGGGCGGCCAGACCGCCGTGCTGGCGATCGCCACGATAGCGGCCGCCATAGGCCCCGTGCTGTCGACGGTCGGCACCGTCGTGGACACCGTGCCGAAAATCGGAGCGGCCTTCCAGGTGGTCGGCAAGCTGGGCACCGGCGCGCTGGGGCTCATAGCCGCGCATCCCGTGGTAGCGGCCATAGCGGCCATCATCGCCGCCGTGGTGCTGCTGTGGAACAACTGCGAGGAGTTCCGCGACGCGGTGACCGCCGTGTGGGATGCCGTGTGCGCCGCGTTCGAGGTGGCCACCCAGGTGGCGGGCGACGTGGCCCAAAGCGTCGGCGAGTTATTCTCGCAGCTCGGCGAGACGCTGGGCGGCGTGTGGGACGGCATCTGCTCCACGGTGCAGGGGGCCATCGACGCCATAGCCGGGTTCTTCCAAGGCCTGGCCGGCACCGCCTCGTCCATCTGGGACGGCATCTGCAACGTGGTGCAGGTCGCCGTGATGCTGCTGGGCGAGATTCTGAACCTGGCCATCGAGACGCTGCTCATACCCTGGAACTTCATCTGGGAGAACTTCGGCGAGCAGCTGACGGCGGCATGGGACGCAATCTGCAGCGCGGTGGGAAGCTACATCGACGCGGTGAGCCAGGTCATCACCGACGCGGTGACGGCGCTCTCCGAATGGTGGGGCGCGACGTGGGAAGGCATCAGCGGCACCGCCAGCGCCATATGGGAGGCCATCTACGGCGCGGTGAGCGCATACATCCAGTACGTTAGCGACGTGATAGGCGCAGCCCTTTTGGTCATCCAGGGCGTGTGGGACACGGTGTGGGGCGCGGTGAGCTCCACCGCCTCCAGCATATGGGATGCCATCAGCTCGGCGATAGGCGCGGCCATCAATGCCATCAGCTCCACCATATCGGCGGTGCTGTCGGCAATTCAGGCGGTGTGGGACTCCATATGGGGTGCCGTGAGCAGCACGGCGTCGAGCGTGTGGGGCGGCATCAGCTCCACCATATCCAGCATCGTGAACGGCATCCGCGACACGATCTCCAGCGTGTTCAACGCCGCCAAGGACACCGTGAGCAGCGTGTGGAACTCCATCAAGAGCGCCATCGAGACGCCGATACAGAACGCCCGCGACACCGTGCGCAACGTCATCGACTCCATCAAGGGGTTCTTCAACTTCTCGTGGTCGCTGCCCCACCTGAAGCTGCCGCACCTGTCCATCTCCGGCAGCTTCAGCATCGCCCCGCCGAGCGTGCCGCACTTCGGCGTCGACTGGTACGCCAAGGGCGCCGTGTTCAACGGCCCCAGCGTCATCGGCGTCGGCGAGGCGGGCCCCGAGGGCGTGGTGCCGTTCAACGAGCGCGGCGCGCGCCCGCTGGCCGAGGGCATCGCCAAGCTGCTCGACGGCAAGGGCGGCGCGGCCCATGGCGACACGAACGTGACAATCAACCTGTACGCGACCGTGCGGGAGGAGGCCGACATCGAGAAAATCTCCCGCCAGATAGCCAAGGAAATCAAACGGCAGGAGTGCTTCGCATGATATACAACGGCTTCGACTTCGCGCCGTGGTTCGACACCCGGCTCGTGACCCGCTCGCTGCTGCCCGAGTACGAAATCGCCACGCGCGACGTGCCCGGGCAGCCCGGCTCGCGCTTCATGCGCGCAGAGCTGAAACCCCTGACGATAGACGTGGCGGCGGCGTGGAGGGCGCGCCCCGCCGACGACATGGCGGCCCTTCGCCGCCTCATGGCCTCGCGCCTGCTGTGCCTCAAGGAGGCCGAGCTGTGGCTGGACGACGAGAGGCACCTGGGCCTGCGCTACATGGCCGTGCTGACCTCGCCGGGCGCGCTCGACACGTTGTGGCACACCGGCGAGGCCACGCTGACGTTCACGGCATACGACCCCGTGGCCTACGGGGCCGAGGGGCGCGCAACCGTGTCGGGCACCTCGGGCGTGCAGGTGGGCGGGACGTTCCGCACCTACCCCACCGTGACCGTCAGGCCCGGCGGCAGCACGTCGGCGCTGCGGCTGACGAACATGGGCACGGGCGAGTTCGTGCAGATCGACAAGGCGGTGACGGCATCGAGCGCGGTGGTCATCGACATGGCCGCCCCGCAGGCCACGGTGGACGGCAGCCCCGCGCCCGTGACCTTCGAGAGTGACTTCTTCCCGCTGGAGCCGGGGGCCAACAGCCTCAAGCTGTCCAGCGGCACCGCGACGGTACAGTGGACGGAAAGGTACGTGGGCTGATGATTCTGTGGGTATGCGACCGCTGGGAGGCGTACAAGGGACCCATCAAGACGCTGTTCGAGTGCGAGGACACGCGCGAGGTCAACGGCGAGAACGCCCTGAGCATCACAACGCTGGCGCGCCTGGACAAGGGCGACCGCCTGGTGTGGCGCGACCTCAAGGGCCGCTGGCACGAGAACATCGTGGACGGCGTGGAAGAGGAGCGCGCAAGCGCGGGCATCCTCTACACGTACTACTGCCCGACCTCGGCGCAAATCGAGCTCCTGGGCGACTACCTGGAGGACAAGCGCCCCTACGACGTGAGCGCCTACGCCGCGCTGGCCTCGGCGCTGTCCTCCTCGCGCTGGCAGGTCGGAACCGTGGCCGACCTCGGGCAGGCCGGCACGAACTTCTACCACACCAACGCATGGGCGGCCATCCACGACGTGGCAGACACTTGGGGCGGCGAGCTGTCGTTCGAAATCCAGGTGAGCGGCACCAAGGTGACCGCACGCCGCGTGTGCATGGCCAAGCAGGTCGGCGAGGACAACGGCAAGCGTTTCACCTACGCCAAGGACCTCGTGAGCGTCAAGCGCAGCGTGGACGAGGGCAACGTGTGCACCGCCCTGTACGGCTACGGCAAGTCCCTGCAGACCGCCGACGAGGACGGCAACCTGACGGGCGGCTACGACCGCAAGCTGACCTTCGGCGACGTGAACGGCGGGCAGAACTGGGTGGGGTCGGCCGACGCGCTGGCGCGCTGGGGACGGCCCGACGGCAAGGGCGGCAAGGCGCACGTGTTCGGCGACGTGGAGTTCTCCGACTGCGAGGACACCGCCGAGCTGAAGAAGCTCACCGAGGCGCAGCTGGCGCAGTCGTGCGTGCCCACCGTGTCCTACACCGTGGACGCCGTGGCGCTTGCGCGCGCCGGCGAGGGCTTCGAGGGCGCGGACGAGGGCGACCTGGTGACCGTGGTGGACAAGGTGTACGACCCGCCGCTGCGCGTGCGCACCCGCATCACCAAGGTGGTGGAGGATCAGCTGCGCCCCGGCGAGGTCACCTACACGTTCGGCAACTACCAGACGGTCGCCGAGCTGATGGCCGCGCAGAAGTCGGCCACCAAGTCCACCGCCTCGACCATCCGGGCGACCGTGACCGAGGCCGTGAACGCCTCGAACAAGGCATCGACCGGCAAATGGGGCGAGAGCCTGGCGGCCGCCGAGGAGCGCCAGAAGGCGTACGCCAAGGAGGTCGGCGGCGCCGCCCAGGACTACACCGACCAGATAAGGGACGAGCTGGACAAGGCCCTCAAGGAGTACGCCGACAACGGGGACACCACGCTGGAGGAGGCACTGAAGAAGTACTCCGACGACGGCAACCTGGACCTGGACGAGGTGCTGCGCCTGTACACCGACACGTCGATAGAGCAAAGCGAGAGCGTGCTCAAGCAGATAGACGAGGCCAACAAGGAGTACCTGGAAGGCGTCACGGGCAAGCTGGACGAACGGCTGACGAGCGCCGAGGGCGAGGTGGATGGGCTGCAGAAACAGCTCGACCAGCTGCCGACGGATATCCGCAAGAAGATCGTTGGCATGCTCAACAGCGAGGTGAACACCACGGGCGGCTGGGTGTACGAGGAGCCCGGCCAAGGCATCCTGGTGTACGACAAAAAGCCCGAGAGCGCCACCAAGTGCGTCAAGATAGGCGGCGGAATCATCGGCGTGGCCAACTCCAAGTACTCCAGCGGCGCGTGGAAGTGGCGCACGGCCATAACCGGCGACGGCGTGACCGCCGACGAGCTGACCACGGGCCGCATCAAAGGCGGGAACTCGTACTGGGACCTCGACAGCGGGGCCTTCTACCTGCGCGACGGCTCCATCTTCATGACCGACAGCAACGGCAACAGGGTCTATATCAACGCCACCAACGGCTTCCAGATATACGACAAGAACGGCTCCATCATCGCGGGCACCGTGCTGGTGGGCAGCACCTCCATGTTCCGCTGCAACATGGTCGGCACGTCGTCAACCAACTACATCACCACCGGCACGACGACGAACAACCACCCGGGAGCGTCGTTCGTGAACGGCTCGACCGAGTACTGCACCATCGAGGCCGTCCACGCGAAGGACAGCCCCACGGCGAGCTCGACCGACGGCGTGGGCATATCCACCTGCGGCTACGGCTTCCTGGCAGTCAACCGCTACTACCGCCAGACGTGGCTGACGACCCCCTACTACGCGGGCTACATGAGCCATCCCGACGAGCAGCTGTACATGAAGAGCGGCAACAGCAACGCGGGCGGCTCGGCGTACGTGAAGCTGCAGGAGAACTCCAACAACTACGTGTACCTGGATAGCAGCCGCGCAGACATTGGGTCGTCGGGCACCGCCAGGATACTCGCCCCGAAGTTCGCCATAGGAACCAGTCCGAGCAGCGGCGGCACCTACGGGTACACGGGCTCCACGCAGTTCATCGGGTGCATCACCAACAACGGCAACAACTGGACGTGGGGCACCATCAACGTGGTGAACGGAATCATCACCGGCATGAGCAGCATCACGGGAAACTAGACCAGCGAGAGAGGAAACGGAATGTTCTACCACCTTGTGCAGCAGCCCGAAGCGCCGCAGGCGCTCGACGGCGCGCCGAAGCCGCCCGAGGCGCTTCCGGTGTTCGAGTGCATCAGCGACCCGGCCACGGCGCGGGCCATCGTGGAATCGGAAGACGTGTTCGAGTTCGACGGCAAGGGCGGCTTCACGCTCGTGTCCAGCCCCGTGGCCGTCATGGACGCGGAAGGCGGCGAGGCCAACGCCGTGGACTTCTCGGCGCTCACCGACGAGGAGATATGCGGGGTCCACAGAGCGCAGCCCGGCGACATATCGCGGACACTTGCGGCCGAAGGAAAGGAATGAGGCATGGCAACGCACGAGCTTACGCTCAACCTCAAGAAGACCAACATAGCGCCGCCCGTCATCACCGTGCACCAGGGCGACAGCGCCGAGGTCCTGAAGGCCGCCATCTACGACGGCGACAAGAAGGCGGCCCTGACGGGCTGCAAGGTGCACCTCATGGCTGCGAAGCCCGACCACACCTACGTGGAGCAGCAGTTCACGGGCATCAGCGACAACGTGGCCACCGTGACCGTCAACCCCGCCGTCTTCGGCGTGGCCGGGCTGCTCAAGGTGTGCTACGTGCGCGTGCGGAACGCGGCAGGGCTGGACGCCACCACCGAGAACGTCCTGGTGAACGTGCTGCCCTCGGCGAGCGCGTCGGGCGAGATATCCGGCCCGTACGTCGATGCGGTGGAGGCGATCATCGCGAACCTCGAAGGGCAGCTAGCCGACGTGAGCGCGCTGAACGCGCAGATGCAGAAGGCCGAGGCCTCCCGCGCGAGCGCGGAAAACCAGCGCGCCACGAACGAGAAGGCACGCCAGACCGCCGAAACCAGGCGCGCAGAGGCCGAGAAGAAGCGAGCCACGGCGGAAAGCGACCGCGTGACCGAGGCGTCGCAGCTGAAGACGGCCTCGCAAGCCGCCACGGCTGCGGCAAACGGCGCGGCCTCGAACGCCGGCGCGGCGGCAAACATCGCCCTGCAGATAGCCAACAGCGTGGCGCAGGGCAGCGCGGGCAGCTCGGACATGGCCAAGCAGAAGCAGCAGATAGCCGACCTGTACGGCAAGCTGGCCGACGCCACGGACGCGTTCATCTACGACGACGGCACCGTGTACTGCCCCGCCTCCAAGGCCAGTGCATCTGGCAGCACCATCACGTTCGGGAGCACCTGCACGGCGTCCGGCACAACCCTCAACCTCAAGTAGAAAGGCAACGAAATGGCACAAGCGAAAACCCTGTCAGTGGGCGGCATCGGCTACGAGGTCATCGACGATACCGCGCGCAGCAACGCGCAGACGGCGCTCAACAACGCCGAGTACAACCGCCAGGGCCAAATCGGCAAGTACGGCGGGCAGAACATCGCCACCATCCTGGCGGGAGAGATCGGCAGCGGCAGCGTGTACGACGCGCTGCATAAGCGCATCGCCGCCGCGAACTTCGCAGGCCTGCGCGTGGGCGACTACCTGGACGTGCCGCTTGTGAGCGCATCCGCCGTCACCACACAGCAATCTGTGCGGTTCCTGCTTGCCCACATCGACCCGTACCTTTACTGCGGCGACAACAGCAAGGGACACCATATCGCGTTCGTGGCCTCCGCGCCCATCGCCGTGGCCAAGACCGTGACCGGCGTTGCCAACGACAGCTTCCTGATGTGGAACACGACCAACACGAACCAGGGCACCGCCGACCAGAAATGCCCCTACCCCAACAGCAACCTCAAGGCGTGGGAGACGGCCTTCGAGGCGTGCCTGCCCGAGGGGCTGACCAAGTACCTGCTTACCCAGCGCGTGCTGCTTGAGGAGCGGTACAGCGCCAGCGGCGCGCTCAACGACTCCAACTCGTGGAGCTGGCAGGATATCGGCAAGGTGTTCTCGCTGTCGGAGATGGAGGTGTACGGCTGCCCCGTGTGGGGGACGCCAGGCTGGTCGGTCGGCTTCGACTGCCAGTTTGACCTGTTCCGAGACACGGCGCACCGAGTCAACGGAAGTCGGGACGGTTGGTGGCTGCGTTCCGTTGCGTCGGGCTCCGCGTCCAGCGTGTGCTATGTCAGCGACAACGGCTATGCCACCTGCCACTCGGCGGCGTACGTCTGGGTTCGCCCCCGCCCCGGCTTCCTCGTCGGCTAGCCAGCCGAGTGCTCTATACTCTGCTTTTAGGCGACCGCCTTGCGCGGTCGCCTCCTGCCCGCGAAGCGGGCCGTTTTTTTCGCCAGTTTCCCCAGGAGGTGCACGTGAGCGGCGTCTACCAGCGCAACCGCGAGGTGTCCGAGTACAAGTTCTTCACGCAGGCCATCGCCATCCGCGTGGAGGTCAACAAGCTGATGGCGTCCTCCTCCGTGGTTCCGAAGGCCTACCGTCTGCTGAACGCGGTGCCGACCGTGGAGACGGCACGCAGCATCGTGTACAACGTCAACCGCGCCGACTGCTTCTATCCCAACAGCTCGTTCAACGCGCTGGAGAGGAAACGCTACCTGACGCTGGCCATAGCGGACTGCGAGCAGCTTATGCTGGACATGCAGTGCCTCATGGATATCGGCCTGCCCGTGAACGCCAACCGCTTCGAGGGGCTGGCGGCCATGGTCGAGGAGGAGATCAGGCTGCTGAAGGGCGCGCGCAAGAACGTGCGCGTCACCGGCAAGAAGTCCACCGAGGAGCGCATAGCCGAGGCCGAGGCCGAGCTAGAGCGCCTGCGTTCGCTATAATGGGCGGCGGTCGCGCCTTGTTTATCGGTACAATTGGTGGCTGCGTTCCGTTGCGTCGGGCTCCGCGTCCAACGTGTGCTATGTCAACAACAACGGCAATGCCAACTACAACTCGGCGACGAACGTCTGGGTTCGCCCCCGCCCCGGATTCCCTTATTGCCAGACCGAGTAGGCCCCAGGGCCGAAAGCAGAGCGCGAAGAGGAAGGAAGGCGCGACCGTCGGGCATGCGCCCGTAAATACGCACCCCGCGAGGGTGGCCGGACGCTGCTTGCATGGCGCGGCGCTCCGTGGCTTCGCCGCGTTTCATGGCCATACCTCAAGCGGCTGCCAGAGCCACATTGCAAGCCGCGCGGGGTGCCTCCTGTGAACTCCGAGCAAAGGCGGGCGGCGCGCCGCAAGCGCCGCGAGGAGAAGCGCGCGCAGGCCAAGGCCGAGCGCGTCAAGGCGTGCACCCTTGAGACGGTGGCCGACCTCAACAGCCTGTGCAAGGCATCGAAGCAGGCCGCGCGGGGCGTGATGTGGAAGTCGTCCACGCAGCGGTACATGAGAAGCTACCTGCGCAACGCCGTCCTGTCCCGCCGCGACCTTTTGGAGGGGCGCGACATATGCCGGGGCTTCATACGGTTCGACCTGTGGGAGCGCGGCAAGCTGCGCCATATCAGCGCCGTGCACTTCCCCGAGCGCGTGGTGCAGAAGTCCCTGGCACAAAACGCGCTCGTTCCCGCCATAGCCCCCACCCTCATAGCCGCCAACTCCGCGAACATAAAGGGGCGCGGCACCGACTACGCCCTGAAACTGCTCAAGCGCCACCTGGCCGACAACTGGAGGAGGCACGGTGGCGATGGCTACATACTGCTTGGCGACTTTTCCGACTACTTCGCCCGCATAGCGCACGGCCCCGTCAAGGAGCAGGTTGCCGCCGCGCTGCTCGACCCGCGCGTGATCGCCCTTGAGCACCGCCTGATTGACGCGCAGGGCGAGGTGGGCCTGGGGCTGGGCAGCGAGCCGAACCAGATATGCGCGGTGGCACACCCCAACCGCATCGACCACTACGTGACCGAGATGCTGCGCCCCGAGGCGTACGGGCGGTACATGGACGACTTCTACCTCATACACGAGAGCAAGGAGTACCTGCAGGTGTGCCTGCTGCTGATAGGGCGCAAGTGCGCCGAGCTGGGCATAGAGCTGAACCCGCGCAAGACCCGCGTGGTGAAGCTGTCGCGCGGCTTCACGTGGCTGAAGAAGCGCATCTTCTACACGGAGACGGGCCGCATAGTCGTGAAGCCGTGCCGAGACTCCATAACGCGGGAGCGCCGCAAGCTCAAGAAGATGGCCCGCATGGTCGCCGATGGCATCATGACCCCCGAGCAGGTGGAGCAGAGCTACCAGAGCTGGCGCGGAGGCATGAAGCGGCTGGACGCGCACCGCAGCGTGCGGGCCATGGACGCGCTGTACCGCAGCCTGTTCGGAAATCCCGCGGGGGGGGTTGCTCAATGCAATCCAAACCTGGAGGCGACACGGATGGGAACATGCCCCTACCCTAGCAACAGAAGGAGCGACCCATGACGGAACAGGAAATCGCCGGGGAGATCAACGGCTACAAACAGCAGCTTGAGCAGAGCGACTACAAGGTCATGAAGGCGGTGGAGCGCATCTTCTCCGCATCGTCCATCACCGACCTGCTCTCGGCCATCGCCGCAGCTGCCAAGGAGGTGGCCGAGATCATCTCGCAGCGCCAGACGTGGCGCGACCGCATCAACGAGCTGGAAGCCATGGAGCCCGACCAGCCGGAAGCGCCGCAGGAGTAGCGAGCGCCCCTTCGGGGGCGCTTTTCTTTTGCCCGGCGACACCTCGCGGACAATCGCGGCAGCGATTCGAGGAGGTGAGAAAACGAATGACCGACGTGCTGGAAATCTTCGCGCCGTACGGCCCCGGGTCGCTTTTCGGCGCGCTGCTCGTCCTAGTGGTCCTGTACTTCGGCAAGCAGTTCCTCGAAGAGTTCAAGGCCCAGAACGAGCGCAAGGCGAACATCGACCTCAAGCGCGAAGAGCGAAAGCAGGACGAGGTGAACGAGCGGGCGCAGCGCGACCGCGAGCGCAGCCAGATGGAGGGCCGCATCGCCGCGCAGATGGAGCGCAGCAACGCGCTGATGGAGGCTATGAAGGCGCTCATGGAGTCCGTCGTGACCTCCAACGAGGTGCTGCACGCCGACCTGGCGAACAGCCAGGCGCGCAGCCAGGGCATGGCGGCGAAGGTCGACCACATCGCCGACCGCGTTGACCTGCTCTACAAGGAATCGGCTCGATAGAAAGGAATCCGAAATGACAGAAATGCAAGCAATCGCAGCCATCGTGCTGTCTTTCGCCGTGCCGTTCGCGGTGCAGCTGATCAAGACCGAGGCCATGACCGGCAAGGCCGCGCGCATCCTGGCGCTGGGCTGCTCGCTCCTGGCGGGCGTCGTGACCGGCTTCGTGGGCGGCGTGCCCGCAGACCCGGGCGCATGGGTCACGTGCGCCTTCGCCGTGGTAGGCGGCGTGCAGGCGGCCTACACGCTGTTCAAGAGCGTCGGCATCACGTCCAAGTGGCTCGATGCCCTGCTGGGCGTGACCGTAGGCGGGAAGGAGTAGGCAATGGCTAAACTGTTCATCATCTGCGGCCACGGCGCTGGCGACCCCGGCTGCTGCGCAGGCGGCTGCACCGAGGCCGAGCGCGTTCGCGCCCTGGGCCAGCGAATCAAGGAACTGGGCGGTTCCGAGGTCGAGCTGGGCGATACGTCCCGCAACTGGTACGCCGACGGCGGGCTTAACCGCCTGAGCACCGACGCGCCAGTGGTGGAGCTGCACATGGACGCCAGCGGCATCGCCACGGCCCACGGCGCGCACGTCATCATCAAGGAGGGCTTTGAGCCTGACGAGTACGACAATGCGCTGGCCGACAAGCTGGCGGCGTTCATGCCCGGGCGCTCCGAGAAGCTGGTGCGCCGTTCCGACCTCGCGAACCCGAACCGAGCCGCCGCGCGCGGCATCAACTACCGCCTGTGCGAGAACGGCTTCATCGACAACGACGGCGACCGCGAGAAGTTCAACGGCAACCTGGACGAGCTGGCGCGCATCTACCTGGAATGCTTCGGCATCACTGCTGGAAGCGCCCCAGCAGCCGTCCCGCAGCCGCAGCCTGCGCAGCAGGAAACGACCGAGAACTTCGGCGGCACCTACCGCTGCACTGTGGACTACCTGCGCGTGCGCGACGCCCCCGGCCTGGGCGGCACCGAGGTGGCGCACTATTCCAGCGGCGAGACCGTGACGCTGGATAACTGGTACAAGATCGCCGACGGCTACGTGTGGGGCCGATACACGGGCTACAGCGGCGCAACGCGCTACATCGCCGTAGGCAAGGCCACGGGCAAGCCAGAGGCCGACGACTATCTGGTGAAGGTGGGATAGGCCATGCCGTACCCGAGCCCCGCAGACGAGGAGCGCAACGGCGGGTGCGGCCCCATCCTCGCGGCGGTCGTCCTGCTGTTCATCGTCCTGGCCGCCGCCAGCTGCGCGTCGCAGGCCATGGGAGCGCAAGACGTGACCGTGAGGCAAGCCCGCACGGACGGCCCCATATACGACCTGCCCGAGGGCATCGGCCAGGAAATCGTGTGCGACGAGCACAACCGCGAGTACCTGCTGCTTACCACCGAGCAGGGCGGCGTGTTCCTCATGCCGTACATGGACGAGGACGGCGAGCAGGAGATCATGCCGCAGGCCTAGAACGCAAAGAAGCCGCCCCGTATGGAGCGGCTTCTTTCTATCTGACGAGCAATACGAACGCCCGCCTAACGACGAACACGCGTATGTGTTCGCCTACTGAACAGTTGGTGGAGCTTATGAGAAAAACGGCGAACTCCACCAATACCGCCACCCGCGCGGCTATCCAACTCGATACTTGCATTGTAAGGGTATCGAAAAACTGGTTTGTTGTCGTTGGAACGTGCCAGAAATAGCCATTTCTGGTGTTTGCAAAACACCAGATGGGCGGCTTGCTGTAAGCCCGTATAACGGCATAAAGCGGGGCACCCCTTGTCAGGGTACCCCGCTTGAACACTAATAAGAAAGCTTCTGGCCGGGGTAGATCGTATAAGGTGCCCCAATGCCGTTCTTGCTTGCGATGGTGTGCCAGTCGATGCCGAGCGAAGCGCCAATCTCGCTGAGCGTGTCGCCGCTCTTGACGGTGTAGACGCGCGCAGAGCCAACGCCCGCCCTCTGGTTGACGATTGCCTGAACCTCTTTGAAGCGGTCGCCCAGAACGTCGCTGCGCGTCGGCACAACGCCGAACATTCCGCGCTCCACATCGTCTGCGAGCTGAGAAGCGGAAGCGCCGTCAATGTAGTTGATGAGGTCTTGCACCTCTTGGTAACGGTCGCCGAGCTTTTCGCGGCGCTCATCATCAACGCCATACTCGCCGCGCATGACCGCCGCTGCAAGGTCAAGCGTCGTGCCCTCCGGCGAAGGCTCGGCGACCTCTGCGGGCGGAACGTCGGGAGCTGCCGCGCCGGACGGGTTGGCGAACTTGCCCCACGCTTCGCGCGTCATATAGGCGATATCGAGATCAAGCGGCGCGTTGAAGCCATCGAGACGGCCATTCGAAGTGTATTGGTGGATTGCGCAGCTACCCCAAGCGCCGAAGCCGCCATCGGGAAGCCACGGCGAAGATTGGTAGCCGGTGCGGTTGTTGTTGGCGTACTGCGCAACCCATAGCGCGTGATTCGGTGCAATCTTCGACCAATCTTCTTCGGTGCAAACGCTACGGCTCATGTAGACGATGCAGCGAACGCCGGTCTGATCGTAGACGTAATCGAGGAACTGCTTTGCCTTGTCGGTTCCGATGCGCCCGTACATCTCATAATCGAGAACGGGAATACCGTTGCCGAAGTAGTTACGGCAGCTTGCGACGAAATGCTTAGCCTGAGCGATGGGGTCTTCTCCGTTCATGAAGTGATAGAAGCCCCAGAGCTTGCCGAGCTTGATAGCCTGCTGAATCCACGGGTCGCAGGTGTTGTGAACGATAGTGGTTCCCTCGGTCGCCTTGCAGATAACGAAATCGCAAGGCACCTGCGCGAGGTCAAGCCCGCGCTGGTAGTTGGAAATGTCAATGCCGTTGAGTGCCATAGAAGCCCCCTCTGATGCAGTAGAAGTAATGAAAATCGACCTTCTCTAGCTCTTCGAGCGTGAAGGCGCGCGCCGAGTTCCCGGCGCTCGCCGGGTCGCGTATCCAGTAGCCGTCATCGTCGGCGCGCCAGATCAGCACGACGTGCCCGCCGTAGTCCCTATCGCCTAGCGTTCCGCTCATGCCAGCGAAGGCAAGCCATCCGTCAGACACGTTCTGAAGGACGGGCGCGAGATCGTAAGAAATCGGCGTGCTCTCAATGCCGTATTCCGGGTAATGCTCGGCAATCCACGCGCAGAACTTGCCGGGGTCGTTCACGCCATCGGTAAGGCAGGCGTCGCCCACGAACGATGCGAGCGTGAGCGGCGTAATGTCCTGAAGCGTCATGTATTTGATAGCCATAGCGGCGCACGTAAGGCCGCAGCCGTAGTCGCCGATGGTGCCGCCCGCATAGGGTATGTAGTCCCATTGCGGGTCTGTCTGAAGCCATAGCGGCATGCTGTTACCCTCGGCAATCGGCCTATCGACAACGATTGCTAGGCGGTCTTCCTCAGCCGCCGCGTATCCCTCTTCGCGCGCTTCAGCGAGCGCGCCCGCGTCGCTCTCGATATGGCCGACGATGAGCCAGCCGCAGAAGAGCATTGACGCGAGCGCGCCGGAAAGCACGAGGGCGACAGCCTTTAGCCTACTCATCGCGCTTCGGCTCGGTGTATGTGAGCGCTTGCGCGGAATCGCCCACGCCAGCCGTGGTCGGGTCAGTCACGATGCCCAGAATCGCGAGCACGGCGAAAAGCGCGTTGATGATCGCTGCCAACTGCTCGTTCAGAACGCCGAAGTCCCACTGATAGCCGAACGGCGCGGCGACAACCTGCACGAGCAGCAGAACAGCGGGAATGAGGGTCAGCCAAAACGTCTTGTTCTTAATTCGTGCGGTGAAGTTAATCATTTCAGTTCTCCTTTTCATAGATGAGGTCTACGCGGTCGTAGATGTGATCGACTTTGTTTGCCATGTCGTGCGAGTGCTCGCGCGATTCCCTGATTTCGTCGTGCAGCGCTTCAGTGGAAGCCCTGAGAGATTCCATAGCGGCTTGCAGCCCTTCCGAAATGTTGTTGCTTCGCTCCATCTGCGCAGCGATACGGCCTTCCATCTCCGAGCGCTCGCGGTCGCGCTGCGCGCGCTCGTTGAGTTCGTCGCGCTTGCGCTCTTCGCGCTTCAGCTCTAGCTCTGACTGTCGCGCCGCGTTTCGCTCTTCAAGCTCCGCCTTGCGCTCGTTGTTGCGCTGGTACTCGTTAAGCAGCTGCTTTGCGAGGATTCCGAAGCCGATAGCGATAAGGAACGCGAAGAACCATTCGGCACCGAACGCCGCTGCATGGTCTAAAACGCTCTCCGCCACGTCAGCCCTCCGTCACCTCTCGCCAGACGGTTTCGGTGCCGACAGCCCCCGGCTCCCATACGTTGTTGGCAACGAGGGATTCCCAGACCTTGCCGTTGTGCTTCACGCGGGCACCGAGCGGGTAGGGATTCGTAGAATCGGGCTGCACCCATTCGGGCACTTCCTCTGTCGGCGTGTCGGGCGTTCCGGCTTCAAGCACCTTCGCCCAAAGGCTCGGCGCTGCCGTGGGCGACCAATCGGGCTGCGAAGTGTGAGCCTGAAGGCACGTGTAAAGCACGCCCTCGAAGCGCACGCGCTCGCCCTCGGCGTAGGCGTGGCCGTCTCCGTCCCACTCTGCGAAAAGCGCAGGGCACTTCGCCGCCACGTCGCTAGAGAGCGACGGCGCTTGACCGTCGAAAATGGCGATGATCGCGCGAAGCTTGCCCTCTTCCTCTTCGGTGAATGTCATGTGTTCCCCTTTCTCTCGCAACAAAAAAGCCCCCGCTAATGCGAGGGCTTCGATACCTTGCCATGTCGGCTTCCTCAGCCGAAAAGCTCCTTGTATAGCGCGTCCATGCGCTTTACCGTCTCGTGCGCGCTAAGGCGCTTCATGCTGCCGCGCCACGACTGGTAGGATTGGTTGACCTGCTCGACGGTCATAATCCCCTTGGCGACCAGCGCGGCTTGCTTCTTCAGCTTGCGCCGCTGCCGCGTCACGGAGGAACGGCACGGGCGAACGACAACCTTTCCGCCCTCGCCATATGAAAACCTCTTCTTCAGGAACACGAAGCCGCGCGTCAGCTTCACAACGCGCGTCTTCTTGCGGTTGATGATGATTCCCAGATCGTCGCAGAGCGCTTCGATGCGCGAAAGAGCGTCCCAAAGCGTCTGCTTGTCAAGAGCTATGCAATAGCTATCGTCCATGTATCGCCCGCTCGCCAAGATGCCCGGAAGGGACAGCATCAGATGGTCAACGGGCGAAGGCAGGGCGACGGCTAGAATCTGGTTCGGCTCGCTGCCAAGACCCAAGCCGCGCGCGCCGTGAGCGTCTATCTGGTCGCTCATGACGCGCTTAACGCGCTCATCGTCAATGGCGCGGTCGATAAGGCGCTTGCATGCGTCGTGGTCGATGTTTGCGAAGTAGTCCGCGAAATCGACCTGCAAGATGTAGCCTTCCGTTCCGTGCTTTCGGTGGTGCTCGACAAGCTGGCGCTTCATGCGCCGAATCGCGTAGTCGGTGCCGCGCCCCTTGACGTTCGCGGTGCATCCCTCGGCGAGGGTAGGCCAGATCGCGGGTGCTAGGGCGTGACGGCTCAACGATTTCTGTATGACGCGCTCTGAGAAGTGGACAGAGCAGATGTGACGAAGCTTGCCGCGCTCGAACAAGTCAAACTCTATGAAGCCGCGCCGGAAGTCTGCGCCCATGAGAAGGTCGCGCCGCGCTCTCATGATGTTAGGAATGACGCGCGCCATGTAGCGCTGCACGCTCGATTTCCAGCGCACGCCAGCGGCAGCGCCGTTGGCGGCATCGTATAGGTTATCGAGATCGGCGACGGCTTCTAGCGTGCATCCCTCGATGCGCTTAGCCCTGTTTTCCGCGCGCTTGGCATCGCGCCTTGCTCGGCGCGCAGCCCTGCGCTCTTCAGAGTTCATGAGGGCACCCCGCACGGCTCGCAATCGGCATCCAGCAGCCGCTTGACGGTTGACCATGAAACGCGGTCGAACACCGAGAACCGCGCCATGCAAGCAGCGAACGGCAACCGTCGCGGGGTGCATATTTACGGGCTTGCGCCCGATGGTCGCCCCTTCCTTCCTCAAATGCACGGCGCGCGGCGCTTCCGGCCGCACGGTCTGGCAATGCTTGGGAATCACGGCAGCGGGCGCACCCAGTCGTTCGTCGGGGCATTGTTGTTGGCATTGCCGTTGCTGTTGACATTGCACGCGCTAGACGAAGACCCGCCCATGACCGACCGCAGCCACCAATTGACGCGATGATTTCCAAGGGACAACGCGCGAACATTCTACCCCTTTCCAATGAGCTTCACGCCCGCGCGAGCGCCCTTTATGAGCTTTATATCGTTCTCGATGCTCTCTGAGATCTCTTCGAACTTAGCCACCTTGACGGGTAGCTTCATCGCCAGAAGGCATTGCAGGTCTTGGTAAAGCTGGTTTAGGTCTGCCAAGGCAAGCGTCATGTAATGCTTGCGTTCCTCGACGTTCCGCTGTGTGTTCGGGTAGAAGGCATCAGCCTTCACGAGGTTGAACACCACGCTTCGCGCCGTCTCCGCCATGGGGACGGCGAAGATGAAGCGATAGGATTTGGGCACCGCGCCCGAAGTGACAAGCCGCGTCACTTCGTTTCGAATCGAAACCGCAGTGTTGAAATACTCGAACGTGCTTAGGTTGCGGTTCCGCACATATACGCCGCTCAATTTGCAACATCCCCCCCTCCGTGATTTTCAAAAAAATACTTCGCCCGCGCTTCGCGCGGGGAAGTATAGGCGCATGCGCAAGGCATGCGCCAGACCTGTACTATGTACGGCTGATTTTATCAGCCTAGGAGGAAGCACGGCAGCGGGCGCACCCAGTCGTACGTCGGGGCATAGCCGTAGGCATAGCCGTAGCCGCCGACATAGCACGCGCCAGACGAAGACCCGCCCATGACCGACCGCAGCCACCAAGTGACGCGACCGCCCACGATGCGGCTTGCGGTGTCCGTGAAGATGGGGAACTGCGAATCGAAGCCGACAGAGTAGCCCTTGCTGCCCCATACCGGGCACCCGTAAACCTCCATCTCTGAGGGCGACCAAATCTTGCCCAAGTCCGCCCAGCTCCAACCGCTCGCTTCAGTGAGCTTGCCGGAAGAAGAATAGCGCTCTTCGAGAAGCACGCGCTGCGCGAGAATGGCGCTCTGAAGCGTGGACGGCAGAGCGGGCAAGAAATCGTTGATCTCCCAATCGTGGAGCTTCGAGCACAAGTAAGGGTGCTTCTCTTCGGCGGTGCCGTTGTTGTCGTTCGTCTCGCGCCACTGAAGGTAGCTCGTGTTAGAAGCCTTGTCGCCCGTCACGGAGACTGGCGCTTTCGGCACCATGACGATATGGTGCCCCTTCGCGGTGTCGTCGCACTGGTAATACTGGTCGATAGCGCCGATGCGGTAACGCACCGTCTGCGCGGGCACGTTAGCGCCCTCGGAAACGGGAACGTCGATGTAGTCGCCGATACGAAGACCGGCGAAGTTGGCGTTTCGCGCGCGGTTGCGAAGCCACGTGTAAATGTCGGTGTCGCCGATCTCGTTAGCGAAGACCGAAGCGAGCGAGCGCCCCGCGTAAGCGTTGATGTTGTGCTGGCGGTCGTATTCCTCGGCGGTCGTGACGGCGTTTGCCGAGTTGCGCGCCGAAGTGTCCTTGATGTTCTTAGCCGAGCCGCCGACGTTGAGAACGGAAATGTCAGCCATGAAAGAACCTCCTTAGTTGAGTGTCGCAGTCTCTCCCGAAACGCTCGACTGAGAAAGCGTGATGCTCTCGCCAGATTGAGCCGTGACCCTGCTTGAAGGCACGTAGAGCGTTTCGCCGAGGTATAGGTAATCGTCCTGAAGCTCAGTAACCGCATGCGCAAGCGTCGCATTCTCTTCGCGCAGCTCTTGCACCTCGTCATCTGACGGCGGTTCGATAGCCGCGATAGAGTTTGCGATGTTAAACGCGTTCTGCGCGGCGGCGGTGGCATCCTCTGCCGCGCCGTTTGCAGTCTCAGCAGCGGCGTTCGCGCTCGCGGCAGCGGTGTTCGCCGCGCTCGCGGCGGCGTTGGCGCTTGCGGTCGCAGCGTCGGCGTTCTGCTTCGCCGTGTTGGCGGCAGACGCGGCGTTGTTCGCAGCCGTGGTCGCAGCGTCCGCGTTCTGCTTCGCCGTGTTTGCGGCAGATGCGGCGGTGTTGGCGGCATCTGCCGCGTTGTTCGCGTTCGTCGCGGCGCTGTTGGCTGTGCTCGCCGCAGTGTTTGCCTTGCCAGCGGCGGTATTCGCCGCGCTCGCCGCGCTGTTTGCGTTCTTTACCGCCGTCTCTCCACGGTCGATGAGGTCTTGCACGGCATCATCCCAGTTCTGCGCGGGCTGCTGCCCGTCAAGAGCGCTGCGCAGGATTTCAATTGCGAAGCGCTCCGTCGAATAGGTCTTGCCGCTCTTCGTGATCGTGAAATAGGCTTCGTCGGTGTAGCCGGACACGCTGCAAAGCTTCGATTCGTCAACCGTGATCGTGGCGGAGTTTCCGCTCACCGAGCACTGGCCGCGATAGTAGTTCCGCTTGTTAGGCAGAAGCACGACAAGCCATGCCGTAGCGCCGGAAAGCGAGAACTCAGCGCCGTTGTCGTAGATAAGAGCCTTGATGGTGGTTCCGCCATCGTCGCCCTGACCAACCTTGATGCAGGTTCCCGCGCCCTCCTTCGAGATATCGAGTTCAAGCGTCCGTGTGTTGCTCATCACTCGCCGCCTTCCTCGCCGGTTCCGTAAGCGAGCGCGCGGAGGGCTTCGAGCGCTTCGGCGAAGCTCATAGCAGATCGCGCCTTGCTAGACACGGGCTGCACGTCCGCGCTCGCGGCGACGGCTGGCACGCTCGCAGCCAAAGCGTCGAACACATCGACAACCGCCCTCATTCGGTCATCGACGTACAAGGGCTGAACGAGCGTGAAGGGCTGATCGTCGTTGATTGGCTCCTTCACGTCTTCCGGCTGCACGACGGTTCGGTTTCCGTCTTCATCAACTGCAATGAAAATCATTCCGTTGCTCGCGGCGCGGTTGATAAGCTCTTCGTCGTATTCGGTCACCATCGCTTCGCAGTTGCCTATCGGGTCGTGCAGCATGTGATAAAGGGTCTTGCTCATCGTTCCTCCTAGTCGAAGTTGCATACCGTGCAGAAGCCGTCTACAAAGTCGATGCTTCGCGTTGCGTTCCACCATGTAATCGTGCCGTCGCCGTCATCCTGAATCTTGCTGATGTAATGCAACGTGCAATCTTTCGTAATCGCATGCGTTGTCGTGGTGCTCTCACTGCTAGATGCAGCGGCGGAAATAAGCGGCGTGGTGATTCGTATATGCTGGTTTCCCGTCAACTGAAGACCGGTCGTTAGCTGTCCGGTGCTAACGTTTCGCATGTGCGCTGAGAAGTCGATAGTCCCGATCTGCGTTCCGTCTTCGTAGCCTTTAATCTCGCCACTGGCAAGACGAATGAGGTTTGAAGCAGAACCGCATTCGAACGTACCGTTAGCGTCGATATTGTTTGCCGTCATGTAGTTTGTCGTAAGCGAACCGGTGTTGAGGTTCCACGTGCTGCGACCGTATCTGTCGCTGATGATGCCCGTTTCAATGTAGTTGGCATTGATGTAGAGCAGACCACCGCTAAGGTAGATTCCCTGTGTCTGCCCGTTGTTGGTCAGCTTGTTGAATATGTCGCGTTGCGTCTGAGCATCGACGGCTGAGCTTGCCGCATCGTCGGCGATTTTCTGAACGGTCTTGCCGCCAACCTCGGTGCTTGCGGAAAGCGAGAACTCGCCGCTTGTCAAATCCCAGCGGTTTTTGCCCTTCTCGTCGGTCAGAAGACCGGCACGCACGCGCTCGGCTCTCATGGTTCCCGTGTTGATCGCGTCGGCGCTCACCATAGCGCCTGTCAGGAAGGTTCGCCAGTCCCATTGACCGTCAGAAGTGAGGTTCGCGGCAAGTCGCATGCCCATACCGTTAATGTTGACAGCCCACATGCCCGAAGTCGCTTTGACCGGCAAACCTGTTTCAGCGTCGATGGGTACATTGCTCCACATCGTGCCAAGCTCGAATGTCTCGACCTTATAGGTTCCAACGGCGTTGAACTGAGCGTTTAGCGCGGCCTGAAGCTGCTGAAGCCACGAAACCGACGTGCCCGCCGCAGCGTCATAGATTGCGTTTTGCTGGCTGTTGCTCTTTAACGCGTTGCTCACGCTCTGCCACATGTCGGCCATGTTGTCAGTAAGAGTGCCGAACGTAACGGTCGCGTCTCCGGTGAGCAAGTCGCGCTCAATCTGAGACACGCGGCCATGAAGGCGCACGCCCTCGGCAGAAAAGCCCTTGTCGATGATCGCAACGTCATCGCCAACGCCCACGCCCTCCCACGAGCGCCCGAAGGCGTATAGGTCGATAACCGAAGCGGTGTAGGTTACTTTCGGCTCCTTCACTTGCTCCAAGTAGTCTTTCGTTTCCTGCAAGAGCTGCGCCGCATCCTCGCACTGCTCGTTGACGTATGACGCGACGGCGGGAAGAATGCCGCCCTCGCCGTCAGGGTGCCCCCAGACGGCTGTTGCTTCGGCATCCTCCACGTAGTCTTTGCCGCCGTTGATATCGCCGAAGGTGAGACGGCGACCGTAGCCACCGCTCTCAGTCTCAACGCCCTTGCCGTAGCCGTAGACGCGCGTCTTCGGGTTGTCGCTCGCAACCGAGCGCTTGACGGAAACGAGGTCTTTAGTCCACGTGAACCGCTTTGCACTGCTCTGGTTTCCGCGCTTCGCGCGCACGCCCACGCGGCGGCTAACTATGCCCGCGCCGTCGTGGACGATGAGCGTTTCAAGCTCGCCGCCCCACGTCTCGATGATTCCGGCCAATCCCTCGCGCACGCTCTCATGGTAGAAGGTGCGCGAAGCGCTGCCGCCCTGATCGCACGTGCCGACCTCCCAGCGCGTGTCTGCGATAATGGACGTGAGGGCTACCGACACGCTGCCAGAAGGCCGCTTATCGTCCAGCCAGTCATCCCACGTCTCGTTAACCGAGTTGATGCAGACGGCTTGCGTCTCTGGCGCGCCGTCATCGTCGTGTACGCGGTCGATGGTGTCAACGATGTGCTCGTGGCACACGCCCTGAAGGTCAATCCAGACTACGCGGTCGCCCTTCACGAGGTCTTCGGCGCACGTGATGTTCAGTTCGTCGGTTCCGTCCAGCGCGTCGGTGTGCGTCGCAGCGCTCACCGTGAGCCGCCCCAGATTGTCGCCCCAGCGGTTGAAGCGGGTGAAGCCGATACGTCTTATTAAAGCCATCGTTCCACCCACTCAAGAATCGCGGTGCCGTTGGTGATGTTCAGGTGGCATCGTCCGTTGATCTCGAAGTAATCCGAATCAATCGTCACCGGCGCTGTCTGGTTGTTGACCGTCGCGTGCTCGGTCGCCATGTCAAGCCGTATGGTGCTCGAAGACGTGAGCGCCGTATTGATAGCCACGAACTCGCCGGTATCGACGTTCGTAATCCGCCACGTGCTGCCAGCAGATGGCTTCGCCGTGACCTTCAGGTAAGCGGGTCGGTTGCCGCCAGCGTTTACGTAGATGTTGCCAGCCGAAACCTCCATGCGGCGCTTCTGTCCGTAATAGTCCGGGTCGCCGATGTGAAAAGTCACGGTTGTTGTCGGGCATTCGTCCGTGATCTCGTCTAAGTCGGTGCTGCCGCTCACGATTGCGAGCAAGTAGCGCGTCGGGTCATCGGGTAGGTAGAGCGGCGCGGGTTCGTCAGTCCAGAGAGCCGCCGCGAGCTTGTGCCGCATCTCCGCGACCTCGCGGCGGTCTTCAGTCCTAAGCCAAATCTCAACGGGCAGGTCGTAGCCGCCACGGTAGGCGCTCTTGAAGACCTCGCCATGCCGCCCCGGCACGCTCTCGAACGTCGCGTTGACGGTCGCCATGATGGGGCGGCGCACCTTGCAGTAAACCAGCTTCGATAGGTCGGTGCCGTTGAAGATGATTCGGTCGTGCTGGTTCCTAGTCCGTCTAAGTTGCAACTGGCACCCCCCTTTGCTTCAGCTTGCTTGCGATGCCAGCGCCGATCTGCTGGCCTGTCTCGTATGCGTCCACGCCGTCAGCGACCGTGGCGTAAACCGTCACGGCGACGTTAACGGGCTGGCTCGGCGCGTCGGCGAACCGAGAGAACGCGCGGTTTACCGACGTTTCGATGAAGCCTTGCAACTGCTTCTCAGGCGCGATGAACTCGCCGCCAGCTTCGCCAACGCCGACGATTGACGGCTCATCGAAGTAGCCGCCGCGCGCATACCAACTAATGCTCACGCTCGGTAGCGAAATCGGGCCAAACTCGTTCCAACTGACGTTGAAGTGCGGAAGCTTCGGCTTCGGAATGCTGATCTTGATTCCGCCAAAGGCGTTCATGATCTTCTGCGGAATGCTAGAAATCGCGTTCCACGCGCTTTCAATCGGGTTCTCGATGAAGCCCCTGATGCTGTCGAAAACGCCCCGCACCTTCGAGCCAAGGCCGGGGAATCCCAGCTTGTCGCCGATTCGGTCTGCGATGCTAACCGCCGTGCTCTCGGCAGCGTCAAGCTTCGAGCCGATGTTGTCTTTAATCGCGTTGAAGGCGTTTGCCGCTTGGCTCTTCGCCGTCTCCCAGTCGCCGTTCATCGCGGCTTGCAGAGCGCCAGCCGCAGAGCTGCCAACCGTCTTCGCGGTGTTCATGTCGTTCTGCACCGTGGAAGCGATTTGCCCGAAGGCCGAATCGGTGTTGCCGGTTAGGTTGTTCCACCAGTTAGACACGGTATCGACCGCGCCTTGTGCGAGGTTCCCGACGTTGGTTTTAAGGTCGTTCCAAGCGTTCGAAGCGCCGGTTTTGATGTTCTCCCAAGTGTCGGAAGCGCCTTGCTTCAGCTGCTCCCACTTCTCGCCAACGCCGGTGCAGAAATCAGAAACGCCGGTGCTGACCTGCTCCCAGATTCCGCCCCAGAACTCAGGCACGCCAGCGAAGAAATCCTGCACGGCTTGCCACTTCTCCGAAATCCAGCCGGTGAAGTCAGACCACATCTGCTTACCCGTCTCGGTCTGCGTGAAGAACCACGTAAGGCCAGCGACGGCGGCTGACACGGCGGCTACGCCAAGGCCGATAGGATGCGCGGCGATAAGACCGGTAAAGCCCGTCCAACCGCTAGAGAGCGTGCCGGTGAGCATGGTTCCCAGACCGCCCGCCTTGGTGACGATGTTAGAGAAGCCGGTTCCTATCTTGCTCAGAAAGCCCGTGTCGCCCATGAGCTTCTTAGCGCCGCCCCAAAGCTCGCCAGCGGTCTTGAAGGCGCTTCCCACGCCCTCTGCGGCTTCCATCGTCTTACCAATGGCGGTTGTCACGCCGCCGAAGGCGACCGCGCCGAGCGCGAGGTTATTAACAAGCGTCTGCTGCTCTGGCGTTAGGTTCTTGTACCAGCCCGTTACGGATTCGAGCGCGGGCGCGAGAGTGTTAAGAAGGCTCGTCCCGATCTCGGTTACGGCGGTCTTGACTGGCATTGCCGCTTCGCCGAGTTCCTGCATGCTCTGGTTCATCTCGTTCTGCGCGTCGCGCGAAGCGAGAAGGTCTTTGTTCGTCTCTTGGTACTGCCGTCCCGCGTCCGCGTAAAGCCCGGTAAGCGTCTCGGTGATGAGCTGCGACCGCTCCTGCTCGCTTCCGCACGCGGCAAGAGCAGCGTTAAAAGCGTCTTCTTTTGTCTGACCCTCGGCGACCGCCTGATTGAAAGCGGCCTGAGCCGAAGAGTGACCGGACAGCGCGGCGCTCCACTGCTCGGCTGATGCCGTAGACCAGTTGAGAGCGTCGGCAAGACCGCCAGTGACGGTGCCCGTGTGCGCCGTCTCCTGCGCTGCTTCCGCCAAGTTCTGAAGCGGCAGAGCGTCGCCGAATGTCGCGTAAGCGCCAGCGGCAATGTCCGTCCACTGCTGCAATTCCTGCTCGTTGGTTGTCAGGCGCGCTAGGTTCTGGCTCGCTTCCGTGGCAGATGAAGAATCGCCAAGGATGCGGTAGAAGCTCGCATAGGTCGAAGATGCTTGCTCGGCGGTGCCGCCAGCGCTCACCCATGCCGTTTCGAGCTGCCCGCTCTGCTGTATCGCTTCCTCTTGGCTCGATGCAAGGCCGGTAAGCGCGCCAGCCGCACCGATGATGCCGCCAGACAATGCCGTTCCCGCGCTTGAAATCTTAGACCCGGCGTTTGAAAGCTTGTCGGCGTTGTCCTCGATGGTCTGACCAACCTTGTAAAGCGCCGTGCGCGATGCGTCCGCTTCGCGCGCCGTGTCCGCAAGCTCGCTGCCGTAGCTGTCAAGCTGGCGCTCGCACTGCATGATCGCGCGCTTCAGGCTGTCGTACTGCCGCTCCTCCTGAGCCGTGAGCTGCGCGCCGCTCTGCTTCTTGCTCTCCAACTGCGCGAGCGCTTGCTTGTAAGCATCAAGCTTCTGCTTCGTCTCGCCGTAGGCAGAGTTGAGCGCCTTTACCTTCTGCTCTAGCAGCTCGGTGTTTCCGGGGTCGAACTTCAGCGCCTTGTTGATATCGCGCAAATCGCTTTGGGTGTCGCGCGATGCCTGCTGAACCTTCTTCAGGGCGCTTTGAAGCTCGGTCGTGTCGCCGCCGAACTTGATAACAAGCCCCTTGTAAGTGACCGCCACGTAATCACCCCTCTTCGGTTGTCAAAGTCCCATGAGTGCTTGAAGCAACGCGCCCTCGCGGGTGCGCTGCCGTCAAGAACTCACTTCATGTCATGACCAGAACGCGGCTTCGGCCTTGCGCGCCTTCTCGTCCTCGTCGTAGTGCGCCGCAGCGTCTGCGTAGAACGCGTTGATTTCCAAAAGGTCTTGCACCTGCCGGTAGCTCATCATCTGAAGGTCTGAGAGCGTCAGGCCGCATTGCTGGCAGTTGTAGATGTATCGCGCGTCGCACGCGTCTTGCAGGTTACTTGGAAGCGGCGGCGCTGGCCTTTTCGGCTTCCTCGGCTTCCACTGCATCTTGCGCGGCGCTTGGAAAAAAGTTGTCCATCACAATACGCATCACGTCGGTAGCCCAACCGTCCTTGCGCTCCAAGTCGTAGCCATCGGCGGGGAAGGACGAAACCCACTCATCGAACTTCTCATCGAACTGAGGGTTTGCCGTCTTGATGCACGCGTAGAAGATTTCGAGAAGCGGCACGAGCGGTGGGAATCCGAACTTGTCCAAGTTCTCCAAGATCGCGCCGGTATCCTCGTTAATGTCCTTCGGTCTCATGGTGCCGTTGGGCTTCACGACATTGAAGCAGCGGGAAAAGGCAATCGGAGTGAATGCGTTGAAGGTCGCTTCGAACTCCTTTTCGCCAACCTTGATAAGCATTCGAAACCTCCTAGACCGTCGGTTCGGTCTTGTGCTCAAGCTCGATATTGACCGCATCAAAGAAGGTGTCGTAGTCGGCAAGCCCGGTGAAGCTGTCATAGCCGCTCGTGCGAATGTCGGTGCTCGGGATAGTGACCGGTCGCCACGTGAACGGATAATCAAGCTGCGTGATCTCGGGCGTGTCCTGAACGGTGTTAAGCTCCTGTGTCGGCTTCGAGAGCTGGCACATGAGAAGGCAGCGGCGGCGACCGAGCACGTGCCCCGGCTGCTCGCACATAAAGGCGAACTTCTTGGGCGTGCGGTCGGCGCTCAGGATGGTTCGCCCGTCCTGCGCGATTTCGTAGCCCACGAGGTCTGCGATGAGCTGCCGCAGCTCGGCGGTGCTCTCGGTGTCGTAGAAGCTCATGGTTCCAGAGCCGCCGTTGTCCTGCTGCTTGTCAAGCCACGGCTCGTTGTCGGCGTAGCTCGTTGCCGTCTCAACGGTCGGCTCCATGCTGATAGCTACGGTTCCCGCGACATGCACGGGGTCTTCGTAGGTAAGTGCGTCTTCGTCGGTGCAGATCGCGAAATGCGAGTTCTTCACGCCGAAGAATCCGTTTCGTGCCATTTGGTCTCTCCTAACTCTCTGCGACGTTCACGGTGAACGCCGCTTCGGTAAGCTCTTCTGAATCAATCTCTGTGATGCCAAGCGTGTAAGGGCACTCGGCGGCTTCGAGTGCGGCGCGTATGCGCTTCTCGGTCGCGTAGTCCCGGTGCCGCGTGTAGAGCGCGATATCGTAGGGCATCCACGAAAGATAGGTGCCGTTGTCCGCGTAGGCCGCTTCGTTGTAGCCCGCAACAAGGCAGATGAAGGGCGGTGCCGGTTCCTCGCCGTCAGCGAAGCGCTGGTTAGCCCACGGGATGCCGAGCGAATCGAGAACGCCGCAGAGCGCCTTTAGCTCAATCATCGTCCGTCGCCCCCCATCTCCGCGAACTCTCGCGCCACTTGGTCTGCAACCTTCCTGATAACGCCGTCGCCGGGAACGGTGCCGTAATCCTCGCCGGTCTGGTTCGTGATCTGGTGGCCGTTCTCCAACAGGTGCGTTAGCTGGTATCGCCGGTTGTGCACGGTGCATTCGGTGCCCGTCTCATCGGTCTTAACGTCGGCCTTCCAGCCCTTCTTGTAAGCGCCGGTGCGCACCTTGCTTTCTTGCTTCAACAGCTTCACGGCGCGCCTTCCGGCTTCGCCCGCGTTCTCAGCGAGCGCGGAAACGTTATCGTCCACGCACTCTTTCATGCAGCTTCGTATGAACCGCTCGATGCTCTGCTCAGCCACGGTCGCCCACCACCTCAGCGAGCGTCAGGCGCACGAAGTCGGGGCTTGACCTGTCAACGCGCGCGACCGTGAGCCGCGCGCCGTCGAACTCGACTAGCCGCTCTCCGTTGTAGGCGCTCTTTCGAATCTGCAACACTGCTTCGGGGTGAATGCCAGCGGCAGCGGCGGCGTAGTAGGCGGCATCGCCCATAGAGAAGACGTTGCAGAACACCTTTCGCTTTGTTTCCTCCGTCTGCTGCACGCCGTATTCGTCCTTCTTGACGGTCTTAGCGATGAGCTGGCACGTGCCAGCCCACATGCTCATGACGCGCCCCCGAACTCCGAGCTGCCGCGCATCATGGTTAGCAGATCGTCGAAGCTCTGAGTAAGGCGGTCGGCATCGGGGTTGTCCATGCCGAAGTTCGCCTTGCAGTAGACCTTCACCGCGAGCCGAACCGTGCTGTTCGAATCGTCGGCGGCTACGGAATCGGCAACGCCGCCCGCGCGCATCGCGGCGCGGGCGGCTTCGATGAGGTCTTCGATCTCAGCGTCAAAGTCGGTGCATTCGGCGGGAATCCTCAGCGCTTCGCGGCACGCGTCAAGCAGCGTCGGCTTCTCTGCCATGCGGCACCTCCTAAGCCTTAACGGCGGTGCCGATGGTGAGCTGGCCGAAAGACTTAGGCACGACAAGCCCGCCGTCGAAGAGCAGGTATCCGTCAAAGCAGCGCTTCTGCGTACCCGGCTCGACGTAGGGCGTAATGTCCACGCCGTCGAAGATGTTTCCACGGAACAGGTCGGGATAGCCCGCCTTGATGATACCGTCCGCCATCGAATCGTCGCGCTTTACGAGCTTGCCGAAGATATGCCCCTCAACGGCGGGGTCTTCGGTCTTCTCGTCCACGAAGTAAGAGCGCCCGTTGGCATCCTCGACCATAGCAATGTGGTTCCAAATGGTGTTGCCGTTGGCGTAAATAATGCAGCCCTTCGGCGCAGGGTTGCCGTAGGTGTAGAGCATTCCCAGAAGCTTGGTGATATCAGCCTTCTTCAGGGTGCCAGCGGTGGCGCAGTTAATCTTGTTGCCGGAATCCATGCCGAGCGTGCCGTCAACCGTCTTGGCGTGGACACGCGCGTTGGCGGCGACGGCAAGGCGCGCGCCAGTCTCGTTAACGATGTACTGCTCAAAGCCGCTGATAGACTGAACCGCCATCTTGCGGCTCATCTTGACGGTCTTCTTGATCTCCTCGCCCGTAAGGGTGATGATGTCGAACTCGTTCTGCTCCTCATCGGTGGGCGCTGCGCCCTCATCGGTCTTCGCCGCGTCGCCAGCCTTGATGCTCTTATGGCGGATAAGCTCGAACTGATGCGGGAAGTTGTCCTTGTGGATGTCGCCGTAGAGAACAGCCGTGTTGTCAATCAGCGTGAAAATCTGCGTCTGAAGCTCGACGGGGATAACCGCATCGGTGTTGCTGGTCAGATGCGTGAACGCCGTGCGCTGCTCGATAAGGTGGTTGTACGCGTCGCGCTCAACCTGCGTAAGCTCGGTGCCACCGATGAGCTGCACGCCGGAACGGCTGGCAATGTCCTTCACCCACGCGCGGCGGGCGGCGGCGTTGTAGTCGGTGGTGTCGCGCACCTGCGGAAGAGCACCGCGAGCGCTCGCGGAAGTCCCCAGCGGCACGGAATCGACACGTCGGGCGGTGCCGTTCTCGATAGCGGCGCGCGCGGCTGCAACGGTCGCGGTGTGGCTGTCGCGGCGCTGAGCGGCGGCGGCGTTGCGCTTCTCGATCTCGGCGGTAAGCGCGCTCATGCGCTCTGCGTCCTGCTCGGTCGGCTCGGTGTCGGTGCCGTCATCGGCCTTGTACTTATCGACAAGACCCTGAAGCTCGTTAAGCAGGTCATCCATAGTCATTTCGTCCATTGTTCTAAACCTTTCTGCTCTTGGCGATTGCCAGTGTCGCCCTCGCAACGGCAAGGGCACTCTTACGGCGCGCAAGCTCCTTGCGCGACTGCTCAATCGCTCCGTTGAGCAGGTTTCTTGCTGATATCTCAGTGTTCGGGTCAGCCGGAAGACTGACGGCGGACACGTCGAAAACCTTTTTGACGCGCGTAATGGTCGTGGTATGCGTCTCGCGGTCGTATTCGTCTGCCGCTACCGTGAAAGCCCATGACATGCGCGTGATAAGACCGGCCTTTATCTCTTCGAAGAGATCGCGCGCGCCCTGAGAGCGCGACAGGTCGGCGGCGATGAAAAGCCCGTGCTCGTCCGGCTCCACAATGAGCGTCCCGTTGCTCATGCGGGCGTACACTCTGCCCGCATGGTCGAACTGAAGGATAACGTCGCTCATGTCCGCTTCGCGGAAGGCATCGGGGCTGATAACCTCGATGTATTTTGTGCCGTCGAAATCCTCGAACAGAACGTATGGGTCGTTGAAAGTAGAAGCGTAGCCCTCAACGTAGTATTCCGTGTCAAAGCGCTTCTTGGTTGCGCCGTCAGCCGCCCGCACGTTGAGCGGAACGGCAAGGGAACGGTATTGCCGCTCACTCGGTTTCGCTGGCATCGTCTACCTCCTTCTTGTCGCCGTAGCCGCTGCTCGCGTCGATTGCGGCTATATTCGCGTTCGTCTCTGCGGCTTGCGCCGCCTGTTCCGCCGTATGCTCGCTGATAAGTTCTAGGTCGATGTACTCGCCGCGTATCACGTGGCGCTCTCCGCCCTCGTAGTGCGGGGATTGGAAAACATCGGCTACCTGATTGCCGTTCCAGATACCACGGTCGAAAAGCGCGACGGAAACGTTAAGCTTCGTCGTGTTGCTGGCGAACTCTAGGCGGTTCGCGCTGAACATGATTGAGTTTCCGTGCGCTATCTCGTTCGCCGTGTACGTCATGGAGGTGATAACGAAGCCGAGCTGAACAGCGAACGGCTCGATGCGTCCTTCGTAGTAGCTGTTGAAGGTGTCTTCGTCCGCGCAGTTCGTGACGATATCCTCATTGGAGCCGAAGAAGCGGTAAGCGCTCTTCTCGATTCGCTCCATCTGCGCCGCATCGACCGTGTAGCTTGTCGGCGTGATCTGCTCAACGTCAGAAAACAGCTTGTCATAGACCGCGATTCCGCCCGCGTTGTCAGCGGAAAGCTGAGCGTTGAACGCCTTTCGCGCCCGCTCTTGGTCGCCTTCGTTTCGGTTCTGGCTCAGCTTGCCGATGAAGCGAATTGCTGCGCCCTGATTGATAGCCGACTGCTCGGCTTCGTTCTGAGCGTGCATAAGCTCTAGCGTCGGCTGAAGAACGTTCGTGCCGTCGCCGAACAAATCGCTTTGGTACTGGTGGCGCGTCATCACGCCGACGCGCGACCACTCGACAAGCACGCTGTCGCCTGTCGGGAACGTGAGCTTCAGCCAAAGCTCGCCGTCAACGTCGTATGCTTCGCACTGGCTCGGCAGCACGGGATAGTACCCGGTGATCGTAATACCGTCGCCAGCGTCGATAGGCACGATAAGCGCCGTGTCGTTGACCTGAAGAATCGTCCAAATGCGCTTGATGAACTGCGGCGTGGTCATCCACGGGTTAGGCTGCTGCCTGAGAGCACGCGCGGCGACAGGCTGAGCAGAGCCGGAAACCTCCGGTTTCAGCTTGCTTGCGTGGTCTGCGCCGCTCTCGATGATGCTTCGCGTAAGCTCTGCTTCGTAAAGCCCGCCCTGCCACGTCGTGAACGACGGGGCATAGGCCGTGAACGTGGAGAAATAGCCGTTTACCGCTTGCATCTGCGGACGGTGGAACACCGCATCGAAGAGCGAGCGCAGAAACGGTTGTGATCTGCTCAACTCTAACCTCCTATCATCGCGCGGTAATCGTCCGCAATGTTCTTCATCGCAATGAACGCGTCGCACTCAGCCGCCCACGCGTCTATGCGGTTGCGCGGGTCTTGGTTCTTCTTGTCCGGCTGAATGTTTCCGTTCACGTCGGTTCGAATGGCGACGTTCGAGCGGCACCATTCGGCAATCGGGTTGGCGTTGTCCACGATGCGCCCTTCCTTATAGAGCGCTCGAAGCTCCTTCATCGGCATTGACAGCGTTTGCGCGCCCTGAATGACCTTTTGCAGGTTGTCGGCACCGAAATAGTCTTCGTATGCTTCCACGGTCGGCACGTCGCGCATGTGCCACGGGTCGTAGCCGCAAGAGACGGCATAGATGCCGTACTTGTCCTGAACCTCGGCCACCCAATCCAGAACGTCGCGCTTGTCCATGATGGGCGTTTCGCACGTCCGCATAAGCCCGCGCGCAATCCACGCGTCATAGGGCACGCCGTCGCGCCCCCCGCGCCGCCCCTCCTTCTCCGCTTGCTCCAACGCGCGAAGCGGAATCCACGCCATGTGCAGCGCGTAGAAGTTCGGATCGTTAGGCCGCTGCATGAGAAGGCAAGCGGCGGTAAGGTCGGTCGTATCCGCAGCGTCAACGCCGAGCACGGCATACGTAAACGTTCCGTCGCCGGGGTCGAAAGTGGCTTCGTTGTGAATCTCAGACCACGTAAGCCAAGCCTGAGACTGGTTTTCAATGAGGTTGAAGTCCTTAACTAGCAGAGTGGGAAGGTATGTCGCATCGTCCTTCGCCTTAGAAACGTTCTGGCGAAGCGCCGACAGCGATTTGATGGTGCCAAGGCCGGGGTTAGCCTTGACCCAAGCGCCTTCGTCCTGCCATTCTTCGCGCTCGTCAAGTTCGAAGATGAACGCTATGAAGCGCTCTGCCTTCTCGCCTGTCGCCTTGCCGTCAAGCCATTTGGTCGCGTACTCGTATTGAGCATCGAAGATGCCGTTTCGCACGAAACCGTTAGTCGTGATCTCCAAAACGAGCGGTTGGCGGCGGGCGGACGTTCCCTGCATCGTAAGGTCGTAAAGGTCGCGGTTCTTCATCGCGGCCAGCTCGTCAACGATAGCGCCGGAAATGTCCAGACCGTCAAGGTGGTTCGTGTTGGCGCTCAGCGCCTTGATGGTGCCCATGTTCAGGTCGCAGTAAAGGTCTGACACGCGCTTTCTGATGTGTTTAGCAAGCGCAGGGCTTGTGAGCACCATACGCCACGCGTTGTTGAAGCCCTTTGCCGCCTGATCGTGTGCGGTGGCGACGTTGTAGACCTCCGGCGCGCCCTCATCGTCGTTCACGAGCAAGTCAAGCTCTATCGCAGACGCAAGCGCGGTCTTTCCGTTCTTGCGCCCCATAATCCAGAGCACTTCGCGGTATTGCCGCACGCCCTCGGCATCAACAAAGCCGAAGACAACCGACAGAATGGCGCGTTGGAAAAGCTCTAGCTTGAAATCGTGCCCCAAGCGCCCGGACGGTAGGCGGCAGAAGCTTTCGATGAACCGAACGTGCTTCTGCGCGAACTCTTCGCGGTAGTGGTACGGATAGAGCGGGTCGGTGTTGTCCATGTCGCGCAGGACATGAGCGGCAACCTGCTTCATCTTCTCGCACGCTATGATCTCGCCGCTCAGTATGCCGCCGAAGTATTCGCGTATCGCGCGCTCGCACGAGCCGCCCTTAGACTTCGCCCTAGCCGTACCGCGTTTCATTGATGAAGTCAATGAGCGCGTCGGCAGCGGCGGTGCCGTTCGGCATCATGTCGGTTAGCTGCTTCACGCCGCGTGAGAACGTGGTGAACAGCTTGTTGTAAGCGCTGAAGCCGGGATGCTCGCGCAGCCCGGTTTGCCCTCCGCCGTTGTCGTACTCGGTGAAAATGTCTTCGTAGAGCAGATCGGCGCGGGCATCGTCAAGCTTGACCTTCAGAAAAGCGAGGTTCGCCAGAAGCGGCATGACGGTTTTTCGCTTCTCATCGGGGATAGCGCCCTTGGTGATCTCGCGCAGCTTTCGAAGCTCGCTCTCTACGCGCTTCTCCTTGGCAACTCGCCGCTTCGGCGGGCTATTCCCCGCGACTGCGGGCGAAACTTTCGAAGTATTGCCTACTTTTGCCGTCATCGCAAGACCACCCCCTTTCGAAAATCCGTCACGCGCAAGAAATTATCTCCCGGCGTTGGTGCCCTAGGCACCGCCTGTGTTTTGCAGACCGGGGGGATTGTCTCGCGGGTTTACCTGCGGTTTTGCGTCCGCTTTCTCGCGGTCGCTCTGTGTTGTGTTGCGTTTTTGAATCAATCGCCAAGCGATATCAAATTGCCGTCGCTGTCGAAGGCCAGCCCTTGTCGTGTCGAACCTTGCCTTATCCAACCATGCACCTTCTTATGGCACCTGTCGCAAAGGCTAACGAGGTTGCTTGGGTCAGTCGCAATGCTTGGGTCGCTGATGTTCGCTGGCGTTAGCTCGATGATGTGATGCACCATGACAGCGGGCGTGATCTCTCCTTGCTGCAAGCAGTGCTGGCATAGGTGAGCGTCGCGCGTCAATGCCGCGTCTCTGGCGTGTTCCCAGTCAGCGGAAGCGTAGAAGGCGCGCGAGAAGTCCTTAGCCATGCGCACCCCCAAACAAAAAGGCCACGAGCGCTGTCGCCCGTGGCCTTACCTAATCCACCGTACCGAACTTTAGCAGAAGGCGGAAAGTGAACGCAAGTGCCAATCTTAGGCGTTCTTCAATTTCGCCCATCCTACGCGGTCGATGTAGGCGAAGCCAGCCTTGCAGAGTTCGCGGCACCATTGCTGCGAGCATTGCATAATGTCTGCTATCTCCGCCCATTCCTGCGCCTGAAGATAGCCCATGCAGATTGCGTCGGCGTATCTGGTGCCTTTGAGCTTGGCAAGACCTCCGCGCCCGTCTTGCCCGTAAAGCAGTTCGCACGCTTCGTCAATCATGCCTTGCGCGTCATTGATTCGCTGCTGCAACCTGTCTTCGAAGTCGATACGCTGCAATATCGAGAGCGACCCATCGGAAACCTCACCGCCCCCGCGCCCCTCCGTGTAGCTCTGCGCTTTGGCACCTTCTTTGGCCTTCATGCGTTCGAGCATATCCCGCGCCTTATCGGTCTTCACCACCTCGGCGCGGATACCCTCGAAATACTCCTTTGCTTTCAAGATCGCGTCACCTACTCAACGCCCGTACTGCCGAAGCCGCCCGCGCCGCGCTCGGTGTCGCTAAGCTCATCAACCGGCACAAGCTCGCAAGGAACATACGGCATAACGACAAGCTGGCAGACGCGCGTTCCAGCTTCGAGCGTCACCGTCTCATAGCTCTGGTTGATGAGAGCCGCGCAGACCTCGCCGCGATAGCCGCTGTCGATAACGCCAACGCTATTCGAAAGCGTGATGCCCTGCTTTGCCGCAAGGCCGCTGCGCGGGAACACCAGCCCCACGCAGCCGCTAGGAATCTCGACGGCAAGACCGCAGCCGACAACGCACTTCTGCATCGGTTCGAGCGTGACAGTCTCGGTGATTCGAAGGTCAAGCCCAGCGTCGCCATCATGGGCATATGTCGGCATGTCGATACCCTCGGCGACCTTCTTAGCCCGCATCTTGCGACCGATCATGTTAGTTCTCCTTCCGCGCGTGGCGCTTAACGAGCGTGCAGTTACAAGCGGCAACCCAGAAACCGCCCTTTTTCTTTCCGGGCGTGCGCAACACAACTTTCTGCTTGTGGCTCATCGCCACGACCTGAAGCAGCGTGCCGCGATAGGAAACGAGGTCATCGAGAGCGATAAGCGAACCTGCGGAATCGACGGGCTGAGTGTCGAACAGCTCCACCCATAGCGGCTTGCTCTTATCGGTAGCCGCCGCACTCGGCTTCGCCTTCCTCTTCAAGAAATCGAACATCGGTAAACCTCCTAAAACGGTATGTCATCGTCGTAAATGTCGGGCGCTGCCGGTTGCGCTGGTGCAACGGGCGACGGGTCGCCGGTAGCCATCGCAAGACCGGGCGCGGCTGCGTTCGCTGATGCCGTCGATTGCGCATCGCGCTTGTACTGCATCAGCTCCACATCATCAACGCGAACTTCCCAACGCTTGATGCTCTGGCCGTCCTTCTGGTAGCTTCGCGTGTGGATGCGTCCGAGAAGCGAAATCTTGGTGCCCTTGCGAAGCCACGGCGCGAGCGCTTCGGCGCGCTTGCCGAACATGACGCAATCAGGCCAGTTGGTGTATTCGCCCCATGTGCCATCGCCGTTCGGCGTGCGCTCGTTGACAGCAAGCGAGAACGAAACGACAGGGTTTCCGCTTTTCGTATAGCGCAGCTCGGCATCTGCGCCAAGATTGCCCGAAAGCGTGATCTTGTTTAGGCTCATACCTCAACACCACCCATCTTGCGCATTTGCTGAACGATATGAAGGCTGAGCGCCATAACGCCCTTGATGCAGTCTTCTTTGCTGCGCATCTGCTCACCTTGCAGAGTGTCGCAACAGCAGCAAGAGACATACGAAACGCGGACGTACCAGTATTCGCTAGGCTGATAGCCAGCTTCAGGAATGACGTAAACAAGCGTCCCCTGATAGTCTCCATCGTTGATTTCGTGGATGTTCTCGAAGTCCGGCTTAGGGTCGCAATAGTCGCCCGTCGCTTCAAGCGCAATTGCCTTGACGGTCGCCTTGACGATATCGGAGTAATCGCAGCCAAGGCATATCGGTTCAAGCCAGCTTTGGATGAGATCGCGGTTCTTCATCCACGCATCAACAAACTTCTGAATCATCGAGAACCACCACCGAACAGCTCGACAAGCGCGGCGCGTTGGTTTGCGCCAAGACCGCGAAGGCGGCGCGATTCGGAAATGTGCAGCTTGCGCATGGTCTGTTGCGTTCGGGCGAAGCCGTAGCCCGGTGCGGCCTTGATGAGCGTAAAGACCTTCATTCTCGCCACCGTGTCATCGTTGCCAGCCATGTTGAGCACGTCGGGCACGCTGTAAGAGCCATCGGCAACGCCCTTCAAGATCGCGGCGCGGCGCTGGCGTGCGGCCTTCGCCTTTTCGAGGTTTTCTCGGCGCTGCTCAGTTGTCAGATTCGGAATCATCTTCGTAACCTTCCTTCTCGTATGTGATGTATTCGGTGCCGTGCGTCAGTTTGACGGGCGGCGTGTAGTCCTTCAGGGCATCGTCAACGCTGCCGTTCATCAGCTTGCGTTTGAGCCGCGCCCAGTCATCGTCGTTAAGCTCAATGGTTTTCATCGCACCTCATTTCTTCGTGATGCGGTAGGTGCCAGTGAGCTTCAAGCCCTTCAACGTCCGCAAGATGTGCTCTGCGTGCTCCTTGCCGAAGATGGTTAGCGTTTGCGTCGGAATCGTGATCTCGTAGACCGTTTGCGCTTCCCGCTTCTCGCGTTCCCACATCTGCTTTAGGGCGGCTTCGGTCTTCGCCAACGTCGCTTGCATTTCCTTGCTCAGCTTCGGCGTGTCGGGCTTGAAATCGAACGTTTGCGGCTCCACTGGCACCCTCCTTTCTCACGATTGCCTGATAATTACTTCTTATCTGGCACGGGCGGTTTTAACCCGTACCGAAAGCGGCGGTTTATCTCGCGTTTCGTCCTCGGTCGCCGCGATGCCCGAAAACGGCGTTTTGGTTCACCTTTGGCACACCTCATGACGCTTGGATGCTTCGGTTGCGGCGCAAATAAGAGTTGACCAAGGGAAGACAACAAAGCTGCCATTTGGAAGCCCAACAATCGGTGCGCCAGTTGCTGCGTGATGGGAAACCTCAAATCGACCTTCTACGCCATCCATAGTCGCGGTGCCGCATGCTTCACGGAATACAAGCGTTTGAGCCGAAGAATCAATGACATTCGCATTAACCGATACGTTTACAACACTTTCAGAAGCGTTCATGTGTAACCCCTTCCTCTTATCCATTCGAAGCTCTGCGCTTCGCTTCGCTGAAGAGCTGAGCCGCCGCCGCGTCGCGTCCGGGCATCAGGTGGCCGTAGATTCGAAGCGTCGTTGCTTCGTCCGCGTGCCCCATGCGCTCAGATAGCGTCTTCAGGTCGCAGCCGTTGGCGATGAGCCACGAAGCGTGCGTGTGACGCAAGCTGTGAAACGTGATCTCTCGCGGCAGTCCGCATGCGTCGCGTATGCGGCTGAAAGCCCGTGAAATCGTCGTTGGGCGCATATAAGAGCCGTCTAGCGTAACCAGTGGGCAATCTGCGCCCAAACGCCCCAGAACGGCGCTCTGAAGCTTCGTGAAGGCATCAATAACCGCGATATCGTCTTGTGTAAGCGCGATGTTGCGGCACTTGCGGCCTTTGGTGACGTTTCGCCGATAGGGCTTCTTGCCCTTGCCCTCAATGACGTTGCCGCCGACGTGGACGTAAGACAGGGCGCGCTTAACGTCGATGCGCTGCACCGCGCAGACCTCGCCAACGCGCATACCGGTTACGAGCGACAGCCACGAAGCGAAGGCGTAGACGGCGGCGCGGTAATCGGCCTTCGTCTTGATCTCCTTGCTAAGAGCGCCCTCTAGCTTCTCGTTGAAGCCCTCAAAGTCCCATTCGGTGAGCGCCGAAGCTTCGTGCCGTTCCGGCGATGGTTTGGCGACGTACACCAGCGGGTTAGCGTCGCAAATGCCAGCGTCTACGAAGTGGTTATAAGCGCCGCGCAAGAAGTTGTGGACGTTGATAACGCTATTGCGGCAAAGACCTTGCCCGCCTTCGTCCTTGACCATGAGCAAGCGTTGCTCAAAGCGGTTGAAGTCCATAACGCCAAGATCGCGTGCGTTTGCGGTCTTCAGGTAACGTGCGACGTAGCGGCAGAACAGCCGATAGCTCTTAATGCTGTTCGGGCTTGCGCCGTTGCGCTCGCGCAGTTGCACGTAGTCTTCGAGCAAATCGGTCAAGCGGGCGCTTCTAACCGTTCCGTCAGCCGTCACGTAAGCAGCCCACGTCTCAGCGAGGGCTTGCGCTTCCTCTTCGGTAGCCGCGTTTGGAAACCGCTTATAGGGGCGAATCGCCTTGCCGTCGATGCTGCGCCCAAGGTACAAACGACACTCGAAAACGCCATCTGCACCGCGCTTGACCTTAACGCCCATCATGACCACTCGCAGTTTCCACGAATCCGCGAAGGGCAGTCATCGTCGGGGCAATCCGCGCAATCCAACGGCTCTTTCCTGATGTTGAACTCAACGATTCGGTACTTCAGAGAAAAGCGGATGAGCAGCAGCAGGGCATGAGCAAGCGAGTTGGTAAATTGTCCGCACCAGAACGGGCAAAACCCGCTCATCGCGCCGCGAACCTCGTACTTGCCGCCCATGCTACTTGCCAACCTTCATGAACGCGCGCATAACGCAGATAAGCGAAAACACGACGAACACCGCAAGGGCGATAAGCCCGAAGCCAGCGCCGAAGAACACGCCAACCGCGATGCTCACAACGAGCGCCAGAACGGCAAAAAGGACGATTGCGGCGCATCCGTAAGCGCCCTGCTCGATCTCTCTATCTTCTTTCAGCATGTGAAACCTCCTAAAACGTGAGCGCTATAAGCGCGAGAAACACTAGGAACAGCGCGATTGCCAGAAGCGCTTGATAAGCCCAGTAGCAGACGCACCAGAACGCGGCTACGGTCGCGGCGGTGGCAATGGCGCAAAGTACGATCTGGTAGTGCTTCACTTCTTGCCTTCCGTCTCGGCAATCAGGTAGTCGATGCACTGCTTGCACTTCTGCAAGTCCTGAACGCCGTTCTTGCGCCGCCAGCGCCAAAGGTATTTGAAAGCACATCCCCACCAGTAGGCAGATTGGGCGGGCAAGGCGTACTGGTCGCCGCTCATCATCGAACGCATAGCGTCCATGCACTCAATCTGTCCGTCGCCCGCGTAGTGGTCGGGATGCTCCACTGCATCACCGCGCGAAAGCTCGCCAAGGCTCTTCGCGTGCTTCGTCTCAATCATCGGTAGGTAACTCCAATCATCCACTCGCAAACCCACTTGTGAAACGCTCTGAGAAATGGCTGAACGTTCGTGTCATCAGCCCAGCCCGCAATGCCTATGAATCCGTCTTCGTTGAACGAGATAGCTTCACGGCCTGAGAAGTAGAAGCCGCTAACGCGCAGAAACGCGCTTTTGATTCCTCTACCGCCATCGGCAAGGTTGATTTGCGGCTGGTACTTCTTGCGATAGCACGGGTGCATTTCCATGTGCTCGCCGTTGCGCTCGTGTTGCGCGTACTCGATTGCAAGGAAACCTTCAAGAGCTCGAATGTCGTTCGCTGTGATCTGCTCATAGGAAAGCTTGCTTGCGAACAGCTCGCGTGCTCCGTCGCGTGTCGTTGGCGCAATCATTCCGCAACCTCCGCGCCACAAGAAGGGCAATAGGCCGCGTTGTCCATGATGTAGCACCCACAACGCGAGCATTGGAAGTAACCGAAGTCGTGTTCATAGGTGCCGTTATCCATGACCTTATGCACCGTCACGTATGAGCCTGAATAGTCGGGAATCCTTTTGCATTCGTTGCGCTTGCTGTAAGAGCTGCCGTTGAAAATAATGCGGTCAGGCTCTTCAGTTCCCGATTCGGTTTTGATTTCGACAACAGACGCATTGCGACGAAGACTATCAAATAGCTGTTCCAACTTTTCCGGGTTGTCAGGCGTAAAGGAGAAGCTATAAGTCTTCTCGGTATCCATAGCAAATCACCCCATTTCGTGCCATTGTTGAAAACTCTGTTGAAAACCTGTGGAAAGCCGTTTTGCTGGCGCTCGAATGAGTCGCACAAAACAAGACCGCAAAGAGAAGAAGCAAGAGAAAGAACCTTGCTTGTAAGGTTGACTAACAAGCAAGTACGGTGGGTTTTGGTTTTGGTTCGAGGAACCAAAACCCACCTCATCTTGTTTTGTTTTGTTTTGTTTTGTTTTATGGTTAGGCGACCATTTGCGAGTGGGTTTAGCACACCTAAAACCACTGGTTTTGCCTTGGGTTTGGCAATCATGCTTTTACACCTCCTGACCTGCTGAATTGTTGTTCTGTGAGTTCTTGCGCGGTCTTCCGCCCTTGCGCCCGTTGGCGCGTTGGCGACCGAAATAAAGCGCGTTTTTGAGCATGCGAAAGTTCGTCAAGAAGCCGTCTTCGTCGCGTTCGAGAAGCCCTATATCCAACAGCTCTTCGACAAAGGATTTGCAATCCTCAATCGCCATGTACTCATCGAACGCGCCTGACTGTCCGAAGCCCAGAACGCCCGCGAGAATAAGCGCGTCTTCCTCCGTCTCGAACGCTATACGGTGCCCCTTGGTAGCCGCCAGATATTCGCAGAGCCGCCACCAGCGCCCGTAGCCGTCATATCCCCGACGATGAATGAGACGTTGGCACTTCGCGTCTTGCGAAGCGTTGGAATCGTGCGAGAAGAAGGCCATAGGCTCTTGCGCAGCGGTCGTTTCCTCCCTTGTAGGCATGTAGTCACCTCCTAACCGTCTTCCTCGTCGCAGATCACGTCTGGCGCGCCCTGCTGGTGCCATCCGTCCCATACGCAGTGCCCGACTTCGCGGCAGTTCGTCCAAACGTCGCGCCCAACGAACGTGCAGCACGTCTTGCCGCGATGCCGCATGCTTTCGAACTCGCATGATTCGGGGTCTGGCATGGGCGGTTCGCCGAAATCGAGCGGCAAGGTTTCCTGCGCGCTATTCCTCTTCATCGCTTGAAATGTCGTAGGCAATCGAGCTGCCAACGTAGGTGAGCAGCTTTTGCATGTGCTTAACGGTGCTCGGCTCGGGCTTCGCGCCATCTTCAAGCAGAGTGTCAACCCATGCGAGGGTGCCGCGAACGATTGCGAGCGTGGCGCTCATATCAACGTCGAAGCCCTCGCCGGTCTTGGGATTGATGAGCGACATGCTGCCGTTGAGGGCGAAGGTGCCAGCGCCGACCTTGGCGATAGTCTCGGTGATCTCTTTACGCTTCATCTTTCTTCTCCTTGTCAAACATGGATGTTCTAAGCTCGATGCGAAGCTTCGGGTTGCGTTCGAGCAGCCAGCGAGCGAGCAAAGAGCTATCGCTGTTGTTGATTCCGTAGGTGTGTTCGTTGCCCTGATCGTCAACGAAGGGCACGCCAACGAGCTTCGTAATGCCCTCGTAGCGCTGCTTCTCGATGAGGTACTTAGTGGAGACGCGAAGCCCGCGCGCGTCGATTGCGAGCGCTGTAAGCTCGATTTCGCGCAGCGCCTTTGGGTTCTTCTCGCACCACTCCTTGAACAGGTAACGTCTGTCCGCGACCTTTAGCGGCATCGGGTAGACGCGCTGGCGCTCTTCGCGCATGACGGCTTCGAGCGGTTGCGTGTAGTTATCGGTGTCCATGCGGGCACCTCGCTTCACGGCTCATGACGCGGCGCAAGGCCGCTTCTGCTTCCGCCTTGCTCGCCGATGGTGCGACGGGTAGCATCTGGCGGCGGTAGACCCTGCCGATGCCCCGGTTTTCCGGCGTGCTCGCGTCTTCCTCTATGCGCGCCATCCAGAAGCCCGCGTTGTCGCGGTAGACTTCGGCCTTCATGACCAAATCACGCGCCACAAGACGCGACCAACCACGATGTAAAGCGGAATGAGAAGCCACCAGCCCACAAGATCGCACAACCACCCAAGCAGGGCGGCAGCAGCCATAGGGAGGATGCCGGTTAGCGTCAGAGCGGCGATTGCATACAATCCCCAGCGCTGGTAGCGCGGCATGCGCGCTATACTGTCTTCTGTCAATTGCGCCCTGCAATTTGACACGCCCGTTCGAAGTTGCCGCTTCGGGCGGGCATCTTTCTTCGCAGCCATTCGCGCGTTTTCGCAACGGCGCATCTGCACCACTGGCGCTGCGCAGCGCTTAGGCCGCACGGTTCGGGCATTCGTAATACCACCTCCAAAACCAACGGTTTTCTTATCGGTTTTCACGTTTCGAAACCTCCGCTTTAGTTGCTCGAAAGAGCGACGATGCCCAAAAGCTCATCGGCGGTACACTCATAGAGCTTGCAAAGCTCTATGAGCATGGGCGCTGTCGGCGAAGTCTTGCCCGTCTCCCAATTGCTAAGCGTCGTGATGGAAACGCCAAGAAGGGTTGCGGCCTTCTGAGCCGTAAGACCTTTCCGCTCGCGCGCTGCCTTATAGTTCTCGCTCATTGTTCACCTCCAATCATCCGAAAGAGAGATGAAATAAACCATACGGCTTATTTCGGGGCAAGCAAAAGAGTAAGCCGTTTGGTCTAGCGTGTCAACAATAATTTGTATACAATTAGCCGAGACGGTTACGTTTGATAGGGGTTGCTATGGATAGCACCGAGACAAAGAAGCTCATTGGCGCTCGAATTGCCATCGCGCGCAAGGCTAATGGCTTCAACCAAGATCAACTTGCAGAAGCGGTCGGCGTTCATAAGCAGACGATTTCTAGGTGGGAAAGCGGGAAGCGCGCGCCCAACGGCGAAGAAGTCAGGCTAATTGTTGAGACCCTAAATTGCTCTGCTGACTTCATCCTTGGCTTGACGGATACGCTGAAGATTGGTGGCGGAAATGACTAGAAAAGAGAAGTTACAAGCGATTGACCCAAAGAAGGTAATCGTTTTTGATACCGAGACAACCGGCTTGAACATCGGCGGTTCTCGCCGCGATGAAATACTGTCGCTCGCTGTCATGAATCTTGACGGTGACGTTCTGTTTTGCGACCTATTGAAGCCATCGGAGCGCAAAAAGTGGCCTAAAGCGGAAAGCATAAACGGAATATCTCCGTCTATGGTGAAGGACAAGCAGACGATTGTAGAAAGGCGTTCGGAAATTGAACCGATTTTCAAGAACGCTAAGCTATACGTCGCATACAATGCCGATTTCGACCTAGGATTTCTTCGAGCTTCAGGCTTGGATATACCAGATCATCAGACGTTTGACGTGATGAAGGAGTTTGCGAAGATACACGGCGCATGGGACGGCACGCATGCTGAATGGTCATGGTGCAAGTTGGAAGATTGCGCAGCGTTCTACGGATATCGTGACTTTGGGGCGCATGACGCCTTGAACGACGTAAGAGCAACAGCGCATTGCTTCAATTCGATTCTCGATGATTTTCTTTTTGGTGAGCCGCGCCGCCGCCCGAAGCGCGTAAAGGATGAGTTCGGCGATTCGTATTTCGAGTATGGCGACGAAGAGTTTAGAAGCATCGTTTGCAGCGGCTATGCTGCCGCATTGGCCGACACTGAAGAACATACTAACAACGCGCCATCGGCTAACGAGGTTCAGCAGCAAGCCAAGGATGAAAAAGACAGCGTGGATAATCAACCGGACAGAAATCATGCCGTGCCAGATCGGCGGAACACGAATAAAGCATTGGTGTTAATCGGTTCCGTTTGCGTATTGATTGGGCTTGCAATCACTGTTTTAGGCGCAGCAATCGTTGGTGTCCCGATTGCTATATTGGGCGCTTTGCTTGCCATAGGTTCAAAGGGAAGGAAATAGAAAACCCTGCGCGGCTTCTTGGCGGTCGGCGCGCAGGGCAAGTGCAAAGAACGAAGCGCAATTGCGCGCTCGCTCTAAGGGGTGATTTTAGCATGGTGAAGAACCGAGCTGCCATATACGCGCGGTTCAGCTCGCACAACCAACGCTCAGAAAGCATTGAGATACAAGTTGAGAACTCACGCGAATACTGCGAGCGTGAAGGCTTGCATGTCGTGCGCGAATACTGCGACTATGCGCAGACAGGGCGCAACGTAGATCGAGCAGAGTTCCAACGGATGATGAGCGATGCGAAGCTTGGTCTATTTGATTTTGTGGTGATTTACAAGGTAACTCGCATAATGCGCAACCGCGATGAAATGGCATTGGCGCGAATCATGTTGCGCAAGGCTGGTGTAGAAATACTTTATGCGGGCGAAGAGATAGCGAGCGGTTCGAGCGGTGTTCTTCAGCTTGGAATGCTCGAAGTTCTCGCAGAATGGGAAAGCGCAATCGACAGTGAACGCATTAGAGACGGAATCCAGAAGAACGCCGAACGGTGCATGGCTAATGGTCGCACTCTCTATGGATGGGATATCGTAGAAGGACGCTACGCCATCAACGAGCGAGAAGCCGCAGTGCTTAGGCGCATGAAGAACCTTTTGTTTAGCGGTAACTCAGTAGCGGAGATCGTGCGCGCCGTTGACGCTGAGCGCAGCAAGCGCGGCGCAAAGTTCAATCAGGATACCGTCACCAAGCTTCTAAAGCGAGTGCAGAACGCAGGTGTCTACAAGTACGCAGGACACGAGGTAGAAGGCGGTATGCCAGCCCTATGGTCACAAGCAGAACAGGATATGATAAACAGCATCCTTAGCGACCGTCACCGCCCACGAAGGAAGGTTGACAGCGCGCTAGAGTTCCCGCTTAGCGGAAAGCTCTATTGCGCTCGATGCGGAATGCCAATGGCCGGAACAAGCGGAACCTCTAAGAATGGTTCTGCCTATCACTATTACAAGTGCCGAAAATGCCGCAGGACAGTTCGCCGAGACTTGATAGAAGATGCAGTGGTCGATATGACCTATGAAGCAGTAAAGCAAGCTGATGTGAGAAAACGCATTGCCAAGACGCTTGCTGGCTACGAAGCTGAGCGGGCGACCGAAGAAAAGCCCGAAAGCTACTTCATCAAGAAAGAGATTCGGCGTATCGACACCGCGTTTGAACGCATCTGGCAAGCGATAGAAGACGGCATAGCGCCGCCCGGTGGCAGAGAGCGCACAACCGAGCTGAAGCGACAGAGAGCGGAGTTAGAAGCCCGCTTGCGCGTTGCAGAGCAAGCGGAATCGCTCGAACCATCGGTTGACGATGTGCTTTTGTGGCTCGATGATCTCGCGAACGACACAACGCCTTTGGAAATCCTCAACGAGTTTGTCAGATTCGTTGAGATTGACGGCAAAGATGTAACCGTCTACTTCATGTTTGACGAACTGCCGGACGATTTCACGCCAAAACAGAAAAAGGCCGAACACCATTGCTACCAAAGGTGTTCGACCAATTCTCTTGTGGTGGAGGCGCGGAGAATCGAACTCCGGTCCACGAAAGCCCCCTGATTGGCATCTCCAAGCTCAGTCGCTGGTTTTGTCTCGGACGCTTTGCGCGCAGCGACACGCTCGCGGCATCCTAACCGGTTCGGTCTTAGCCTGCGCCATACCGATTACGTGCGCAGGAGCATTCCCCTAAAATGACGTCGCGCCGGTGTCGGGGAAATCACCGGGTTGACGCGCCGCTATAAATTAAGCAGCGAGAGCCATAGGCTCAAAAGAAGAGTTGTTGTCAATTCAATTTGACGGTACCCCTGTTTAACGAGGCGAGGAGACCTCGGCTTGCTTCCTCTCTCAGAGCTATCGTGTCGAAACCAGTCGCCCCCGAATGTCGGGAAAGTCTGGATGGCATTGGGCACGAGCACCCAACACCCGTCGACTTTTCAAGGAACACGCGGGGCGAGCCCCGCTTATGGAGTGTTATCTTACCACGTTCTGAAAGCGGACAGCTGTTCTATGCACGAGCTGTGAAGACCCCAATGTGCGCTGCACTTCGCACTTTTGCTACTGGTCGCGTCACGTATATTTTCGCCAAGCAAAACAGCCAGTCGAAAGGACCGTTATGGATACCAAGCAGCAACTCGTCAATGCCCTCGCAGGCCTGGGCTCAACCATCACCGAAGCCATGGATGTCATCGAGGGCTTTGTCCCCTGCGGACATCCCGCCCTCACGGTGTCGAACGCCCTCGTCTCACTGGATACCGACGACGATGCAGCCCTCGCCCAACAGCTTGAGACCGTCAAGGGCTTCATCGACCACGTGAGCGAGAACCGCGGCGTCACCGCACATCACGATGCCTCGGTTGAGCTCACGGGTTCCAAGGCCAATCTGTTCGCAGCAATCCGCGAGGTAGGAACCCTTATGCAAACCGCAGGCGTCAAGAACACCCAGGTCAACGAGTGGGTCTACCGCAGCCTGGCCGCGCTAAACGATTCCGACGAAAAGGCCGCCGAGAAGCTCGCCGAAGCCCCCGCCATCAAGACTGCGCTTTTGTAATTTAAGAATGCGTGCCCTTCGGAGCGTCAACGTTCCGAAGGGCACGCAAACAGCCAGGCACTATCGGAATACCTGCCCGCCACGTTCGGCCAAAGCCAGAATCGGCATCATTTGACGTGGCGTTTTTGCTGCAATATCGGCATGTTCGAGCAGTTTGCGATCGTTGGTCACCAAGTAATCGACCTGCGCGCGCTTGCACGCGGCGAGCACCAAGTTGTCCTCGTAATCGCGATGGAGCGCCAAGTATTTGTCGGCCAGCCAAAGGTCCGACGCATCTGCGCCCACGGCCGTGGCGTTTTCGGTCATGTTCCGAACAAACGCCAACGCCGCATCGCCAATTGCACGGGCTGACGCCTCGTCGAGCGCTCCCCCATTGGCAAGAACACTGCGCTTTAATTCGTGCTGGACAACGTACAGCACGTCCTTAGCGATGTGCACGGGGAAGAACAGCGACGCGCCTGCCTCCGCGGCCCGTCCGATAAAAGCCCGCGCGGCAAGCGACTCGGCATGGTCAGCGCAAAATGAATCGACCCATACGTTGGCATCCACCATGATCTTAAGAGGGGCCCCACTCACAGGATCATCCCCTTTTGGCGATAATGCTCATCCATGGCCTCCGCATAGACCGTATCCCAATCGCGGCCCTCGGACCCAGGCGACGCAACGTTACCCAAGTCCGCATAGAGTCGGTCCGCGGCCGCCCACGACGCGGCAAACGGGGACTCAGGCGCGACGGCCTGCTGCCGGTCGTCAACGGCCGCAAGCACTTCCTCGCACTGGCCGCCGCCCTGCGCGACCTTGGCCACAACCTTTTTGATGAGCTCGGGCAGCGACCCGCCCGAGAGCCGCAACGCCTCCTCGGCACGGTCCTTGACCTGGCGATCCACGCGAACATTCACCTGTGCCATGCTGCTAACAGCACCCACGTCGATCACGCCCCCTTCACTTGCTAGCATTGCTAGCATAACTATATAGAGAAGCTAGCAAACGGTCAAACGCAAAAGGCCTGTACCCGGACGGCACCGATGCCATCCGGGTGCAGGCCAGATAACGTGGGCGAACACGCCTGCTAACGCAGGTAAGCCTTCGCGTTGTTGAGACTGTACGCAATCGTTGAGCCGTTGTGCAGCAGCGACGACGTCTGCGGCGTAATCATGCCGGTAATGCCGAGCGCCAAAAGCGCCGAGTTGGTGAGCATCACCTTGGAATACGAGCTCGTCAGACGGTCAATGAGCCCCTGGCTCATGCGGCGCAGGCGGACAATCGCCGCGAGGTCCGTGTCGGTCAGGATGATGTCGGCGACCTCCTTGGCGATGTCGCTTCCGCCGCCCATGGCCAGGCCCACGTCAGCCAGACCCAGCGCCGGCGAGTCGTTGACGCCGTCGCCCACCATGGCAACGCGGCGTCCCTCGCGCTTGATCCGCTCCACATAGGCGTACTTGTCCTCGGGCAGCAGCTCGGCCTTAAACTCGTCGACGCCCGCCTCGCGCGCGATGCGCTCGGCCGTGCGCTCGGAGTCTCCCGTAAGCATGACGACGTGTTTGACGCCCAGCGCATGCAGGTCGGCGATGGCCTCGCGCACACCAGGTTTGAGCGGGTCCTCGATACCGAGCACGCCCACGACCGTACCGTCGACCGCCAGGTACAACGGCGACAGGCCCTGCATCTGGGACTCGATGCGCTCCTTGATGTCGGACTCCAGCTGCGCGCCCTCATCCTCAAATACAAAGTGTGCCGAACCGATAATTGCGCGGCGCCCCTCGATGGACGAGGCAATGCCGTGCGCCACGATGTACTCGACGGCGGCATGGCGCTCGCGATGCTCGAACCCGCGCTCGCCCGCGGCGTTGACGACGGCGCGCGCCACCGGATGGGGGAAATGTTCCTCCAAGCAGGCGGAAAGGCGCAGGACCTCGTCCTCGCTCCAGCCATCGGTCGTGAGCACGCAAGCCAGGCGCGGCTGGGCCTCGGTCAGCGTGCCGGTCTTATCAAAGACAATGGTGTCGGCCTTGGCAAACGACTCAAAGTACTTAGCGCCCTTGACCATGACGCCCATCTTGGCGGCGTCGCTCATGGCGGTCATGACGGCGACGGAGCCCGTGAGCTTGAGTGCGCACGAATAGTCGACCATCAGCGCCGCAGAGGTCTTGATGAGGCTTCGCGTGGTGAGCGCGACCAGGCCCGCGAGCAGGAAGTTCCACGGGACGATCTTGTTGGCGAGGTCCTCCATGTGCGACTGGCCCTCGGATTTGAGCGAGTCGGCCGTCTGCACGAGCGAGACGATCGAGCGCAGTTTGGTCTGGGCCGTGTTGGCGCGCACGCGCACCAGGATGCTGCCGTCCTCGACGACGGTACCGGCAAACACGTCGTCGCCCACGCTGCGCTCGACGGCCAGCGGCTCGCCGGTCAGGGTCGCCTGGTTGACCATGGCGCTCCCCTGCTCGACCACGCCGTCGATGCAGATAGACATGCCGGTGCGCACGGCGACCAGGTCGCCGGGCTCAAGCTCGGTGGCGGCGACGCTAACCTCGGTGTCGCCGACCACCTTTTGCGCCTTGTCGGGCACGTCGAGCAGCGAGTTGATGAGCTCGTTTTCGCTCATAGCGCGCGTGTAGTCCTCGAGCAGCTCGCCCACGTTGAGTAAAAACATCGTCTGGCCCGCGGTGTCGACGTCGCGCTTGACAAAGGAGATACCAATGGCCGACGCATCGAGCACGGGAACGGTCAGGCGCGGCTGCGCGAGCTCGCGGAGGGCTGCACGCAAAAAGGCCATGTAGCCGGCAACGACAAAGACGGCACGCAACGGCGTAGGCAAAAACCAACGGCGCGCGTAGTGGGCGCCGACAAGCGTCGCTAGGTCCATAACGAGCTTGTGCTTGCGCGGCTCGAGCTGCATCACGTAGCCCGACTTGGCGTCGGCGATGGCCTGGGCATCGAGCGCGCCGACGGCGGCCAACACGGCGTCACGGCGCGGCCCGTCGAATTCGAGCGCCATCTGGCCGATGCGGCCGTAGACGCGCACCTTGCGCACGCCGTCGATTTCGCCGCTGAGCTTTAGAAGCGCATCGAGATCGCTCTCTGGCACAGGACCCGCCAACTGGAGACGGGTCCTGCCGGGGATCTCGCTGATAATCGAGAATCTCATAGTTTGTGCCTGGGAGCGCTACTCGACTGCGTTGCTCGCAGCGTCAGCCTCGCTCTGGGTGATGTAGGCAGCCTCGGCAACCATGTCGTCAACGTTGGCCTTTGCCTGCTCGACCATATCCTGGTAGCCGTTCTTGATGCGCATGCCGCACGCGATGCCCTGCACGCAGGCGTTCTTTACCGGAGCGCTGGTGAGCAGCTTGATGCCGGCCGTACCAAGCAGAAAACCGCCACCGACAAGCAGGGTGTTAAACGTCGACTTCTTCATGTTGCTTCTCCCTTTTGCCGCACAAGCGCGGCATGGTGCCTTAGCACCCGAGTTCATTAGTTTGCTCGAGCACGCTTTTGAAAACAGTTTAGTATAACAATTTGGTCAACAATGGCTAACTTTTTGGAAACTATGGGGATGAACTCAATATGGCAAAGGGACAGTCCCTTTGCCACGGTCCTACAGCTGCCAGGCAGCCGCTTCCTTTTGCAGCGCAACCATGCGGGCGAATTCTCCGCCTGCCGCCTTAAGCTGCGCCGGAGTGCCCTGCTCGGCAACCACGCCATCCTTGAGCACGACGATCTTGTCGGCATTTTCCACCGTACGCATACGGTGGGCAATAACGATAACCGTCTTACCTGCAAGCAGACGGGAGAGTGCCTGCTGTACCACGGTCTCATTCTCCACATCCAAGCTTGCCGTCGCCTCGTCCAACAGCACGATGGGCGCGTCTTTGAGCAGCGCACGGGCGATAGAGATGCGCTGGCGCTCGCCACCAGAAAGCTTGGAACCATTCTCGCCGATCATGGTGTCGTAACCCTGCGGCATGCGATTCACGAACTCGTCGCAGTTGGCGGCACGCGCGGCCGCAAGCACTTCCTCATCGGTGGCGTCACGACGCCCGAGGCGGATGTTTCCCATCACCGTGTCGTCAAAGAGCAGCACGTCCTGGAACACAATGGCGTAGTCGCGCAGCAGCACCTCGGGATCCACGCTCGCGACATCCACGCCACCCACGGTAACCGTGCCTTCGGTGGCATCCCAAAAGCGCGCGGCCAGGCGGCTCACCGTAGACTTACCGGAGCCCGAAGGACCGACCAGTGCCGTGACCTCGCCTTCCTTGGCGGTAAAGCTCACATCGGTAAGAACTTTCTCGCCAGCGCGGCCGTCCTCGCCCGCACCATAGCCAAACGCCACGTGATCGAACACCACATCGTGGCCCACGGGCTCAAATTTCTCGCTGCCCCGCGCCACAGGCTCTTCCATGATGGAACGCATGCGCCTGGCAGACGACTCGGCGGCAAACAGCTCGGACATTAACATTAACGCCTGGTCAAAGGGCGCATAGATACGGCTCACCATAAGCAGGAAGGCAAACATCACCAAAAAGTCGACCTGCCCGGAGGCGACCACCGCGGCGCCCGTGACCAGCGTGGTGGCAATGCCCAGACGCAGGATGACAAAGGCGGAGTTGACCAAAAGCCCGTTAGCGAGCTCGCCCTTGGTGGTCTCGCGCTCCTCGGCATCGATCACGGCGTTGAGCCCCTCAAGATAATGGGCCTCCTGGTTGGTGGCACGGATCTCGCGAACGCAGTCGAGCGTCTCTTGAATCGCCTCGGTAACCTTGACCTTCTCGGCACGCACGCGATCGAACACTGGAGTCATGGGGCCGCGTGTTAGATACAGCACGGCAAAGGCCACGGGAACGCTCCAAAACGCCGCAATCGCCAGCTGCCAGCAAAAGAACAGCGACGCCACGAACACAATGGCGCTTGCGATGATGGCACCCCAAAGCTCTCCCAGCACGTGGCTGTAGGCGTGCTCCATGGCCTGGACGTCACCCATGATGGTCTCGGTTAAATCGGCCAGATCACGACGACCAAAAAACGACAGCGGCAGTTTGCGCAAGCGCTCGGCGATCTCCATACGCTGCTTGCCGCACTCCTCGTAAAAGATGCAGTAGGTGTAGTAATACTGCTGCCAGTTAGAGGCAAAGAGCAGCACGAAAAAGACCAGGAGGCCGCCCACGATCGGCAGGGCATCCGGCAGGTCAGCCCCGCTGGCGAGATGCTCGACAAAGCCGGCCATAACCAGGAATAAAAAGCCCATGCCGGCCATGGTAATGAGATTGGTGAGCGTGGTCCAGAAGACGCCGCGTTTTACGCCGGCGACGCCTTTATCGGATAGGAAATACTTCTTTTGGAATGAGGCGAACATTTAGGCCTCGCCTCCCTTCGTGACGGCGGCATCCGCGGTCGCAGTAGTAATCTTCCAGCTCGCGGCCTGTTCGTATTCGGCCCACATCTTGGCATATAGACCCTTTTGGGACAGCAACTCGGCATGGGTACCCGACTCCTGCACGCTGCCCTGGTTGAGCACCACGATTTGGTCTGCGCCCACTACAGTCGAGAGTCGGTGCGCAATCATAATGACCGTGCGACCCGCCGCCAGCTTGCTAAAGGCACGTTGGATGAGCGCCTCGTTCTCGGGATCGGCAAACGCCGTGGCCTCATCGAGCACCACGATAGGCGCGTCTTTAAGGATCGCGCGGGCGAGTGCCACGCGCTGGACCTCGCCGCCCGAAAGATATGCTCCGCCGGCACCGAGCATGGTATTGATGCCCTGTGGGAGCTTGGCCACAATGTCGTCGCACTGAGCTGCGGAGAGGGCCGCACGCACTTCGTCGCCAGTGGCCGTAGGCTTGGAGGCGCGCACGTTATCGGCAAGTGTTTGCCGGAACAGCTGGTTGGTCTGGAACACGAAGGCGACCTGGTCCATAAGCTCGTGCGGATCCATATCGCGAACGTCCACACCGCCTACGAGCACTCGACCCGAGGAGACGTCCCAAAAACGCGGGATCAGGCTTGCGCAGGTTGACTTACCGCCACCCGAGGGACCCACCAGGGCGAGGGTGCTACCGGCGGGAACGCTAAAGCTCACATGGCTAACGGCAGGTGCTTTGGCACCCTCGTACGTAAAGCTCACATCCTCAAATCGCACGTCGCCGCCGGCAGGGTGCTTGGGTTGGGCGGGCACGGAGAGCTGCTTGGAATCCATGACGCTTCGGATGCGAGCCAGCGAATCGGCACTCATCTGAGAGGCCTCGCCCACAAACATGAGCTTGGTCATGGCCGTCGGTACCACGGCCGAAAATATCGCGTAAAACGTGAAGTTGGCCATAAAATGCGCGAAGTCCGTCTCGCCCGGCGCCAACAGCAACGCCACGGGCAACAGGAATGCCACAAGACCATTGAGCGCGGTAAGGTTGAGTACCTGCGGACCTCGACAGAACGTGCCCGCATAGTTTTGTGCCATGTCGGCGTATTCGGCGATCGCATCGTGGAAGGCCTTAAAGGAGTAGACCGTCTGCTGAAACACCTTGACCACGGGGATGCCGCGTACGTATTCGGTGCCGGTCTTGTTCATCTTGACCAGCGCTCCCATGTAGGCCTTCATAAACTCGCCACCCTTGCCGCCCATCATGGCGGCCATGGCGCCAAACGAAACGACAACCGAGATAAGGCATGCCGCGCCCAAGCGCCAATCGAGGGCGAAAAGCAACACGAGCAGACCTGCGACCATGGCGGCGGCGCCGGCGATGTCGGGCAGCATGTGTGCGAGCAAAGTCTCGGTGGAGGCGGCGCATCCGTCTACAACACGACGCAGCTCACCGGTGGCGTGCATGTCAAAGTAGCCAAGCGGCAGCTTAAGCAGGTGCTCGCTCGTAGTCTTGCGGATATTGGACGCGCAGCGAAACGCAGACAGGTGCGTGCACATGAGCCCCACGAAATAAGCTACGATGCTTGCCAGGGCAAAACCCACGGCCCACCAGCCATACATCGCGATATCGGTGGCTTCGCTCCAGTTAGGCGCCACGGCGATCAAATCGCGTGCGACAAGCCAAATGCACACGTACGGGCCAAAGCTCAGCAACTGCGAGAGCGCCGAGAGCGCCATGCCCAAATACGTTAGGAATTTGCGGTCACCGGCATACGCGAGCAGCTCGCCGATACCGCCACCTTCCTTTTTTGATCCCTTTGCCATGAGATTCCTTTCTAACGGCTTGAGAGTTAACCGCAATCAACTTATCATTGATGTGTTAGCCATGGCTCACAATCAAGCCAGGCGTGGACGTTTCTGCAAAGGAAAGGGACGCTTTTGCAAATACGGCGGGCAGCGACCGACATAACCGAGCTCTACGCACCACAGTTTGAGCAGTTTGGCTTGGAGCTTTCCGGCAAAGGCGCCGTCTTTACCGGCGAGGTGGCAAACGACCGGGCGCATGGACGCGCATGGATCATGCCCCTCTCCCCTGTCTGCATCGTCATGGAGCATTTCATTACCCCGACGCACGATATGTACCTGGCCGAATACACACCCGAGCCATACGCCTGCGTGAGCGAGGTCAGCGCGCCCACACTTGCATGCATGCCCGAGGCTGGCATAACGCCTGTGAACCTTAAACCCTTGCATGGACCGTGGCCAAACAGTGCCGTTTGCAGCTTTATCCAAGATAGCTGTGGCGAGGAATTAAGCCCGCTGTTTGCGGGGCGGCTCTATCACTCGCGCTCGGTGCTCTTTTTGCCTGGATATTTTGACGAACTGGAGCACCGCTATCCCACCGAGTTCACGGGAATCTTTGAGGCGTTTGCCGAGCCATGGCACGAAGAGGCGACATCTGCCATCTGCCACACGCTGCGCCGGATTAACGAAGACCGCGTCCGCACCGTAGGCGGACACGTCTATACGCAAGGCATCGTGGAGACCATGGTCGCGGAGCTCGCCTGTTCGCGCGCGGCCCACAAGCAGGCGCGGCAGGCGGCAGGCACACGCGTCAGCATAACCATTGCCGAAGAAGCAACGGCAATGATTGAGCGCGCGCTCGACAAAGGTAGACGTGTGAGTATCAACGAGGTGGCCGAGGGGCTCTACACAAGCCGCTCCAAACTATGCGCTACCTTTAAGGCCCAAACCGGCGAGGCCCTGGGCGCTTACATTCGCAGACGCCGCATGGAGCGAGCACAGGACCTTTTGGCCGATAGCGCGCTCACGATAGCGCAGGTGGCAGAGCGTCTAGGCTACCCTCAGCAGGCCGCCTTCGCCCAAGCCTTCAAGCAACACACCGGCATGACACCCACGGCTTGGCGAAGCAAGCATCGCTAAGGCCCAAGCTCCCTGGCCGTAACGGAGCGATTAATTTGCCGCCGCCCGTCAGCTCACCCAGGATCTAAACGTCAAGATGCGCACAATCAAGCGCCTTTTTGATAAGAGGGACAGATCGATCAGCCAAATACAACGGAATGTTGAGCACCCCGTCGTCGAGCTTCAGGTTCTTAAGTGAGTAGCGGACCCTCAATGGAGTCGTCTCCGCATGCTTGTCGGCATAGTACTTAAGGCTCTTGGAATGAACGACCTCTCCCGATTTGACCTCGACGGGAACGATTTCGTTTCCGACTTGAATCAAAAAATCGACTTCGTGCTTCGGCTTCTCGTTTGTCCAATAACGCGGAGCAGCATCTAACTGTGAAAGTAATGCCTGAAGCACATAGTTCTCGGCGAACGAACCTTTGAACTCCGAAAATAGCGCATCCGAGATGGCAAAAGCGGACGCATCCAGCCTTGCCATGCGGCGCAGCAAGCCGACATCAAGACAGTAGACTTTAAATGCCTTGAGGTCATCGTACGCAGCGAGCGGCACACCACCGGCAGCATTAAGGCGAACCGCCGTGATGAGCCCAGCATCGGCAAGCCATTCCAGAGCATCCTCGTATTCTCGAGCACGAGCCCCCTCGCGCACCGCACCCCAAACGAACTTTTTGTTCTCGCGCGCCAACTGAGCTGGAATCGAGTTCCATATTTGCGAAAGCTTGGCGAACTGCGCACGGCCACCATGCTTGGCAAAATCGCGCTCGTAGGAATCCAAGAGATCAGACAACACCTTATCGACCTGAACGATATCGCCCGTCTCCGCCCACCGGCCAAGAGCCTCTGGCATGCCGCCGCATGCAAAATAACGACGAAGATGCTCGACGAGACGGACATGGAAGAAATCGGGCACTGTCTCGATCTGATCCAGGCCGCCAAGGTATTCGTCGTAGTTTGCAGCGCCCTCGGCTTTCAGAAACTCGGAAAAGCTCATAGGGTGCATCTCCATGAACTCGACCTTTCCCACCGGAAAAGCGCTGGTCTCACGGGACAAGCGAACGCCCAACAAAGACCCTGCGCATGCGACGTGATACTCGGGGGCCTCGTCACAGAAGTATTTAAGGGCGCCGACTGCAGAAGGACAATCCTGGATCTCATCAATAATAAGCAGCGTCTCGCCGGGATCGATAGGTTGTCCAAGTGCCAGGGAAAGGTTTGAGATGATCCGCCGAGGATCGCGCGTACCTTCGAAAAACTGAGCGTACTCGCTCTGTACCCCAGGTGACGGTTCCTCGAGCGTCAGATACACAAAATTGCGGTACGAGGTTCGACCGAACTCCTTAAGCGCCCACGTCTTTCCAACCTGGCGCGCCCCCTTAAGGATAAGCGGCTTACGATATTCCGACGCTTTCCAAGCGTTAAGCTTGGCAATGATATCTCGCTGCATGACCGAACCTCCCGCAAAGAAACTTCCGAAAACGTGATATTTCCCACATTTTACCCTAGGTAAAACGTGACATTTATCACATTTACGGAAGTTTTAAGCTCATTTCGCCACACTTTCATCACATTGAAAAGGCGGAGGCGCATTTTGCGCCTCCGCCACCATCTTTCCTATCAGCCCGCCTGACCCGAACGGCCGAGTCGTCTGGCCGGGGAAGCCCCGAGTCGCCGGGGTGTTTGCTCCAAATGAGTTCCGCATGCAAAGAAGGCCACTAAATGTGGCCTTCGTCTTGCATAGGACTGTTTGAAATTTGGAGGAAATACCCCGGCGACTCGGGGCTTCCCCGGCCTCGCAGCTACGAGAGCGACGTTCTCAGCAACTCGTTGAAGAGCTTCGGGTTGCCCTTGCCGCGGCTCGCCTTCATGCACTGGCCCACCAAAAAGCCGATGACCTTCTGGTTACCGTCACGATGCTGCTGCGCCTGATCGGCACAGTTTGCCAGCACCTCGTCCACGATCGGCTGCAGCGCGCCGGCATCGCTCACCTGACGCATACCACGCTCGTCGACGATCTTGTTGGGGTCGTCGCCGGTCTGGGCCATGGCCTCAAAGACCTCGTGCGCCTGGTTGGAGCTGATGGCATCGGTCGCCAGCAGCTTAGCCAGCGCTGCCACCTGAGCCGGCGCGATGCCGGACTCGGCCAGCGACACGCCTGCGCCCTTAAGGTAGGCGATCATCTCGTTCACCAGCAGGTTTGCGACCGTCTGGGCCTCCTTGCCAGCCATACCGGCAGCGGCGGCCTCAAAAAACTCGGCGAACTCGGGATCGCCGGCGATCTGCTCGGCATCGGCGGCCTTAATGCCAAAGTCCGCCTCAAAGCGAGCGCGCTTGGCATCGGGCAGCTCGGGGATCTCGCCGCGGCAGCGGTCGATGAACTCGTCGTCCAGGTCGAACGGCGCCAGGTCGGGATCGGGGAACAGACGATAGTCGTCAGCCGTCTCCTTCACACGCATGACCACGGTGCGCTTGCGGCTGGGCTCCCAGTGGCGGGTCTCCTGATAGATGATGCCGCCCTCCTCGAGCACCTCGGCCTGGCGGCAGATCTCGTAGGCGAGGCCATCGTGCAGGCTCTTGAACGAGTTAAGGTTCTTGAGCTCGGTCTTGGTGCCCAGCTTGGTCTCGCCGCGGCGACGCAGCGACACATTGCCGTCGCAGCGCATGGAACCCTTCTCCATGGAGCAGTCGGAAATGCCCAGCGTCACAAAGATGCGGCGGAGCTTCTCCATAAACAGGCGGGCCTCCTCGGGCGTGCGCAGATCGGGCTCGGTGACGAGCTCGATGAGCGGCGTGCCGCAGCGGTTGTAGTCGACGAGCGACTCGGCCGCGGCAGTAATGCGGCCCTCGGCACCGCCCACGTGCACCATCTTGGCAGCGTCCTCCTCCATATGGATGCGCAGGATGCGGATGGGCACCGTGTAGGAACCGTCCTCGCGGCGCTCGGGCATCTGCAGGTTGGACGCGTCGTAGCTGGCCAGGTGACCGGCGCGCTGGTTACCCTCGCGCATGGTCGACGTCATGGACGTGGACAGGCCCTCGGCGTTGGCCGAAGCGCTCGCCAGGCTCTGGGCCTCGGCCTCGCCAAACGCGCAGTCGGGGCGCTCGGCGGCACCGCGACCGGTCACGTCCAGGTCCAGATGGCCGTACATGGCAAAGGCGACCGGACCTTGCGTGGTCTGGAAGTTCTTGGCCATATCGGGATAGAAGTAGTGCTTGCGGTAGAACATCGAGTGGCGCTGGATCTCACAGTTGGTGGCGAGACCGGCCTTGACGATGCTCTCGATTGCCTTCTTGTTGGGCACCGGCAGGGCGCCGGGCAGGCCCAGGCACACCGGGCACACGTTGGCGTTGGGCTCGTCATCGTGGCTGAGTTTGCAGTTGCAGAACATCTTGGTGTCGAGTGCGGTGAGCTCGGTGTGGATCTCCAGGCCGATCACGGCCTCCCAATCCTGCAGGACCTCGGAAAGCTCCTTCATTACAGCTCGCCTCCCTTCCCGGCAAAATCGGGCGCGACGGAAAGCGCGGGCGCACCCGTGGCGGCATCGGCAAAGCCGCGCTCCAGGGCGCGGGCAAACGTGAGCAGCTGACGGTCCTTAAAGGCAGGCCCCACCAGCTGGGCAGAAACGGGCAGCTTGCTGTCCTCGCCCAGGCCCAGCGGCACCGAGATGCCGCCGTTGCCGCAGATGTTAAGCGAAATGGTGTACAAGTCGGACAGGTACATCTGCGTGGGGTCGCTGATCTCGCCAAACTTAAAGGCCGTGCGCGGCGAGGCGGGCATCAGGATCGTGTCCACCTTGGCATACGCGGCGTCGTAGTCCTGCGTGATGAGCGTGCGGGCCTTCTGCGCGGCGTAGTAGTATTTGTCGTACACGCCCGAGCTCAGCAGGTAGGCGCCGAGCATCTGACGGCGCTTGGCCTCGGCGCCAAAGCCGTGGGCGCGCGAAAGCGAGCTCTGGTCGGACAGGTTGGCGCAGCCCTCCTCCTGGTAGCCGTAGCGGATGCCGTCGAAGCGGGCCAGGTTGGAGAACGCCTCGGCCGGGCCGATGACGTAGTAGGCGGCGATGGCGGCGTCCAGGTGCGGCAGGTCGACCTCGACCAGCTCGGCACCCTGATTCTGCAGCTCCTGGGCGGCGCGCTGAACAGCGGCCTTGACCTCGGGCGTCAGGCCCTCGGCCTCCATAAACGCGGGGATAATGCCCACGCGCTTGCCCTCGATGCTGTCGTTGAGGTGCTCGGTAAAGTCGACGGCGCAATCCTGGCTGGTGCAGTCATACGGATCGTGGCCCGCGCCGGTAAGCGCGTTCATGGCCAGCGCGACATCCTCGACCGTGCGGCCAAAGGGACCCACCTGGTCGAGCGACGAGCCAAAGGCAACCACGCCGTAACGGCTCACGGCGCCATACGTGGGCTTAAAGCCCACCACGCCGCACAGCGACGCCGGCTGGCGAATGGAGCCGCCGGTGTCCGAGCCCAGCGAGAGCGCGACCTCGCCCGCGGCGACAGCGGCAGCGGAGCCGCCCGAGGAGCCGCCGGGCACGCGCTCGGTATCCCAAGGGTTGTTGGTGCGATGGAACGCCGAGCTCTCGGTAGAGCTACCAAAGGCGAACTCGTCCATGTTGGCCTTGCCCATGGGCAGGCAGCCGGCGTCGAGCATGCGCTGGACGCAAGTGGCGGTGTAGACGCTCTGGTAATCCCCGAGCATGTGGGAGGCGCAGGTGGTGCGCGTACCCACGAGGTTCATGTTGTCCTTGATGGCCAGCGGCACGCCCGCGAGCGGGGGTAGCGGCTTTCCGGCGGCACGGTCGGCATCCACATGCGCGGCGGCCTCGAGCGCGAGCTCGGGCGACACCTGCAGGAATGCCTGGACCCCACCCTCGCGCGCCTCGATGGCGGCAAGAGAGGCATGGGCCACCTCGGTAGCGGTAAAGTCGCCGGCGGCAACGCCCGCGGCGATCTGGGCGGCGGTAAGGGAATCGAAGCTCTGAGCCATTACTCGCTCTCCCCCTCTCCCAAAATGGACGGCACGCGGAAGTAACGGTCGCGCGCGCTGCCGGCGTTCTCGAGCGCAACGTCGAGCGGCAAATCGCGCTCGGGCTCGCGCAGGTCGTCACCCATCACGTTGGACAGGCTTCCGATGGGATGGAACGTGGGCTCCACGTCGGGCAAGTCATATTGCAAGACGGGCTCGAGCATCTGGACGGCGTCGTTCATGTAGGACGTCATCTGGGTGAGCTCGTCATCGGTCAGTGCGATCTTTGCGTACTCGGCGATGCCGCGCACGTCTTTCTCGCTGAGTGCCATAGGCGCTCCCTTCCGCATAACAGTTAAACCGCTCTAGTATACAGGGCAACGCCGACTTGGAGCAGGCGCTTTACCCAAATGCAGCGAAAACGTAACGAGGACGGCGGGTTGGCAGGGCACGATCTGGCGGACCTGCAGCGAAAACCGCCCCGCCCACAACAAAAACCGTCCCGCCCGCAACGAAAACCATCACAACATTCGACGCTTTTCGTCAAAATCGCGATTTTCATCGAATGTTGTGATGGTTTGGAAGCCCCGACCACCACAAAGGTGGCTGTCCCCATTGTGGTGGTTCTGAAGAATGTCTTATGCCGAGGCCTTGGCCTTGCGGCGCTTGCGGACCGTGTGGATCACGATGTCCAGCAGCAACAGCACAATGGCCACGACCACGATGAGCACGGCAAACTCACGCTTGCCCCAGTGGCGACCGGCCAGCGACTTTTGCTTGTCGACGTCCTTCTTGCTGTACTTGGTGCGCACGCAATGCACCAGCAGGCGATGGTCGTTCACGCCGTAGGGCGTGCAGGTGACGAGCGTCACCTTGTCGGCGCCGGGCTCGATAGTCAGCGACTCCATCTCCTCGGGCAGCACCACCTCGGAGTCCACCATCTTGTAGGCGAGCGTCTTGTTCATGGTGTGCAGCAGCACCAGGTCGCCGGGTTCCAGCGAATGGATGTCATCGAACATGCTCAGGTTGCGCATGCCCGAGTGCGCGGTGAGCACGCAATGCGTCGAGGTGCCGCCCACCGGCAAGCTCGTGCCCTCCAGGTGGCCGACGCCCGCCATGAGGACTTCTTCGCTCGTGCCGTGGTAGATGGGCATGCTCACGTCGATGGAGGGGATCTCGACCCAGCTCATCATGGGGTCGCGGTCAAAGATGAGCTGCTGGGCGTAGGGCTCGATCTGGTCGGCGGGAAGCTCGGTGGCCTCGCCCGCCAGCTGCTCGTTAAAGGAGCGCGCCTGGAGCAGGATGCGCTCGCGCTCCTCGGCAGACAGCGCGTCCACGGTGCTGGACACGGTGCTGATCTGGTTGAACACGCCCGAGGCCTCGAGCCGGTCCAAAATCCACGGCCAGGTCATAAGGCCCACGCCAATAAGGATAATGACGATGGTGATGAGCCGGTCGGCCCAGCGCGGCAGTCGCTTGCGACGGCGCTTGGGTTTTGGTTGAGATTTGGGCTGAGGGCTTGAGCCGCCGTTGTCCGCGGCGTTATTGCTCTTCATATGTTTGGCGCCCTGCACCATCGCCGGTCACTCCTCTACAACTCAAGTTGTCTAAACAAATAATAGCCGATTCGCGAACTTCCGCGCCGGACAACGCAGCCAGGACCGAAGCACCGCCTACGGTCGGAATTCTTAGAGACCTTCTACAGCGCTTCCTGCCATGGATATTCCTTTCCAAACATGCGATCGACTTCGAGCTGAATTCGTTCATCGTCGATTGCCGCCAAAGATAGCGCAAGTGAAATGTCGTCGATACGGGAGGAGTCGGCAAACACGGGCGCATAGCGCCACACTTGGATCATCGCCGTTTCGTTATCCGACAATTCCCCATCTGCGACTTCAAGGCCACGCAGTTCACGCCATACGCTTCTTAAGACCGCCTTTTGATCCATGCCCGGAGCCGCGAGCATCGAACGCGCAGCGAGCGCTGTCTCCCCAGCGTCAGCGAGACAGTCGATCTGTGGTGCCCTCCTTGCAAAAAAGACCTTCGAGACAGGCGAGAAGAGCTCTGCCATGTGCTCACTGAGCAGAAGATCCACGGCCACGGGAAACACAATGACACGTCGTTCGCGCCGTTCGCGCTTTGCGAGCCCCCTGTCTACAAGCTCGGTTATGGCCTCACTCGCGCGGCTTGCCGAAATCCCAAGCGCACGACAAAGGTCATCGGAATGATATGACTCCTGCCCTGCCCCCCAGATTGCGGCAGCCTGCGCGTTGGGTGACATCTTGGTCGCGCGATTATGAAATCTAGTGCCGCCCCTCTCCGTGCAGGCCGCGCCCATAAATGGAAGAAAGGCCTGTCTACCAGAGCAAACAAAGGGGATTCCTTGTGCGACCAATGCCTTGCGTTGGCGCGCATCGGCATCAGGAAACGAAACGACGACAGGAGCCTCCGCACGCAAGGCTAACTGGCTATAGACTCTCTTAGCCTCGGGAAGTCCTACGCCAGCAGGCAAACTTGCAAGCAAAAAAGAAAAACCATTTGCGTCAACGGCGCGGACCTCAATCGACCGTAGATGCAGTGGCAAGTGTGCGGATCCAGGCCAAGTTTTAGCCTTGGCGGAGAGGCCCAGTGCTTCTTGTAAGTAGGCAAGCGCTTCGTTCATTTCCATCTTTTTCGCTTGATTCCAGTATTTATTGGAATTATACATAATTTTTGGAAATGACAAGATTTCTTTCGGGCATAGGCCCGGGTTAGGCCGTATTTGAGTTTTCAAAATATCTCGAATCAACTGAGCGATTCGGGATACAATGTTTATAGAAAACGACGCATCCCGCGTAAGTGTTAAGGAGCGCGGGCAGCCTAGTTTTCTAACGTGTTAAACGGCCGGGCTGCAACCCCGGCCGTTTTTATTTGCGCTTGCGGCGCAAACGCCGAGAACCGTCCGCACCGCGCGTGCGCCTACGGACCTTAAACCGAACCTCATACGAGTCA
>NZ_JADNOH010000038.1 GCF_015557435.1 Collinsella aerofaciens
ACGAGCCGGAGAGCACTTAATGTGCTCTCCGTGCGAGCAGGACTGTCCGAGCAGGGAGTAAAGTCCTCCGGCTGCCTCCGGACAGGTCAGTCTGCTAGCAAGTCGGGTACTCGCCCTCCCAGACGATGCGACGGTACTGATCCGGATCGGTGTCGCCCTCGGTGGAGAAGCAGAGCACGGAGCTCGTCTTGTCCAGGCCGATGAGCTCCTTGAGCTCGGCGTACTCGGGATCGAGCATGAGGGTCTCGACCAGGCCGGTGGTCACCGCGCCGGACTCGCCGGAGATGACGCGCGGGTCGCCCTTCTCGGGAGCGCCCAGGGTGCGCATGCCGCGAGCGGTGACCCAGTCGGGGCAGGACACGAAGGCGGTGGTGTGGTTGCGCAGGATATCCCAACCCAGGATGTTGGGCTCGCCGCAGCACAGGCCGGCCATGATGGAGGGCATGTCGCCGTCCACGATGCGCGGATCGCCGTCGCCGGCGGCAGCGCCCTTGTACAGGCAGGCGGCAGGCGCGCACTCGACCACGACGAAGGTGGGCGGGTTATCGGGATACAGGTTGGTGAAGTAGCCCACCACGGCGCCGGCGAGCGAGCCCACGCCAGCCTGGACAAAGACGTGCGTCGGGCGGTTGATGGCCATCTCGCGCAGCTGCTCGGCAGCCTCGGAAGCCATGGTGCCGTAGCCCTCCATGATCCAGGACGGGATCTTCTCGTAGCCCTCCCAGGCGGTATCCTGAACGATGACGCCGCGCTCGCAGGCGTCGGCCTCGGCGGCGGCCATGCGCACGCACTCGTCGTAGTTGACCTCTTCGATGGTCACCGTGGCGCCCTCGGCGGCGATGTTATCAAAGCGGGGCTTGGTGGAACCCTTGGGCATGTGCACGACGGCCTTCTGGCCCAGCTTGTTGGCAGCCCATGCCACGCCGCGGCCATGGTTGCCGTCGGTGGCAGTAAAGAAGGTGGCCTGGCCAAAGTCCTTGGCAAGCTGATCGGAGGTCAGGTAATCGAAGGTGCACTCGGCAACGTCCTTGCCGGTCTCGTCGGCAATGTAGTTGGCCATGGCAAACGAACCGCCCAGGACCTTAAAGGCGTTGAGGCCAAAGCGATAGCTCTCGTCCTTAACGCACAGGTTGGAAAGGCCCAGGCGCGCAGCCTGACCATCCAGGCGGGCAAGCGGAGTGACGGTGTACTGGGGGAACGACTGGTGGAAGGCGCGGGCCTTCTTCACGTGGTCGAGGCTCATGATTCCCAAGTGCTTGTCATCGCTCTTGGGCATCGTGTTGCCCGCCCACTGGATCTTATCGGCCATACGGTGAACTCCTTAAGTTCTCTCTTGCCGGCCCCCGCATACGCGTTTCAGCCCGATCCCATTCACACGGCTGAACTTTTATGTGGAGGCCAAACAAAAAGTTTGTTAGTACTGTTCTATCACACTTTTTGATTGGTATACCTAACAAATTGTTTGTTGCCGTAATCGGTACCTTTTCGCCGCCGAACGGTCACATAACGCAGCAACGCTTTCGTTATTTGCGAACAAGTGTGGTTTATGGCAAAGTGTGCCCAAACTAATTTTTAGGAAGGCACCCATGACCCCCGCACAGATTGAGTTTTACAAGCGCCTTGCACACGGCCTGGCGCTCCAATTTGGCCCCAACTGCGAAGTCGTCGTCCACGACCTGGAGACCGAGGACGTGGACCACTCCATCGTAGTGATCGAAAACGGCCACGTCAGCGGGCGCAAACTGGGTGACGGCCCCAGCCATATTGTGTTTGAGTCCATGCACGAGGGCACCACCGACGTGCACGACCGCGAGCCATACCTCACCAAGACCACCGACGGCAAGCTGCTCAAGTCCTCGACCATCTTTATCCGCAACGACGAGGGCAAGCCCGTCGGCATTTTGGGCATCAACTTTGACATTACGCTTATGAAGGCTTTTGAGCGTTCGCTCGACGCCTTTACCGGCACCGGCGGCACGGGCTACACCGAGCCCGAGCCCATTACCAAAAACATCGGCGACCTGCTCGAGGACCTGCTGCACGAGTGCGAACAGTTTGTGGGCAAGCCCGCGGCACTCATGACCAAAGACGAGCGCATTCGTGCCATTGGCTACCTCGACCGTCGCGGCGCCTTCCTCATTTCCAAGTCGAGCGAGCGCGCCTGCGAGTTCTTTGGCATCTCCAAGTACAGCTTCTATAGCTACCTCAATGAGGCCAAGGCGGCGACAGGCGACAAGTAGGCACTCGCCTGGATTGCCCCTCCCCTTTTGGGCGCGAGTTCTGGAAAGCACGAATCCAAGACCGAGCCGCTTGGGAAGTTCCATATAATCGATGTCATTAGTATTTCGAAAGGGTGGAACAGAATGGCGTTGAGCAAGGCATCATGCACCGGTCGCGGATTGATTCCGGCAATTGGTGGACATGTGCACCGCATGTTCGATGAGGGTGAAGACGACCTGTTTTCGCTGAGCCTTGACGACGTGATGGATGATCGCCCGTGGACCGCCGACGAACTCATGGGCGGTGGGGCTCGCCCGTCAAGCCCCAATCCCGCACTTGCGCCTAAGCCCGCATCTGCGCCGACTCCTGCGCAGCCGCCTGTTTCGACGCCCGCGTCTGCGCCCACACCCACTCCCCGCCCCGCAAGCGACCCGTCCGAGACGGCGGCATTTCTCGCTGCAGCGACGCAGGGCAAATCGGCCGACAGCACCGTTATGTACAGCGCCCAGCAGTTGCCTGTTCCTGCGGCACGCAAGCCTCCGGTCACAAGGCTCGATGAGCCCGTTGCCCATCAGGTTGCCTACGATTCCTGGGCTGCAGCCGATCTGGATGAGACCTCTACCGGCATGCCGGCGCTCGACGTTCCAGTTAACCCGCTTTTTGCCGCCAACACGAGCGCCGCGGGCTATGAGGGCGGTGCGGCATATTCCGATTATTCCGATGGCTATGCTGACGCCGGTCGCATCGAGACCGAGGATTATGGCACCACATCGAGCGATTATCTCAACGATCCGTACGCCGCCACGCCTGCACCGGAATATGACCCGGAGGCCGCGTCCGCACCGGCGTATACCAAAAGCACGGGCGAAGAGCGCTTCGCCGATTATTACGCCGAGGAAAAGGCGCTGCGTTTCTCGGAATTTCCGCAGGCAGTCAAGGTTGCCTTTATCGCCATTGTCATTGCCCTGCTCGGCGTCATTGCGTTTGAGGGATTCCGGCTGTTCTCCGGCCCCACCCAAGCGGAGTCGGAGACCCAGCAAAAAGAGGACGATGACGAGTATCTGGACATCAACACCCTCAAGGGCGACCCCAACGACGGAGACGATGAGTAGCGAGAGCTGAAGGCGGCCGCAGGATCCCGCATCCAGCACCGGCTTCTAAGTGCTGTTTTGTCATCCAGCTACACTTTTCCGAAGTTTTAAGGTGCCTATTTCGACACTTTTCCGTACTTTTACACGGCTGATTTCGACACTTTTCCGGATGAAAGCCGAATAATCACTTGGGAAACCAACGCCGTTCACGCGTCATTTCGCAGGCGGCGCTTGATTTCTGTCCGTACACGTTGATAGACTTCCTCTTGCCCGCAAGGAGCGGGCGCATTTTATCCAGAGTCGGGGTAGAGAGTTGGCTCCACGATCCCGACGCCAACCGGCCAAGAGGCACGGTGGCCCTGCCAACATCGATGAAAGGAGTCCGTATGGACAATTTCTCCGTGCGCAGCGAGCGTAACTTCCACAACCTGATCGTCAAACCGAATCACATGCATCTTCTGGATAAGCCAAATGGCTACGCCTCGGCCATGATCAAGAGCAGCCTCTCCCACCAGATGCGCTTTACGGTGCAGGTGCTCGAGGAAGAACTCTGCGCCGCCGGCAGCCCGCACGTGCTGCAGATCAAGCTGCTTGGAGACGACTCTCGCGAGCCGTCTAGCTGGAAGCTCTTTGCTGACGGCGTATGCGTTGCGGACGGATCCGGCGCCTTTGCCCGAGAGTGCTTCTGCGAGGGAGCCGAGGCATTCCTGGACCTGTGCCGCGACGCCGTACGCACGGCCGAGCTGTACTAGTGGAGCCAGAGGGAGTATGAGCTGTTGAGTGCGGCCCGCGGGATTGCGGGGGCGTAGGCAGACAGACCAGACAGCTCGTCATACTGGTTGACGCTTCGATTCAAACAGCAGGGCGGGCTCGCGCTTACAGCCCCGCCATGCCAAACCGAATGGCGTTCTCAAAAGGCCTACCCCCTCCGCCTTCAGCTTTAGCAGCAGGTCGCCCAGCTCGGAGCACTTGCTGGAAAAGCGCGTCTGAGCTCGCTCGCCCATCCCCCACCGTTGACGGACCTCCTGGGCGCGCGGGCTCACGCGGTAGTCCCCGTCCACCATCTGCTTGAGCAGCTTGGCGGTCACGCGCGCATCGGCTAGGGCGCTGTGGGCGTGACCCGTCGACTCGTCGAACTCGATGCCAAACCACGTCGCTGCGTCACTCAAAGAGACGCACCCGTGGCTGCTCATGTCCATGATCGAGGTGTAAAACGCCTGCAGGTCGGCCCAGTCCGTAGGAAATGCGGAAAGATCGATGTGCTTTGCTTGGCACTCGATCAAAAGCTGTCGACGATCCGCCCCGCTCCAACAGACCACCCGGGCGGAGTAGCGCCCGATCCAATCGCTGAGCCTTTTGATCACCATGTAGAGCGGATCGGCCATCGCGGTGCCCACGGCCGATATCCCTGTGAGCTCGCGGACGGGGAACGCAACGCCTTCGGTAAATTCCGTCTGTACAAACTGCGAGAACTCGCCCATAACGTTGCCGTGGTAATCGAGCTTGACGGCGCCGGCCTCGATAATCTCATTGCACAGTCCACGGCGCTGACGCTGCTTTGGCACCGGCGCAAACTCAAAGTCCAGCACAATCTGGCGCGCAAAGTTCGTCGTATCGATAGCCGAGATACACGGCGTCTTTTCAGCTGACACGGTTGGGCCTTTCTCCGTCAACTGCCGCTCGTTACATAGGCGGCTACATTGCCGTAAGGATAGGCGCCCGTGCGGACACAAAAGCGGGACGCAATGCCACGCGCGCCAGGCATACGCCATGCAGACGGCCCCAAGAGAATCGCCCGCTCTATTCAAATGCCTGAAAAAGATTTAGGCCCGGTGACTTGAATCAGAGGTCATCCCGGGCCCATCAGAGCTCGTAGAGCTCTTGGTTGCTTTGGTCTCGCTCTTCACGGCGCTTATCGAACTTTCCGAGGCACTCAAGCAGCATTCGAAGCATAAAAAGAGGGGTCGACGCCGTTAAGGCATTGACCCCTTAAACTGAGTAACGGCGCTGCCCAGCTCTTCACTACTTGGGCTGCCGTCGACTTTATTCTACCCACGGGTGCCAGGTTTAACAAATGGATTTTCGGTAACGAGGCCTCGGCAACCGCCGCCTTGATTGGCGACCCATGCTCTGCCACAGGCCGAGGGTTGTCGAAAAGTCGAACATTATAGCTACCCATAATATAGCCAGCTATAACGTCATTCGACGACCGGCGCAAACGCCCACGCGGACACGAAATGCGCTGCGGTGCCATTGGGGATTATGGGATGCGCTTTCCGCTCGAGGCCTCAACCGGAAACGGCATCCCGATCTGAAGGTCAAATCCGGGGCGTAGTTTCCGCTTGAAGACCGATTCGGAAAGGTTGTCCCGTTCTGGAGCCAAATACTGGGTCGTAGTTTCCGCCAAGCATGCCATCCGGAAAGCGTGTCCCGTTCTGAGCCTGAATTCTGGGATGAACTTTCCACTGAAGCATCTACTGGAAAATGCATCCCGTTCCGAGGCTTAATTCTGGGATGCACTTTCCGCGGAGAGACTACCGTTTTTCGAAAAAGTACACGTCCCTAAACTTACCAGGTCTTCATAACTTGTTGCCGTTCACGGGAGCCGATCACCGCCCACCGATTCGAATGTAAAAATGTCGCCGAAAACAGGCCATCTACCTGCATGGTTAGATTTTGGTCAGCTTTTGGTCAGTTGGGCGGCAAGTTGCGGCTGATACGTTTTTTGCTACCCAAAAGGAGGCGGTAGCTCATGACCCATTGCAATGACCAACTCATCGACCAACTGCTCACTCAAGCCGAACAAGAGGGGCGCTGTCTGATTCCCCCGAGCACGGCAATCCGAAAAGCGCTCCTTCGGCGCATCGGCAGCGCGGTCGTCTCGCCCATGCCGGGACTGTTCGCGCGCAAAATGCGCTGGGATGAACTCAACCGGGCACAGCGTCATTGCGAGATTATTCGCGCCCTTGCGATCATCCACCCCGATTGGACGTTCTGCTCGTTTTCGGCCGCCTGCCTGCTGGGGCTCGAGGTCTCGTGGCGACATCTGAACGTTGTGCATGTCTGTAGCTCGACAAAGCCGTCGGCTCGCCCGGGCGCGCATATTCAGCGGCATCAGATCGAGCCGGCCGGAGCAATCCGTCTATCCGGCACATCAGTAACGCCGCCCATCCAAACGGCCACAGATTGCCTGCTGCAAACTGGTTTTGCCGACGGCATGCCCATTGCCGATTCGGCGATCTCAAAGCTCGGCCTTGCGCCGGAACAGCTGATGGAGGCCGTTGAGCAACGAGCGACTGCCCGCAATGGTCGCGCGATTCGCACCGCCCTCACAACGCTTCGATATGCCGACGCCCGCGCCGAGAGCGGCGGGGAATCGGTCGCCCGAGCCGTCATGATCGAGACGGGCTTTGCGCCCGACTGGCTTCAATACGAGCTGACGGACCCCTTCGATTCGGCCAAGCCCATACGAACGGACTTTGCCTGGGAGCGCCAGGCGCGGGAACTCACGCTGGGCGAGCTCGACGGGCTCATCAAATATACCGACCAGACCATGCTGGCCGGACGCACCACCGCCGAGGCGCTCGTTGCCGAACGACAGCGCGAGGCGCACCTATCGCTCTACGGTCACCCTCTGCTGCGCTTTACCATGAGCGAAGTCCGCTCGGCAGGACTGCTCGCGAAAAAGCTGCAGACGGCAGGCATCCGGCAGACCGCGCTGCCGACATGGCTCAACGAGGTGGAGTTGTAGGAGCTGTTGAGCTTATGCCCGTCTGCCTGCCAAACCGGGACACACTTTCCGGTTGAAGCTCCAACCGGAAAGTGTGTCCCACTCTGGAGCCGAATTCCGGGATGCGCTTTCCGCCAGAGGCTCTACCGGAAAGCGCATCCCATTCTGAGCATCGATTCTGGGATGTAATTTCCGCCGAGGGCTCCAAGGGGAAACTGCATCCCATTCTGAGCGCTCATTTCGGGACACGCTTTCCGCTCCAAGCAAAAGGCCCCGGCTCGCGATGGAGCTGGGGCCAAAGGTGCAGCATATACAGTTGGTGTTGTGCGCGAACAGCCCATCAGCAATGCCGTCTGCGCCCTACCCTACTCGCGGTGACGGGCGCGGCTGTACGGCGTATCCACCATGGGCAGATCTGGACGCAGCTTGCCGTCAAATGCGCGGTAGGCATTCTGCACGGCAGGCGCCGTGGGAATCGTTGCAATCTCGCCGATGCCCTTGCCGCCGTATGCCACGGGCAGCAGCTCGTCCTTCTCCACGTAGATGGCGTGGATATCCGGAATCTCGGGCGCACGGAACAGTCCGAGCGTGCCGTACCTTGCCTGGGGGACGCAGTCCTTGAGCGGCCAATCCTCGGTAAGCGCATAGCCCATACCCATGAGCACGCCGCCTTCGATCTGACCCTGGATGGAGATGGGATTGACCACCTTGCCGGAATCGTGCGCGGCATAGACCTCGCTCACGCGGCCGTCATCATCCAGAATGACCACATGCGTGGCAAAACCGTAGCAGATGTGGCTCTTGGGGTTGGGAACGTCGGCGCCCAGTTTGTCGGTCGGCTCCAGGTACACGTAGCCAAACTCGCAGCCCTCGAGCGCCTTGATGGCGGCAGCGGGATCTTGAGGATGCATACCCTGGCCGGCAACGAGTTCCTGCGTGCGCAACTGGTAGGCGCGACCGTCGTCGTACTCGATCTTGACGCCATTACCATGGGCGCTCACAGGAGCATCGGGTGCATGCTTGCCGGCCTCGATGTCAAGCATGGCATCGCGCAGCAGGAAGGCGGCACCGCGCACGGCCTCGCCGGTCACGACCGTCTGACGCGAGCCAGACGTGGTGCCGGAGTCGGGAGCGTTCTCGGTAGAGCACTCGCCATTGGCGATGCAGCGAAGCGGCAGGCCGCATGCCTCGGCAACGTCCTGCAAAAAGACGGTGTTGCAGCCCTGGCCGATGTCGGACGTGGCGGCATAGACCACGGCCACGCCGTCCTCGATGCGAATCTTGCAGCGGCCGGCATCGGGCAGGCCCACGCCCACGCCGGCGTTCTTCATGGCGCAGGCGATACCGGCGTGTCCGGGATGTGCGTAGTAGGCATCCTTGACCTCGAGCAGCGTCTCCTTAAGCGCCGTGGAGCAGTCGGCAATCTGGCCGTTGGGCAAAACCTCACCCGGCTCGATAGCGTTTCTGTAACGAATCTCCCACGGATCCAGGCCGACCTTCTCGGCCAGCAAGTCGATCAGGCTCTCGAGCGCAAACTCGGACTGGCAAACGCCAAAGCCTCGGTACGCACCGGCGGGCGGGTTGTTGGTGTAGTAGCCAAAACCGCGGATGTCGGTGTTCTGGTACTTGTAGGGGCCGACGGCGTGCGTACAGGCGCGCTCGAGCACCGGGCCGCACAGCGACGCGTAGGCGCCGGTATCAAAGTTGATCTCGCAGTCCAGGCCGGTAAAGTTGCCCTCGGCGTCGCAGCCCAGCGTAAAGGTACCGTCCATGGCATGGCGCTTGGGATGGAACGCAAGCGACTCGGCGCGCGTGAGCTTGCACTTCACAGGACGCTGGAACTTATATGCGGCGAGCGCGGCCAGGTGCTGGATGGACACATCCTCCTTGCCGCCAAAGCCGCCACCCACGAGCATGGTCTCGACGACCACGCGCTCGGGCTCGTTATCCCAGCCAAACATGTGGGCGCACTCTTTGCGCGTATCGTAGGCGCCCTGGTCGGTCGACTGCACCTTGACGCCGTTCTTGTACGGGAAGGCCACGGCGCACTCGGGCTCCAAGAAGGCATGCTCGGTAAAGGGCGTGGTAAAGCGCTGTGTCACGGTAAACGCGCTCTCCGCCAGCGCCTTGGCGGCGTCACCGCGCGTCACGTGACGGCTCTGGCACACGTTGTCCTTGAGCTCCACCGTGTTGCCAAAAGCAAAGAAGCTGTCGTGCAGGCGCGGGGCGTCGGCAGACCTGGCCTCGGCGATGTTGCGCACGGGCTCCAGCGGCTCGTAATCAATCTTTACGAGCTTCTTGGCCTTCTCGAGCGTCGCCTCGTCCTCGGCAACCACCAGCACGATGGCATCGCCCACGCAGCGGGTGATATCGCCCTGGGCAATCATGACGTCCCAGTCCTGGATAAGGTGGCCGACCTGGTTGACCGGCACGTCCTCGGCGCGCAGGATGCCCACCACACCGGGTAGGGCCTCGGCCTTGGAGGTATCGATGGAGAGCACGCGGGCACGCGGATACTTGGAGCGCACGGCGCTGGCGTAGGTCAGGCCCGGCTGGTCGATCTCGTCGATGTCGTCGGGGTACTTGCCCTCGCCGAGCACCTTCTTGCGCACGTCAATACGGAAGGCGCGCTTGCCTACGCCGTAGTTGTCGCCGCGCTCCAAGTCCTCGTCGATCTGCTTTTCGCCGCGGAGCACCGCAGCGGCGAGTGCGATGCCCTCGATGATCTTCTTGTAGCCGGTGCAACGGCAAACATTGCCGCGGATGGCGTACTTGATCTGCTCCTCGGTAGGCTCGGGATCCTCGGCGATGAGCGCTGCACCCGCCATGACCATACCGGGGATACAAAAGCCGCACTGCACGGCGCCCACGGCGCCAAAGGCGTACACAAACGCCTCGCGCACGTTCTCGGGCAGGCCCTCGACGGTCACGATGTTGCGGCCGGCGGCAAGCGCGGTGGTCAGCACGCACGCCTTGACGGCCGCACCGTCCACATGGATGGTGCAGGTACCGCATGCGCCCTCGGAGCAGCCGTCCTTGGCGGAATGGATATGCAGGTCGTCGCGCAGGTAGCGCAGCAGCGGTTTGTTTTGGGTCGTCGTGCGCTCGACGCCGTTAACGGTAAAAGTGAATTCCTGTGCCATGGTGATTCCCTTCTACACGCCGGCGGCGATGCCGGTGCGGTCGTGGATGGCGCCATGCGGGCAGACGACGGCGCACATGCCGCACGACAGGCAGTCCACGCCGTCGATATGGGCGCAGTTGTCCTCGATGCGGATAGCGCCGGCAGGGCACTTTTTGGCGCACATGCCGCAACCGATGCAGCTCGTGTCGCAGATCTTGCGCGCAATGGCGCCCTTATCGGTGTTGTTGCAGCGCACCAGGATGTTCTGGTAGCCGGGGACGAAGGCAATCACGCGCTGCGGGCACGCCATGCCGCACAGGCCACAGCCCGTGCACTTGGAGCGATCCACGCGGGCGATGCCATCGACCAGCGCAATAGCGCCGTGGGGGCAGGCCGTGACACAGGCGCCACAGCCAATGCAGCCTTCGCTGCAGCGGGCGTCGCCGCCTGCGGAGGCGCAACCGCTTCCGCAGGCAACGTAGGCCACGTTATGTTGAATGGATTTGGCCATAAGAGACTCGCCTATTTCTTAAGAAGGTACGAATAGTTGTCGCGCACGGCCCTGATGGTCAGGCGGACGGCCTCGGGAAGACCGGTGTTGACGGCATCGACCGAGACGGTGCGGACCGTGCCGGCGACGCGGACCTTAAAGTGGCCCTCGTCCACGGCCAGGAAGCCCTCGTTCTCGGAGTTCTCCATGTCCTGCTCGCTCCAGAACAGGGTGAGCTTGTCCTTGTAGGGACGACCCTCCTGGTAGGGGCAGAACACAGCGCAGTTGCCGCACTCGTTGCACATGCCGTCGACGTGAACGACCTGATGCTTGGCGAGACCCGGCACCTTAATTGCCACGTTGGCGCGGTTGGGGCACACGTCGCAGCAGACCTCGCACACCGAGCCGCAGCCCAGGCAGCGGGTCTTGGTGCAGTTGCGCTTGTCGCGGCACAGCGACCCCTTGCGCTCGTAGCAGGTGTCCTCGCGGCCGGCCTGCTCGTTGCAGTCGGCGTACTTGTTAAAGTCCACGCCGACAATGGCACGGGCAACCTCGGCGGCATCGGCGATGGCCTCGACCACGGTGGCAGGACCGCGACGGCAGTCGCCCGCAGCCCAGACGCCCTCGACGCCGGTGGAGGTGGCGGCAAGGCGGCCGCGACGGTCGTGTTCGACGCCCGCGGCATCGTACAGGCTGGCATCGATGCCCTCGCCCACGGCACAGATCACCGTGGTGGCGGCAAGCTCGACGGTCTCGCCCGTGGCGACAGGGCTACGACGGCCGCTTGCATCCGGCTCGCCAAGTTCCATGACGTCGCAGGTCAGCACGGCGCCGTTGAGCGCCTTGGGCGCCAGCAGCTCGCAGAACTCAACGCCGTCGGCAAGAGCAAGATCGAGCTCTTCCTCGTCGGCGGGCATCTGCTTCTTGGTGCGGCGATACACCAGGCGCACGTTCTTCACGCCAGTCAGGCGCTTGGCCACGCGGGCCGCGTCCATAGCGGTATTGCCGGCGCCGATGACCACGACGTCCTCGCCCAGCTCGAGCTTCTCGCCCTTCTTGGCGGCCTCGAGGAACTCCAGCACGTCGAGCTCGGCACCCTCGCCCAAGCCTGCAGAGCCGGGCATCCAGGCACCGGTGGCCACGACCACGTCGGTAAAGCCCTGAGCCTTGAGCTCGTCAATGGACTCCACGCGGGCGTTGAGCTGCACCTTGGCGCCAAAGGCCAGACAGAGCTCGGCATCGTGGGAGATATCGTCGCTCGCGATACGGAACTCGGGGATCACGTGACGGACCACGCCGCCGAGCGAGTCGCGGGCCTCGAAGATAGTGACGGGCACGCCGGCGCGCGTCAGGAAGAACGCCGTCGCCAGGCCGGCCGGGCCGCCGCCGATAACGGCAACGTTGCGCTCGGCGTCGTTGGCAATGGCCTGGGCGCGCAGCTTGGGCAGCACGGCGGTCATGGCCTCGCGGGCGGCCTTGAGCTTGCTGGCGCGAATCTGGGCGCCCTCGGGCTCGTAGAATGCACGCTCGCAGGCACGGCCGCAGGGATGCGGGCAGATGGTACCGGTAATGAACGGCAGGGCGTTGCGCTCGATGATGATGTTGAGCGCGTCCTCGTAGCGGCCCTCGTCAACAGCCGCCAGGTAGGCGGGAATATCCTGCTGGATGGGGCAGCTCGTGCGGCACGGCGTGGTAAAGCAGTCGGAAAGCGGGCTCTTGCCGGCGACCTTGCGGTCGGGTAGCGGACGCAGCGGCTTCTTGTAGAGCGGGTTGGTAAGCGAGTCGGTCTGGATCGCGGTCACGGCCTCGAGCGAGACGCCCGCGAACGGCTTGCCGTCCAGATCGGTAAACTCGCCGGCCATCTGGCTAAAGCGCTCGTAGCCACCGGGCTTGAGCACGTCGGTCGCCAGGGTAACGGGCCAAATACCGGCATCATACAGGGCGCGGATGTTGTAGACCGTGGCACCACCGGAGTAGCTGATGCGCAGCTTGCCGTCAAACTGCTCGGTAATGCGGCGGGCGGCCTCGATGGTCAGTGAGAACAGCGAACGGCCGGACATGTACATCTCGGTGGAAGGCAGCTCGTTCCTCGTCACGTCGACGGGGAACGTGTTGGTCAGCTTGACGCCAAACTCCAGGCCGCGCTCGGCGCACAGGGCAATCAGGCGCTCGAACATGGGCACGGCGTCGGCCCACTGCAGGTCCTCGCGAAAGTGCGTATCATCAAAGACGATGTAGTCAAAGCCCAGCTCGTTCAGACGCTGGCGGGCAAACTCATAGCCCAGCAGCGTGGGGTTGCACTTGATGTAGGTGTTGAGGCCCTTCTCGGTGATGAGGTAGGTCGCGATGCGCTCGATCTCGGCGGGCGGGCAGCCATGCAGCGTGGACTCGGTGATGGAGTTGGAGACGCGTGCCGGGATGGACTCGACAAACGCGGCGTCGACATGCTCAAACTTGTCCAGGTTGGCGAGTGCCCAGGCACGGCACTCGTTCCAGACGTCGGAGCCGCTGGCATCCTTCATGCCCTCGATGTAGGCGTCGACCTTGGGGCTCTTAATGCCCTCCAGGTCATAGCCCACCGACATGTTGAAGACAAAGCCGTCCGGGCTGCCCAGACCGTACTCGCGAGCGATCAGGTGGCAGGCAAACCATGCCTTCACGTACTCGGCAAAGGCCTGCGGAACCTCGAGCTCGGTCGACCATTCGCAGTTGTAGCACTCGTCCTGAGCCACGATGCAGGGCTTGTTGACGCACTTGGAGAGCTCCTCGCCGTCCATAACCTGGACGGTCTTGAGCTCAAAGAAGCGAGAACCGGCCACATAAGAGGCCACGATGTTCTGGGCCAGCTGCGTATTGGGACCGGCAGCCGGGCCAAACGGAGTCTCGATGCGCTCGTCAAAAATGGGAAGCGCACCCTCCTGGTTGGTCGTGACCATCTTACGCACGCCAAAGATGGCGTCCTGGGTCTTGTGCTCCTCGATGATCCAGTTCATCAGCTGCGAAAACGGGATCGGCCTCATGATGTCGCTCATAGTGAGCTCCTCTCTGTAACGCCCGGCGAGACCGCGCGGCGGGCGCAAATACGGTGTAGCGCTAGCACAGCGCCGGCGACCCCGCGGAGGCCGCCTATGCGCGCGTCGGATGCGGCGAAACATCCGACGCGCGCGAATCTCCAATTGGAATTAGTACACGCGATCGTTGAGCGTGCTCCAAAGCTTCTTGGACTCGGCCATGGTCCACGCGTTGATCTTGTCCTCATCAATCCCAACGAACTCACGATCCTTGTACAGGACGCGGCCGTTGATGATGGTGGTGCGGCAGTTTTTGCCCATCATGCCAAAGAGCATGTGGCCGTCGATATTCTCCTCGCTCAGCGGCGTAAAGGGCTTGTAGTCCATGACGATGACATCGGCGGCAGCGCCGGCCTCGAGCACGCCGAGCTTGCGATCGAAGTACTTGCTCGCCATCTTGGCGTTGTTCTCGAACAGCATGGTCATGGCCTCGCACCAGCCCACGTTGGGCATGGCGGCGTTGTGGCGCTGAATGATCAGGAAGACCTTAAGGCTCTCGAGCATATCGTGGGTGTAGGCGTCGGTGCCCATGCACACGGGGATACCGCGGCGGAAGAACTCGAGCACGGGGGCGCAGCCCACGGCGTTGCCCATATTGGATTCGGGGTTGTTGACCAGCCAGGTGCCGGACTCCTTGACGATATCCATCTCGGCAGGCGTCACGTGGATGCAGTGGCCGAGCATGGTGTCGGGACCCAGCAGATTGTGCTGCAGCAGGCGCTCGACGGGGCTGATGCCACCGCGGTTGAGGCGGGAGTCCCACACGTCATTCATGCCCTCGCACACATGGATGTGGAAGCCGGTCAGGCCGTTGTTGGCCTCGGCCATCTTATCCATGGTCTCGTCCGACAGCGTAAAGGTGGCGTGACCGCCAAACATGGCGGCAATCATGTGGTTGTCGTTATCGCGACGCTCCTTGGCGGCCCACTGGGCAAACTCGGCGTTCTCGGCAATGGCCTGGTCGCATTTTTCCTGACCGCGGCGGTCGGAGACCTCGTAGCACAGGCACGAACGCATGCCCAGCTCCTGAGCTGCATCCTTAATGGTAAAGAGGCTGCCTGGGATCTCGCAGAAGCTCGCGTGGTGATCGAAGATCGTGGTGACGCCATCGCGGATGGAGTCCAAGATCGTGGCATAGGCGCTGGCCTTGGTGCCGTCGAGCGTCAGGTTGTCGTCGATCTTCCACCACTGCTGCTCAAGATTCTCCAGGAAGTTGGTGGGGTTGCAGCCCTTAATGGCAAGGCCGCGGGCCAGACCCGAGTAGATGTGGGTGTGGCAGTTGATGAGTCCGGGCATGATGAGGTTGCCCCGGGCGTCGACGTACTCGGCATCCGGGTACTTGGCTTTGAGCTCGCACTCGGGGCCCACTTCGACGATCGTATCTCCGTCAATGGCGACCGCACCGTTGGGGATGAACGGGGCCTGAGCGTTGCGGGTAAAGACGGAACCGTTAGCGACCAGAAGCATGGATGCTCCCTTCGACATCAGAGGCGGGGTTTGACACCTCTGACATGGCGGAGTGCGAAGCGCCGGCCTACACCGGAAACGGGCCCTCTCCCGTCAACGCTTCACCAAAGGGACAAACCCTTTGAAGTGCGGCTTGGCGCCGCATGACGTCGGCGGACGAGGCGATGCGCCCGCCGACGAATAGCACCGATATTGGTTACTTCTTGCTCTCGGGCAAGACCAGATCCACGGCAGCGTCCTTGGCGGCATCGATGTGCTGAGCCACGACTGGCGTCTGCGGAAGGATCAGGTTAAGGACAATGGCCATGATGGCGGTGGGGGTTACGGCATTGGAGCCGATGACGGTGGACACCCAGGCGGGCATGCCCTCGCCGGCAAGGCAACCGCTGGCCATCCAAATACCCAGGCCAAAGACAACGGAGGTACCGACGATGGTGGTAGTGCGCTGCGTGAGGCCCTCGCGGGTGAACATGCGCACGCCGTTCATAGTGATGGTGCCAAAGACGCCGACGGTCGCGCCGCCGATGACGGGCTGCGGGATAGCGGAAAGGACAGCAGAGAGCTGCGGGAACAGACCGGCGATGGCAAAGACGGCCGCGATGATCACAAAGACCCACTTGTTGACGACCTTGTTGGAGCAGATGATGCCCACGTTCTGGCCAAGGGCGCTGGTGGGAAGACCGCCCAGCAGGCCGCCGACCATAGAGGTGAGACCCTGGGACACGATAGCGCCGGAGAGCTCGCGCTCGGTGGGCATACGGTCGATGGAGCCCAGGCAGGCGGCGGAGACGTCACCGATAACCTGGATGGCAACCATGGGGAACACGACGGCGAGGGTAATGCAGACCTCGGGATCAAACTCGAGCGCATAGGGCATGAGCTTGGGAAGGGCGAAGACCTGAGCGGTGGCAACGCTGGAGAAGTCGATCATGCCAAAGGGAATCGAAACGATCATGCCAACGATCATGCCAAAGAACACGGATCCCAGCTTGAGCGTGCCCTTGCCAAAGTTGGCGAGCGCAAAGACCACGGCGAAGGTGATAAGAGCGACGCACCAGGCCTGCGGAGTGCCCCACAGCGGCGTGCCCATGCCACCGGCCATGTACTTGACGGCCGTGGGATAGAGAGAGACGCCAATGGAGAAGATGACCGTACCGGTCACGACAGGCGGGAACAGCCACTTAATCTTGCTGTAGGCCAGACCAAAGAGGACCGCGACGGCGCCGCCGACGATCTCTCCGCCCAGCAGAGCGCCAAAGCTAAAGCCCGAGGCACCCATGGCCTGGAGGGCCGGGAGGAACGCGAACGAAACGCCCATGACGATGGGCAGGCCGCCGCCGATGCGACGGAAGGGAGCGAAGGCCTGAAGGGCCGTGTCGATTGCCGAAAGAATGAGCGCGACCTGGATGATGTCGGTGCTCTGCTGGCTATTAAATCCGTAGACGCCGGCCATGATGACCGCCGGGGTAATGATGCCGGCAAACGATGCCAGCACGTGCTGAAGGGCACACGGGATCATTTCCTTAACGGGAGGCATGCCTTCACGAGTGAACAGGGCTTCAGTGCCGTTCGTAACCGTCTCCTGGGTCATTTGACCACCAATCCTCGAAATAGTTGTTTTCGCATCTAACGCTCTATTGTGACGCAGTGCGGGGTTGAGGTTGTGCCTTCGTTGGATATCGTATTAAAGATGATTCTCATTCTCAATAATAATTTTTTGTTATCAGACTATTCTTGAGCTGAGACAATGCATTTCCGCAGGTCAGGAAATTGTCTGGTCAAAATAACATCTAACTTTTCTTTTGGTCGACCGTTTACCGCCGAATTCCTACCGCTCGTCTGTATTACGCAATGTACCTGCGAATATACGAGATGACGAACAGCGTGTTACCATGAGAAAAAATTGTTATGAACATTTTCGATTTCACCCCAAGGAGTTGCCCGTGAACGAGACCGTACGTCGCTTTTTGCCGATGGTCGATTTCCTGGAGCAGATACTCGGTAAGAACAGCGAAATCGTGCTGCACGATTTCTCGGATCCCGACCACGCCATCGTCGATATTCGCAACGGCATCGTGAGCGGTCGCAAGGTCGGCGGTCCCGCCACCGATCTGGCACTCAAGATCATGCACGACGCCAAGTATCGCGACCTGCCGTTTATTACGGGCTATGAGGGGCGCGGTGCCAGCGGCAAGACGTTGGAGTCGGCGACGTACTTTATCCGCGAGAATGACGAGATCGTCGGTATGCTCTGCGTCAACACCGACCTCTCGACTGTGCGCTCCATCAACGCCATGGCGCAGCAGCTCATGTCGTGCTTCGACGCTGTGCCAAGGCAGGCGGAGCCTGCGTCTATCGAAGTCGAAAGTCTTTCGGAGTCTACACAGGAGCTCATCGACCGCAGCATTGCCGAGTTGCTGAGCGCGCGCGGGCTGGATGTAGCGTCACTTGGTCAGAGCGACCGCGTGGACGTCATTCGCCACCTCAACGGCAACGGGGTGTTCATGCTCAAGGGTGCCGTGGCCTGCGCCGCAACCGCGCTGGGCATCTCGGAGCCCAGCGTCTACCGCTACCTGCAAAAAGTTCGCAAGGAAGGCTAACAAGCAAAATGGAGCGCGGGCAGTCTTTTTGGGACGGGGCTATTTTAGCTACCCCCTCTCTGCCCGTGATTTCGATGAGCCGCAAGTAAAAACAATCCTGCATGTAGGGGTAGCTAAAATAGCCCCGTCCCAAAAAGACTGCCCCTGGTGGATTCACAAGTGATCCGTCGCTCGACAAAAAGAACCCTGCAGCTCGCACGCGCTGCAGGGTTCTTTTTTGCATGTCATGTCTTGCTTCGCCTACATCTTAGAGGGCGGCGGCGACCTCGATCTCGACCAGACCGCCGGCCGGAAGGGCGGCAACCTGGAAAGCGCTGCGCGCGGGGAACGGAGCCTCGAACTTGGAAGCGTAGATCTCGTTCACGGCAGCGAAGTCGGCGATGTCGGCCAGGTAGACCGTGGTCTTGACGACATCGGCAAAGGTGGCGCCGGCAGCGGTCAGCAGCGCCTCGACGTTAGCAAGGGACTGCTTAGCCTGGGCCTCGACGCCCTCGGGCATCTTGCCGGTTGCGGGGTCGATGCCCAGCTGGCCGGACAGGAACACCATGTTGCCGGTCTGGATGCCGGGGGAATACGGGCCGATGGCTGCGGGTGCGTTATCGGAAGACACGACGGTCTTGCTCATGTTTTTCTCCTTACGATCAGATAGAGAGCGTGAGCGCGGCGTTCGCACCGGGAGGCACAATTCGGTCTGAACACCGCGCTTGATTTGGGATAGTACTCAAGGTTCCCGCGCGATGCAAGATTATTATCACGTTACGAGAATAATTTATCGCCCAACGGCGCCTGTCGGCCGCTGAACGGCACGACCGAACGGTGAAGCTCAAAATGATCCGTTCCCCTCCGTCCCCTATGGATCACCTGATCCGATGGGGACGGAGGGGAACGGATCATTTTTGCTGGAAGGGCTGCTGAAGACTTTATCCTGCTTGGGCCACAGGACTCGTCCGCCGCAACAGCACCACTATACTTTTGTTTATCTGAGCATTTTGAAAGGCAGGATATGACCGCAACCGCCAGCCGAACCACCAACCGCAGACCCGAGCTTTTAGCGCCCGCCGGAGGGCCAGAGCCCTTTGCCGCCGCACTCGCCGCCGGGGCAGACGCCATCTACTGCGGCATGGGCAGCTTCAACGCCCGTCGCAAGGCCACCAACTTTACCGACGAGGCCTTTGAGCAAGCCTGCCGAGCCGCACATCTAGCCGGGTCGCGCGTCTACGTCACGGTCAACATCGTCATCAAGCAGTCCGAGATGGGCGATGCGCTGCAACTCATCCATCGCTGCTCCATGCTGGGCGCCGACGCCTTCATCATCCAGGACTGGGGCCTGTTCTTTGAGGTCAAGCGCACCATGCCCGGCATCGAGACGCATATCTCGACCCAGGCGAACATCCATGACGACCGCGGAACCCTTTGGTGCCGCGAGCAGGGCGCCGACCGCGTTACCTTGTCGCGCGAGCTCTCCATCGACGAGATTGCCGCCATTCACGGTGCCGCACCCGATGTCGACCTCGAGGTCTTTAGCCATGGTGCCATCTGCTTTTGCTACTCGGGCCTATGCCTGCTTTCGAGCTTTGCCATGGCGGGACGATCGGCCAACCGTGGCATGTGCGCCCAGCCCTGCCGCCTGCCCTACGAGCTGATCGACGAGAACGGTCGCGCGCTCTCCCCCGCCGGCCGCGAGCGTGCGCTATGCCCGCGTGACACCAACACCTCACAGCTTGTTCGTCGTCTGTATGATGCCGGCGCCGCGTCGCTCAAGCTCGAGGGCCGCATGAAGGCGCCCGATTACGTGTACTCCATCGTCGATGTGTATCGTCACGAAATTGACGACATGCTATCCGGAGCCACCGTTGCCAAGGACGAGGAAGCCGCCCGCCAGCGCCAGCTCAAGCGCTGCTTCAACCGCGACTTTACGCACGCCTATCAGGACGGCACCTCGGGCGACGAGATGATGAGCTATGAGCGTTCCAACAACCGCGGCCAGATCGTGGGCACAGTGCTAGGCAGCCGCCCGGCCAACCGCGATGTGCGCGGCCTCAAGCCCGACGACCGCCGTCGCCGCGCCGCCATCGCCCGCATTGAGCTGTTTGAGCCCGTGGGCAAGGGCGACCTGCTGGAGCTTCGCCACGACGACGAATTCGACCAGTTCCTGACCACCATTGCCGCCGATGATGCCGCCGCCGGTGACATCATCGAATGTCGCGTGCCCCGCAGCATGCCCGAGGGCTGCCGCGTCCGCGTGATTCGCAGTCAGCGTGCCACCGACGCCGCCGGCGCCGCGCTCAAGCGCGACGTGCTGCGACGCCGAGCTGTTGATGTGTCTGTCGTGGCGCGCCTGGGCGAGCCGTTTACCGTCACACTCACCTGCTGTGACAACCCCGCGCTCACCGCCACCGCCACAGGCTTCACCGTCGAGGCCGCCAAGACCCGCGCCGTCGAGGCGGCAGACCTGGTTGAGCATGTAGGCCGCATGGGTTCCTCGCCCTTTGAGGCAGCGAGCTTTGACGTTTCGCTCGACGCCGGCTGCGGTATGGGCTTCTCCGCCGTGCACAAGGTGCGCGCCGCTGCCTGTAAAGCATTGGAGGAGGCCATTCTGTCGCCGTACGAGGAACGCGCGAAAACGTTCGAGCTGCCGGTGCTCGACAAATGTACGCGCGCCATGCCCGAGCATTACCGTGACGAGCCGCAAATCTGCGCCGCCGTCACCACGCTCGAAGCCGCCGAGGCAGCTCGTGCCGAGGGGGCCGCGCGCATCTACATGACCACCGACGCGCTCGAGGCCGCCGGGCTCTCCCCTGCCGATGCATTTGGGCAGGGTATCGTGCCCATACTCGACGAGGTCTGCCGCGCCGTTGACCACGAGCGCGTCGATCCCTGGATCAATGCCGGAGCCACCGTCGCCGTCGGCAATATCTCCGAGCTCGCCGTAGCCGCGCAGGCCGGCGCCACGGTCGAGATTCGCTCTTGCTTGCCGGTGCACAACACGCCCTGCATGGAGGCGCTTGCCGAGCGCGGAGCCGGTGCGTTTTGGCTCTCGCCCGAGATCACGCTCGACGAGATTATCTCGCTCGGCGCCGCCGCGCCCGCGGCTCTGGGCATCACCGTCTTTGGCCGCCCGCGCGTTATGACAAGCGAGCATTGCATTCTGCAGGTTGCCAACGGCTGCATCCACGATTGTGTCAACTGCCGTCTGCGTGCCCGCAAGCTCTCGCTCAAGAATATCGACGGAAAGGTCATGCCCGTCCGCACCGACATCCACGGCCGCTCTCGCCTGTACGATGCCTACCCCATCGACCTCACGCCGCAGGTTCCTCAGCTGCTCGATGCCGGCGTGCGTCGTCTCATGGTGGACGGAACGCTGCTCGAGGCGGATGAGGTGGGTCGTGCCGTCGCCCGCGTCCGTCGCGCCGTCGAGGCGGCTCAAGCCGGCCGAAAGCCCGCCGCCCGCCTGCGCGGCGCCACCTCGGGCTGCATGTTTGTGGGAATCAGCTAACCGAAAGGCTTACACGTGAACGAAGAACCTCAAGTCCTCTACTGCGACGCCTGGCTCATGGCCATCGACAAGCCCGCCGGCATGATCGTCCACGGCGACGGCACCGGCGAGCGCACGCTCACCGACTACGCCAGCGACCTGCTGCTGGCGATGGGCGACGGCTTTGCCGCGACCGACATGCAGCCGCTCAACCGCCTGGACCGCGACACCACCGGCGTAGTGCTGTTTTCGCTCGACAAGCAGACGCAGCCCGCCTTTGACCAGATGGTCATCGACCACGCTTTCGAAAAGCACTACCTGGCGCTCGCCGAGGGCAAGATCGACTGGAACGAAAAGCTCATCGACAAGCCCATCGCCCGCGACCGTCACGACAGCCGAAAGATGCGCGTCGGCGCCAGCGGCAAGCCGTCTCTAACGCGCGTGAAGGTGCTCAAGCGCCTTAAGAGCCGTCGTGGCCTGCCCACGCGCTCGTATATCGATGTCGAGCTGCTCACCGGCCGCAAGCACCAAATCCGTGTGCACCTGGCAAGCGAGCGTCATCCCCTGGTTGGCGACGACCTGTACGGAACGCCGCGCCCCTGCGGCCTGATGCTCCATGCCCACAGCGTGTCCTTCACGCATCCCGTAACCGATGAGCACATCCACATCGAAGCCCCCTGCCCCTGGGAGCCCTAAAACCTGCCAAAAAAGGGACAGTCACCTTTGTGGCGGGTTTGCCGCAATGGCTCAGCCGCGGTCCCAAAACGTCTCGATCTGTAACAGTTAGAACCCATTTTCCGGTCTATCTGTTACAGATCGAGATATTCGAATCCCCCTTAAGGGAAAATCTCAATGTGTAACAATAACTCGGCAAAATCGGTCCCAGATGTTACCGATTGAGACAAAGGGACCGCGCGGTTCGGAAGTATCTCAATCTGTAACATCTAACCCACTTTTAACGGTCCAGTTGTTACAGATTTAGACAAAACGGCAGACAACAAAAGCGGCATCGCCCATCGAGGGTGTTGCCGCTTTTCTATTGAGGAACCTAAATGGTTTTGACCTTGCCCTGTCGCTAGACCGTGATGACGTTATCCATTGTCTGGTACTTGGCGGGCACCTCACCTGCGGTAATAATCGTTGCGTCGCGGAAGTCCGCGTACTTAACGGGCGCCACCATGCCAAATTTACTGGCGTCCGAGATTACGAAGCGTTTGGCGGTATGGCGCATCGAGATACGCTTGACCTGCGCTTCCTCGATATCCGGTGTGGTGAGACCTTGCTCGGCGGCGATGCCATTGGAACCCCAAAAGCCGCAGTTGAAGTTATAGCGGTCCAGAGTTGCCAAGGCATCGGGACCGACGAGTGCCTCGGTCTCGGGCTTGAGCTCGCCGCCTAGCACCACGGTGCGCATACCACGCAGGGCGAGATGCTGAGCATGGAGCACGGAATCGGTCACATAGGTGACACCCTCAAGGCGCGGAAGATGCTCGATGAGCTTGAGGGTCGTGGAGCCCGAATCGATATACACAAAGCTATCGGGCTCCACCAGAGCCGCGGCACGGGCGCAGATGCGCTCCTTGTCATCGTTATGGAGATCACTGCGCTCGCTGATCGTCAGGTCGCGCGTCACGTGCGCACGCTCCAGACTCGTCGCGCCTCCGTGCACCTTGGCGATACGGTGTGCACGGTCGAGCGCCTGCAGGTCGCGCCGAATGGTAGACGCCGTCACGCCCAGGGCTTCAGCAAGCTCCGGCACGGTAACCGAGCCGGCCTGCTGCACCATCGTCACGATCGCGTTGAGCCTATCTTCCGCAAGCATCGCTTACTCCTCCTCGGGGTACACGACTCCCCAGTCGGCGCGGAGCTTGGTCATCAGCTCCATAACATCAGAAGCATAGCCCAGAAGCTCGCGCTTCGAATCATCGCCGGCAACGGCCTTCTCCAGGTCGGCCATCTCGTAGCACAGAGCGTATGCCTCGGTGCCAGCGTGGACCTCCTCACGGTGACCGTCCGCAGTCCACACGATGGTCGCATGATCGGCACGCGGATACTCGTTGACCTCGATATAGCACTTATCGAAGCTGATGACCGAGCGCTTGGGCTGCTTGGAGTGGAGCGTAAGGCTCACAACGCCCAGCTGCTGCTCAGCATTACGGCAGACAATGCCACCCGCGACGTCAACGCCAGTCTCGCAGGTATTGCCCAGAGACACGACCTCGGCTGGCTGGCTGGCCATAAACAGGCGCATGACGGACAGGGCATACACGCCAATGTCGAGCATGGCGCCGCCGGCAAGGCTGCGGTTGTAGAAGCGGTTGGTCAGGTCGCCGTACTCCTTATAGCTGCCAAAGTTGAGCTGGGCGAGGTTCATGCGGCCAAAGTCGCCCGCATCCATGCGACGGCGCAGCTCCTGATACAGCGGCATGTGGAGCACCGTGGTAGCATCCATAAGGACCACGTTATGCTCGTCGGCGATGGTACGGGCCTCGTCGAGCTCGGCAGAGTTGAGGGTAATGGCCTTCTCGCAGAGCACGTGCTTGCCGGCGGCCAGCGCGGCACGCAGATAGGTGATATGCGTGTTGTGCGGCGTGGTGATATAGACGGCGTCGATATCCGGATCGGCATAGAGATCCTCGACCGTGTCGTACACCTTCTCGACGCCATACTGCTCGGCAAAAGCCTGCGCCTTGGAAAGCGTGCGGTTTGCAACGCCAGCGAGCTTGCGGCCGGCAAGTGCGAGGGACTGAGCCATCTGGTTGGCGATAACGCCGCAGCCGATCACGGCCCAACGGAGCTCGGGAGCCGTAAAGAGGTCATCGGGGAACGGCTTGTCTTGGACCGATGCGAACGCTGCCTTAGCGGCTGCCGCAGCATCGAGCGGAGCCTGTTTGGAATCTGCCATCATGTGCCTCCTGTGTCATAGAACGTCTTGCATTTCTGACAGCTCTATATTCGCATAATTACGCGCGTATGTGCGTACTTTAGCGCGTATTACCGCGAAACGGTCATTATTCGACCGTAAACGGTGCATTTCTGCGCACGTTCACGTAATTCTACGCAGACTAATGCGCAGAAACGCGCGCCATCAGATGGACAGAAAGACGGAAGAATCGGATCATCTGACTCCAAATGACTGTCCCAAACTGCCGACACGAAGGGAACGTCCCCGGTTGCCGGCACATAGGAACGTTCCTTTCCTGCCACATCGATCCATGCGCCATACCGCCACAGACCCGACGTAAGTTGCGGTGAAATAGGGACTGTTTAGCCCCCTAGAGCCCCCAATCAGTCCCTATTTCACCGCAACTTAGTTGAAGACCGTCCCCATCAACTAGCCGGTTAAGAACGTCCTCAACGGCCACTCATTTAAGTCTGTCCCCAATGAGTAGGGATAGAAAAAGGCCCGGGTGCCGTGGCATCCGGGCCTTTGCTAGCAACTTGATGTTGCGGGCAGCTTAGAACTTGTGGCCGCACTTCTTGCAGACGCGCAGCTTGTTCTTGCCGTCCTTCTCGTGACCGACGCGGGTAACCTTACCGCACTCGGGGCAAACGAGATTGACGTTGGAGGCGTCGATGGGAGCCTCCTGCGAAACGATGCCGCCCTGCTGGTTGGCAGCGTTGGGCTTGACGGCCTTCTTGACGACCGAAACGCCCTCGACAACGACCTTGTTCTCGGCGGGGAGAGCACGCAGGATAACGCCTTGCTTGCCACGATCCTTACCAGAGAGAACCTGGACCTTATCGCCCTTCTTGATATACATATATCTCCCCTAACTACAGGGTCTCGGGAGCGAGCGAGACGATCTTCATGTACTTCTTGTCACGAAGCTCGCGAGCGACAGGCCCGAAGATACGGGTGCCGACGGGCGAACCATCGTTGTTGATGACAACGCAAGCGTTCTCATCAAAGCGAATGTAGGAGCCATCCTTGCGGCGGATCTCCTTAACGGTGCGAACGACGACGCAACGGACAACGTCCTTCTTCTTGACGTTGGCGCCAGGGGTAGCCTCCTGGACAGCACCGATGAACACATCGCCGATGCCTGCATAACGACGCTTGGAACCGCCAAGCACCTTGATGCAGCGAATCTTGCGAGCGCCGGAGTTGTCGGCGACGTTCAGCATGGTTTGCATCTGAATCATGGTAGATGTTCCTCCGAACTAAGAACCGAAGAGAGGTGCGCAGCCTTTAGGCGGCCTGTGGTATGCAAACCAGGCATACGCACATCTTCGGAAACGTACAAGTCGTAAGAGCGACTGCTTATTTAGCGCGCTCGACGACCTCGATGAGGCGCCAACGCTTCATCTTGGACATAGGACGGGTCTCCATAACGCGGACGGTATCGCCCACGCCAGCCGTGCACTCCTCGTCGTGAGCGTGCAGCTTCTTGGAGCTGGTCATCATCTTGCCGTACTTGGGGTGACGCTTGCGCTCGGTGATGGTGACGACAATGGTCTTGGCACCGGAGACGGAGGTAACGACACCCGTACGGACCTTACGCGAGTTACGCGAATCAGTCATGTTCTCTCCTTAGGTCCTACTCGGCGACAGCGGACTTCTCCGCTGCGATCTCGCGGGCGCGCTGCTCCGTGAGGACGCGAGCGATGTCCTTCTTCACGGTGTTGACGCGAGCGGTGTTGTCCAGCTGGCTGGTGGCCATCTGGAAACGAAGGTTAAAGAGCTCGGCGCGCATTTCCTTCAGCTTCTCAACGAGCTGAGCGTCCGAGAGCTCACGAATCTCTGCGGGCTTCATTAGTTCTCCTCCTTGGCGGCGGCGGCGTCCTCAGCAGCCCACTTGGCCTCGAGAGCGGCCTCCTCAGCCATCTCCTTCTCGATGCGCTGCTCAGCGTTCTTAGCAGCAACAATCTTGGTCTTGATGGGAAGCTTGTGCTGTGCAAGACGCAGAGCCTCGCGAGCGACCTCCTCGGGCACGCCCTTGACCTCGAACATGATGCGGCCGGGCTTGACGACGGCCACCCACTCCTCGGGGTTACCCTTACCAGAACCCATGCGAGTCTCAGCAGGCTTCTTGGTGATGGGCTTATCGGGGAAGATCGTGATGTACACACGACCGCCACGCTTCATGTAGCGGGTCATGGCAATACGAGCGGCCTCGATCTGACGGTTGGTGATCCAATGGGCCTCGAGAGCCTGGATACCAAACTCGCCGAAATGCAGCTCGGTATTACCCTTGGCCTGGCCCTTCATGGAGCCACGCTGCACCTTGCGGTGAAGAATACGCTTAGGGGCAAGCACTACTGACCCCTCCTCTCGGAGTTACGACGACGAGGACGGGAAGAGCCCTCGAGTGCAGGGTTGGGAACAGGCTGGCCCGGGAGCTTCTCGCCCAGGTAGATCCAGACCTTCACGCCGCAAGCGCCCATGGTGGTGCTGGCGACAGCCGTGCCGTAGTCGATCTTGGCACGGAGGGTGTGCAGAGGCACGCGACCCTCGCGGTACCACTCACGACGGCCCATCTCGGCACCGCCGAGACGACCGGAGCACTGGATACGGATGCCCTTAGCGCCGGCCTTGCGGGCGGACTGGACAGCCTTGCGCATAGCGCGACGGAAGGCAACGCGGCCCTCGAGCTGCTCAGCAATGGACTGAGCAACGAGGTTGGCGTCGAGCTCGGGGCGCTTGATCTCGACAACGTCGACGGAGAGCTGGCCCTTGGAGACGCCAGCGACCTTCTCGAGCTCGGTGCGGAGGGTATCGATCTCGGCACCCTTCTTACCGATGACAACGCCGGGGCGAGCGGTGAGGATGATGACCTTCACCTTGTCGCCAGCGCGCTCGATCTCGACGCGGGAGACAGCTGCGCGGGAAAGACGCTTCTCGAGGTACTTGCGGATCTCGAGATCGTTACCGAGGGTCTTAGCGTAATCCTTCTCTGCGAACCAGCGGGAGCGCCAGTTCTCGGTAATGCCAAGACGGAAGCCGGTGGGGTAGACTTTCTGACCCATACAGCTTTACGCCTCCTTTCGAGGAGCAACGACGACGGTGATGTGGGAAGTACGCTTCAGAATGCGAGAAGCGGAACCCTTGGCGCGGGGACGGATGCGCTTAAGCGTCGGACCCTCGTCAACATAGGCAGCGGCGACAACCAGGTTGTCGGCACGCAGACCGTTGTTGTTCTCGGCGTTCGCAACGGCGGAACGGAGAACCTTCTCGACATCCACGGCGACGGCGCGGTCGCAGAAGTGGAGGATGTCGAAGGCCTGAGCGACAGGCTTGCGGCGGATCAGATCGACCACCAGGCGGGCCTTGCTGGGGGAAACACGCACGTACTTAGCGACGGCGCGAACCTCGGTGGCCTCAGTTTCAATAGACTTAGTTGCCATTTACGGTTAACCCCCTATTTGGCCTTGTGGCCACGGAACGTACGAGTCGGCGCGAACTCGCCGAGCTTGTGACCAACCATGGACTCGGTAACATACACGGGCACATGCTTGCGGCCGTCGTGGACGGCGATGGTGTGACCAACCATCTCGGGGAAGATGGTGGACGCGCGGGACCAGGTCTTCACGACGTCCTTCTTGCCAGCCTCGTTCATCGCGGTGATACGCGAGAGAAGGCGAGTCTCCACGAACGGGCCCTTTTTGAGACTTCTGCTCATAAGTGCTTTCTCCTAAAACTCGGTATCCGAAATTACTTCTTACGGCGACGAATGATGTGCTGGTTCGAGACCTTCTTCTTCTTGCGCGTACGAAGGCCCTTCGTCGGCTTACCCCAGGGGGTAACGGAGGGACGACCAGAGGTGTGGTTCTTGCCCTCGCCACCGCCGTGCGGGTGGTCGACAGGGTTCATGACGGTACCGCGGACGGTCGGGCGCACGTTCATGTGACGCTTACGGCCGGCCTTGCCGATGACGATGTTGGCGTGATCGGCGTTGCCGACCTCACCGACGGTGGCGCGGCAGGTAACGAGGATGCGGCGCATCTCGGAGGAAGGCATACGGACGATAGCGTACTTGCCCTCCTTACCCATCAGCTGGCAGGAGTTACCGGCGGAACGGGCGATAGCAGCGCCCTTGCCCGGCTGGAACTCGACAGCGTGGATGAGCGTACCGACGGGGATGTCGGCGAGGGGCAGAGCGTTGCCCGGCTTGATGTCGGCGTCAGAACCAGACATGATGGTCTGACCGACCTCGAGGCCCTTGGGGGCCAGGATGTAACGCTTCTCACCGTCAGCATAGTGCAGCAGAGCGATGCGAGCGGAACGGTTCGGATCGTACTCGATCGTGGCAACCTTGGCGGGCACGCCGTCCTTGTTGCGCTTGAAGTCGATTACGCGGTAACGACGCTTCACGCCGCCGCCCTGGTGGCGGGTGGTGATGCGGCCGTTGTTGTTACGACCGGCCTTCTTGGGCAGGGGCTCGAGAAGAGACTTCTCGGGCTTGGTGCAGGTGATCTCGGAGAAGTCGGAGATCGTCTGCCAACGCCTACCAGCGGAGGTCGGCTTAAGGTGCTTTACAGCCATTACAATCCCTTTCAATAGGAATCCGTTAGCCATCGCAGACAGGGATTCGAGGTTCTGCCTCGGGTGCGATGACACCGGACGTATACACGGTTCCGGGCGTGTCCATTTTATACGCCCAAAACCTTGAGCTCTCGCCTCCCCTATTTGGGAGGCATGAGCTCACTCAACAGCAGCGAGTCTTAGGCCTGGTTGCCAAAGACCTCGATGGTGTCGCCCTCGGCCAGCGTGACGATGGCCTTCTTCCAAGTACGGGTCTTGCCGGCGACATAGCGCACGCGCTTGGTCTTGGGCTTGACCGTCAGGGTGTTCACGCGAACGACCTTGACGCCGAAGATCTCCTCGACAGCGTCCTTGATCTGATACTTGTTAGCATCCTTGGCGACCTCGAACGTGTACTTGTTCAGCTCCATGCCGGAGAAGGAACGCTCGGACACGATCGGACGGATGATGATCTCGTGGGCGGTCATTTATGCAAGCACCTCCCCGAAGTGAGCGGCGATGTCGGCGGGCATCAGCACGGCGTTGTTGTTGACGAGATCGTAGGTGTTGGCCTCGTCGGCAGTGATGATGAACGTCTTGGGAATGTTGCGGAACGACAGGTAGGCGTTGACGTCCTCATCGCGAACGATGATGGTCAGACGCTTGCCCTCAAGGCCGAGAGCCTTGAGCATGGCGACGGCAGCCTTGGTGGAAGGCTTCTCGAAGCCGTAGTCGTCGACGAGCACGAGCTCGCCATCGGCCAGCTTGGCGGACAGCGCGGAGCGCATAGCCAGCTTGACCTCCTTGTTGTTCATACGCTTAGCGTAGGAACGGGGCTTGGGGGCGAAGACGACGCCACCGTGACGCCACTGGGCAGCACGGATGGAACCCTGGCGGGCACGGCCGGTGCCCTTCTGACGCCAAGGCTTCTTGCCGCCACCGGAAACCTCAGAGCGGCCCTTAGCGGACTGGGTGCCCTGACGCCAAGAGGCCATCTGGCACTTGACGATGTGGTGCATAACGTGGATGTTCGGCTCGATGCCGTACACCTCAGCGGCGAGCTCGGCCTCGGCGACCTTCTTGCCCTCGCTGTTCTTTACTTCAAACTTTGCCATTTAAGTGTTCTCCTTGGTATGACGCTGGGCTAAATGGGCTGGGCCCTTAGGCCATACGGATGGCGACGAGACCATTCTTGGCACCCGGGACAGCGCCCTTGACCAAGATGAGGTTCTGCTCGGCATCGATGCGGACAACGGAAAGGTTCTTGACGGTAACGCGCTCGTTACCCATGTGACCGGCCATCTTGACGCCCTTGAGGACGCGCGCAGGATAGGCGCACTGACCGATAGAACCGGGGTGACGCTGGAAGTGAGAGCCATGCGTCATAGGACCGCGGCGCTGACCCCAGCGCTTGATGCGACCCTGGAAGCCCTTACCCTTGGAGGTACCGATGACGTCGACCTTCTCGACATCAGCGAAATCAGCGACGGTGACGACCTCGCCGACCTTGTGCTCCTCGCCGTTCTCGACGCGGACCTCACGAAGGAAGCGGACAGGCTCGACGCCAGCCTTGGCGAAGTGACCAGCCATGGGCTTGTTCACGTTCTTGGCCTTGATGTCGCCGAAACCGATCTGGACGGCGTCATAGCCGTCGGTTGCCTGAGTTTTAACCTGCGAGACAGCGCAGGGGCCAGCCTGGATGACCGTGACGGGAACGACGTTGTCGTCCTCGTCCCAAACCTGGGTCATGCCAATCTTGCGGCCGAGAATCATGCTGATCAAGATATGATCCCAACTCTCGCGTGGTCTTGGGACAATGCGTACACCACCGAGCGTACGCCCCTAGAGGACCACTACTTACACGACGTGCTCCCCAGTCTTGTATTACGCCCGGACTACCTGACAACCCTATTAAGCAGGCATTTTGTCCAGCCAGAATACTCCCCTGGTTTCACACAGCTGTTTAGTATACACGGCTGCGGGCGTATCCATCGAGATTCATATTTCACTCACATTGTTTACGCAGGTAAAGTGCGTGGATGGCTCCCGAGCACGGCGGAGGGCCGGAGAAATATATTAAGGTCCCTGCTCTACAGTCCTGCGCAAGACGGAGAGCACATTAAGTGCTCTCCTTTGCGTGCGGAACTCGCGATGACCTTAATATATTTCTCCGGCCCTCCGCCGTGCTCGGGAGACGACACGTTGATGTCTGCTTAACTCTGCTCGCTCAGGCTAATGACTTTGTTGGGGGTCCACTATTTGCTGGAGGGTGAACTTGCATTGCATTGGCTCGCCCTCTACTTGTGGCTCCGCCTCATCAAAATCGAAGATCATGATGGCGCAGTTGGGGAGTTTTGTTGGGAGCTCGAAGCCCTCTGGGGCTGCAGCCTTGATGAATTGGCGGCTGGCACTGCCGTGGCTTACTGCTAGGAGGGTTTCGGTGTCCTTAGCGCCCATGAGATTGGTGAGGGTGCCCACCATGCGCTCCTGCAGGGCATGGCTTCCTTCTCCGCTAAATGGGATAAGGTCCTCGCCGGGGTCCCAGACGTCGGTGGGAAGGGCATCGTGGGGGCCTTCTTCGAAGGTGCCGTAGCTGCGCTCGATGATGCCTTCGCAGGGCTCGACTGCGGCGTCCGGACCGAGGAGTTCGCATGCGACGAGACTCGCCGTGTCCATGGCTCGGCCTAAGGGTGATGAGACCACTTTGTCGGGGACGACGCCGTGGGTCTTGAGCCATGCGGCTGCCATTCCCGCTTGTTTGCGGCCCAGGTCGGTCAACGGAGAATCGCAGTGGCCCTGGACCAGCTTTTTAACGTTGAATTCCGTCTGACCGTGGCGGAGTAGATATAGACGCTTCATGTTCTCCCCTTCTGTATACCTTGCTTTGCCGGCACAGCCCTGCTCGTGGGCATGGCCGACATAGTCCTCGTCGATCGTAATCTTGGCGACCGACTTGGGATATTCCGATTCGACCCGTTGTGCCAGCGCGTGCCTTACGTCTTCGGCGCTCATGTGCAGATCCGAGGGACGCACGCAGTCAAAAATCACATTGGTGTGCGTAGGGCCCGGCACGCAACGCAAATCGTGAATCGAAAGGCGGCTATCGATCTCTTGAGCCATAGCGTTGATGCATAAACGCATGCTCGCCAGCTTGGGGTCATCGGTCACGATGGGATCGTAGTGAAGCGTGACGATCATGCCGTCTTCGTTCCTAAACGCCTGCTCGATGTTATCGAGCGTGTCGTGACTTTCCATCGGGCTGGCCTCGGCTGCCATCTCGGCGTGAGCGCTTGCGAACTTCCTGCCCGGGCCGTAGTCGTGAACCATCAGATCGTGAACGCCCAAAACGCCGGGGTAGCTCATGATCTTGCTGCGGATATGCTCGACGAGCTTAGGATCGGGCGTCTGGCCCAAAAGCGGGCTCACCGTATCTTGGATAAGCTCAAAGCCGCTCCAGCCAATATAGGCGCCAACGGCAAGGCCGACCCACGCGTCAAGATTGATGTGCGTCACCTGCGAAACAATTGCGCACGCCAGCACGGCGCCCGTGGCAAGGACATCGTTCTTGGAATCTTGCGCGGTCGCATGCAGCGTCTCGGACTCAATGCGATCGCCGAGCTTTTGGTTGAGGGCCGCCATCCAGAGCTTTACGACCATCGAAAGCACTAGAACTGCCACCAGGGCAAGCGAGAACTCGACGGGTTCGGGGTGGATGACGCGCTCGACCGAGGACTTCACCAGCTCAACGCCAATCAGCAGCACGAGCGCCGCCACGACCAATCCCGAGAGATACTCATAGCGACCGTGGCCGTAAGGATGCTCGGGGTCGGCCGGCTTGCTCGCCAGCTTAAAGCCCAGCACGCTCACGATATTCGAGCTGGCATCGGACAGGTTGTTCATGGCATCCGCCACAATCGAAACCGATCCCGAAACCACACCAATTGCGCCCTTCGCAGCACAAAGCGCAACATTGGCGACAATACACACCATGCCCGCTAACGTGCCCACACGCGCACGATCGCCCTGCGCGCGCCTAACAATCCACTCGACCATCTACATCCGCCCCCACGGTACTACTTATATATCTATTGCTCAAACGGATTGTAGTGTAGCCACTTTGTCCTCCAGATACAAAAAGGCCGCAGCCCACACGAGCCACGGCCTTGGAACACGACAAAGGGATCGTCCTTTTGTCGCACAGGTTTATGCGCTTACTTCAGCAGCGCTCGCCACTGTTTCGGGCGAATCGGCTCCGTCCCCCGTCGCCTGCCCCTTCGCCGGCACCACGCCAAAGCAGTAGCTCAGCGCCGCAGACACCACAAAAGCCGTGCCGCCGGCAACGCAGCACCACAGCAGGTTCGAAAAACCACCTGTGGCAAAACCAATGACCATGAGGACATTCGTCATGCCGATGGTATAGGCCGTAACGTGGCCCACGGCCGCAACAAGGCCTCCGACGGCGCCGCCAATGGCCATGCACGTCAGGCACCTGCCATATTTAAAACCGCATCCGTACAGCGCCGGCTCGCTTACGCCGCCAAGAACACCCGAGATTGAATGGCCCAGCATGAGCGTCTTCTCGTCCTTATCCGCAACGCGGAGCGACGCGCCAAAGGGCATGCCCCAAACGGCGAACGTTGCCATCGTCGCAGCGATCAGGATGCACGAATCCGTTCCCACACTCATAAACTGCGCATAGGCGAGCGATAGGACGACGTTGCTGACGCCCGCGATCTTAAGGAACTCCCAGCCCGCGGCAAGCCCCATGAGCGTGAGCAGCGATACGATGCCACCGGAATTGCCAAGCATAAACATAAGCTGGCCCAACAGCATGCCCAAATAGCTACCAGCCGGCGCCGTAATACACAGCGAAACCGGAACCATAACAAGCATGGTCGCAAACGGAACAAACGAAAACGCCACGGCCTTAGGGATAATGCGCCGAAAGAAACACTCCACTCGCCATAGCACGGGCACCGAGATGAGAACCGGAATAACAGTCGTCGTGTAATCGTTGACCGGCGCGGGAAGCAGGCCATACACGGAAGTCATCGATGCCCCCGTCGTCGATGCGGTATCGACGAGCTTAAGCAGATCGGGCGCAATCAATACGCCGCCCAGCATCATGCCCAGCTGCTCCGAGCAACCGAGCTGGCGGGCGGCCGCCCAACCAAGATAAACGGGCAAAAAGTAGTAGCCGGCGTTATAGAGCCAACTGTAGAACAGGCGATAGATTTCGGAATCGGCAGACCACAGGCCCAGTATGCCTTCGCCCATAATGACGGCGACGGTGCGGAACAACGCCGCGCAGACAATAAACGGCAGCGCCGACATCATGCTTTTGGACAGATAGTCCACCACGGCCATGGCGTTTGATGAGACCGTCGTTGTAAACGAGGTGTTAGAAACTTGTGACACAGGAACCCTTTCCCAATGTGACATGCGGACTGTCCCTTTGTCACATCGTGCGGTACTGACCGATTGCGCGGTACTTTCGGTAGCGGAGGTTTGTGAGGGTCGCGTCGTCGAGCCGCCCAAGCGTATCGAAGGCGGCAAATGCCGAGGACATGACGGCACCGGCGATCTCCTCATGAGACAGGCCCCTATCGTCAACGATGCCGTCGATGATGCCGAGCGCCAACAGATCGGGGGCCGTGAGTTTCAGCGCCTCGGCGGCCTCATTCGCGCGCTCGGTATCCTTCCACAGGATCGACGCGCAGGCCTCGGGGCTCACGACCGAATAGGCCGAGCTCGAGAGCATCAGGATGCGGTCGGCCACGGACAGCGCCAGCGCGCCACCAGAGCCGCCCTCGCCTGTCACCACCGAGACAATCGGCGTCTTAAGGCCGCTCATCTCCATAAGGTTCTGGGCAATCGCCTCGCCCTGGCCGCGCTCCTCGGCACCGATGCCACAGAACGCGCCCGAAGTATCGACCAGGCACAGAACCGGTCGACCAAACTTTTCGGCTTGGCGCATAAGGCGACGCGCCTTACGGTAGCCCTCGGGATGTGCCATGCCAAAGTTGCGGCGCATACGCTCTTTGGTCGTGGTGCCGCGCTCGATGGCGATGACCGTTACGGGGCGTCCGTCTTTCCAGCCAATGCCAGCCACCACAGCGGCGTCGTCGCCAAAGTAACGGTCGCCGTGCAGCTCCACAAATCCATCCAGGCCCAGCGAGATCATCTCACCCGCCGTGGCGCGATCTGCCGAGCGGGTCTGCTTGACAATCTCGAGCGCGGTTTTTGGTGCCGGCGAGCGCTTAAACAAGTGTCCCAGCTTTTTGCCGCGGCGACCCGCATGCACAATCTCATGCGGTGCCCCCAGGCCGGGCGCATGCCCTTCGTGCAGCGCCAACAGCTCGCCTACCGTGAGCGCAATCTCGCCACGCGGAACAACGGCATCGCAAAAGCCGTGCTCCAGCAAAAACTCGGAGCGCTGGAATCCCTTGGGCAGACGCTTGTGCATGTTCTGCTCGATCACGCGCGGGCCGGCAAATGCCGTCAGGGCATCGGGCTCGGCCAGGATAATGTCACCCTCCATGGCAAAGCTCGCGGTTACACCTCCGGTCGTGGGGTCGGTGAGCACCGTGATATACAGGCCGCCCGCCTCGCTGTGGCACCTAACCGCCGCAGAAATCTTGGCCATCTGCATAAGCGAGGTCACGCCCTCTTGCATGCGCGCACCGCCCGAAACGGTAAAGCCGACAACTGGCAATCCCAGCTCGGTCGCACGCTCAAATGCGCGACAGATCTTCTCGCCCACTACGGAACCCATCGAGCCCATCATAAAGTTGGCGTCCATAAAGAAGAGCGCCGTATCGCAACCGCAGATTTTGCCCCTGCCGCACACAACGGCATCGCGCTCGCCCGAACGCTCGCTTACGCTCTTGAGCTTGTCGGCATAGCCGGGAAACGAGAGGAAGTCCTCCGACGCCAGATTGGCATCCCATTCCTCAAACGTGCCCTCGTCGACCGTCATGCGCATGCGCGCGCGACCGCTCACACGAAAGTGTTTGCCGCAACGAGGGCAGACCTCCAGGTTATCGTGCAGGCGTGCCTCATCGATCACGCGACGGCACTCCGGGCACTTGATAAACACGTGGCGCGCGGGAAACTCGGCGCACGACTCGGTTATCGGCCCCTCAAGGACATTGACCGTCTTCGCTTTTCTATTCATCAGCATAGAGATGCCCCATCAGATCGGTGTGATACATGCCCGACAAGAACTCGTCGTTTGCCAGCACGTCGAGCTGAAGCTCGCTGTTTTCGCTCACGCCCTCAATCACGAGCTCGCCCAGGGCCGAGCGCATCTTGCGAATGGCGCCGTCACGCGTGGGCGCACACACGATGAGCTTGCCGAGCATGGAGTCGTAGTACGGCGGAACTGTCGCACCGGTGAACATGGCCGAATCCCAGCGCACGCGCGGACCACCCGGTACGCGCAACGCGGTGACCGTTCCGCATGACGGCAGAAAGTCCGGCGTTTCGGCATTGATGCGGCACTCCATGGCATGGTTGCGGACCGGCATGTCCTCCTGCTCAAAGGGCAGAGGCTGGCCGGCCGCCACGCGCAGCTGCCACTTGACCAAGTCGGTATCGGTCACAAACTCCGTAACTGGATGCTCCACCTGCAAGCGCGTGTTCATTTCCATAAAGTAGAAATTGCCGTCGTCCGAATACAGGAACTCGATGGTACCGGCCCCTTCGTAGCCGACGGCACGGGCCAGGTCGCGCGCGGCCTTGTGCATGTGCGCGCGAATATCGTCGTGTCCGTCGAGGCACGGTGCGGGGCTCTCCTCGATCAGCTTTTGGTTGCGGCGCTGCACCGAGCACTCGCGCTCGCCGAGCGAAAACACATGGCCCTGCTTATCGGCCATAATCTGCACTTCGACGTGGTGCGCCGGCGCGACGAACTTCTCCATGTAGCACTCGCCGTCGCCAAAAACGGCCTCGCCCTCGGCACGTGCTTCAATAAAGGCCTTTGCCGCATCTTCCACGCGCTCGACCTTGCGAATACCGCGGCCGCCACCGCCCGCGCGCGCCTTAATAAGCACGGGGCAGCCAATGCGCTCGGCCTCGGCCGTTGCCTCCTCGGGGCTTTTGAGCAAATCGCAGCCCGGCACGATGGGCACGCCCGCCGCGGCAGCCGTTCGACGTGCGGCATCCTTGTCGCCCATGCTGTCGATCACCTCGGCCGAAGGACCGACAAACGCCAGACCGTACTTGTCGCAGTCGCGCACGAAGCTCGCCTTCTCGGAAAAGAAACCGTAGCCAGGATGGATCGCCTTAGCCCCCGACTTTACGGCACAGGTGAGCACGGCATCGTCGTTGAGGTAGCTCTCGGCAAGACGCGGACCGCCGATGCAATACGCCTCGTCGGCAAGCTGCACGTGCAGCGCGTCCGCATCGGCCGTGGAGTAGACGGCGACGGTCTTGATGCCCATATCGCGGCACGCGCGGATAACACGGACCGCGACCTCGCCGCGGTTGGCGATGAGCACTTTGTCGAACATGAAGCCTTCCTTAACTTTCGTGCATGAGTGCAAAGGACATATCGGCGCGGCAACACACCTCGCCGTTGACGCTCGCGGTGCCCGTCGCAAACCGGAACGGCCCGCGCGCACGCGTGATGGAGCACACCAGATCAACCGTGTCGCCCGGGCGCACCGGACGCTTAAAGCGCACTTTGTCCAGACTGGTGTAGAACGGCGTCGCGCCGCGCGCCTCCTCATCGCCCATCAGCAGCACGCAGCAGTTCTGGGCGAGCATCTCGCACTGAATCACGCCGGGGACGACCGGGTTTCCCGGAAAATGCCCCTGCAAAAAGTACTCGTCGCCCGTAATCGTGATCTTGCCGTGGGCCTCGTCGCCCACTAGCTCGGCTTCGTCGAGCAAAAGCATCGGCTCACGATGCGGCAACAGCTTCTTGAGCTCTTCTTTGTTCATGGATATCACCTATCCGATCCTCATGAGGCAGCTGCCAAACTCCACGAGGTCGCCGTCGGCCACGCAGATCTCGAGCACCTCGCCATCCGCCTCTGCCGTCACCTCGTTGAGAACCTTCATGGCCTCGATAATGCAGAGGGTCTCGCCGGCTTTGACCTTGGAGCCCACGTGCACAAACGGCTCGTCGCCCGGTGCCGGGGCAGCATAGAAAACGCCGACCATGGGAGCGGTCACCTCGGTGCCCTTAGGCTCCGGCGCGGCGGCAGGCGCCTGCGCAGCGGGCTCCGGTGCGCCAGGCACGACTGCGGGAGCCGCAACCGGAGCAGCCATGGCACTCGGCATAGGCATGGGCACGGCAACCGGCTGTGCGGCGCTCGCGCGCTCGAGTTCAACCGCGGTGCCATCGGGCTCCTCAACGCGTACACGCGTGAGGCCGCGGTCCTCCATAACATCGGCTATCTCGGCAAGTCTTTTGGAATCCATGCTCTAGCTCCTCGTATATCTACGCAGCGCGATGGCAGCGTTGTGTCCGCCAAAGCCCAGATTGGTCGAAAGCGCCCAGGTAAGGTCGGCGCGAACCGCTCGATTGGGCGTGTAATCAAGATCGCAGGCGGGATCGGGCGTGTGGTAGTTAATGGTCGGGGGCACCACGCCCTGCTCGAGCGCCATGGCGCAGGCCATGACCTCGATGGCGCCCGTGGCGCCGATCATGTGGCCGGTCATCGACTTGGTCGACGAGACGTGCGCGGCGCGTGCCGCGTCCTCGCCGAGCGCACGCTTTATGCCCGCCGTCTCGGACGAATCGTTGAGCTTGGTCGAGGTGCCGTGAGCGTTGATGTAGAGGCCCTCGGAAGGCTTAACGTCGCCCTCAGCCACCGCCAGCGATATCGCACGGGCAATGCCGGCAGCCTCGGGATCGGGGCTCGTGATGTGATAGGCATCATCGGTGTTGCCGTAGCCCACGACCTCGGCATAAATGTGCGCACCGCGCGCCTGCGCATGCTCCATGCTCTCGAGAACCAGCACGCAGGCGCCCTCGCCCATCACAAAGCCGTCGCGGTCTGCATCGAACGGACGGCAAGCCGTCGACGGGTCAGGATTAGTGGTGAGAGCACGGCAGGATGTAAAGCCCGCAACGGCATCGGGGATGATTGCGGCCTCGGCGCCGCCGGCGAGAATCGCATCGGCATAGCCATGCTTGATGGCGCGGAACGCCTCGCCCACGGCATGGGCCGAGGTCGCGCAGGCGGTCACCACGGGCAGGGTCGGGCCCTTTGCCTTGTGGCGGATTGCGATATTGCCCGAAGCCATATTGGGGATCATCATCGCGATCATATAGGGCGATGCGCGGCGGGGCCCACGGTCGGCAATCGTGTGGACGTTGTCGACGAGTGTCTGCATGCCGCCCACGCCCGAACCCACGTAGACGCCCAGGCGCTCGCGATCGATGGCGCCCTCGACATCAAAGCCCGCATCGTGCATGGCCTCGTCCGACGCTGCCAGGGCAAACTGAACGCAGGGGTCCAGGTGCTTGGCGTCACGCTTGCCAAAGTACTCGTTGCCGTCAAAACCCTTGACCTCGGCCGCCACCTTAACGGCAAACGCATCGGTATCGAAGTGCGTGATCGGGCCGATGCCGCACGTGCCGGCGCACATGGCCGCCCAGGTAGCAAGCGCCGTGTTACCGAGCGGCGATACGGCACCGATACCGGTGATTGCAACTCTCTGTTCCATCATGGTCTCCTCATTCAAGCCGTTGTTCGGCCCTGGTTTCTACATCGCCATTCCGCCGTCGACGCGCACGACCTCGCCCGTAATGTAGGCAGCCGCATCACTCGCCAAAAAGCGCACCACGCCGGCCACTTCCTCGGGGTGCGCCATGCGCTTTAGGGGAATCTGCTCCTCGGTTGCCGCGCGAACCTTCTCCGAAAGCTTTGCCGTCATATCGGTCTCGACAAACCCGGGGGCGACCGCGTTCACTCGTACGCCGCGGGACGCAAGCTCGCGCGCTACCGCCTTGGTCAAACCGATGACGCCCGCCTTGGAGGCTGCATAGTTGGCCTGCCCGGCATTGCCCATCAGGCCCACGACCGAGCTCATGTTGATGACGCAACCGCCGCGCTGGCGCATAAAGGTCTTGGTGAGCGCGCGCGTCGTATTGAACGTGCCCTTGAGATTGACATCGAGCACGCGGTCGAAGGCATCGTCGCCCATACGCATGAGCAGGCCGTCTCGCGTGATGCCGGCGTTGTTGACGAGCGCCCAAATGGAGCCAAAGTCGTTGAGGACCGTCTCCACGCAAGTGTTGACGGCGGCGGGGTCGGCCACGTCACATTGATATGCGCGCGCCGTGGCGCCAGCCGCCTCACAGGCTTCGCACGTCTCGCGCGCCGCATCTGCGCTACCGGCATAGACGACGGCGATATCAAAGCCGTCCTCCGCCAGGCCCACGGCACAAGCGCGACCGATGCCGCGCGAGCCGCCCGTGACCAGCGCCACGCGGCGCGATTCGTCGCGCTCGAGCGCGCCGTTGTTCAAATTGCCCATGTCGTTCCTTTCGGGTTACAGCCCTGTGGGCTATGCGAGCTCGTCGGCAATAGCTGCGACCTGCTCGGCCGTTTCGCACGAATACACGCGAACATCGCTCAGCGTACGCTTAACCAGGCCGGACAGCGTTTTGCCGGGGCCGACCTCAATAAACGTGTCGATGCCTTGATCCTGCAGAGCATGCAGCGTGTCGACCCAGCGCACGGCATGACTCACCTGGTTGGCCAGCACCTCCGATGCCGCCTGCGGGTCGGCCGGATAGGGCGCCGCCGTCATATTTGCCATAACGGGAATGAGCAACGGGGACGGCGCGTGACCGGCATCGATATATGCAGCAAGGCCACAGGTCGCCTCGGCCATATAGGGGCTATGGAATGCACCCGACACCGCGACTTTCATAGCGCGGCCACCAGCCTCTTTTACCAGGACGTCGAGGGTCTGCAACGCATCGGGCGCTCCGGCCACAACCGTCTGCTGGGGGCTGTTGTAGTTGACCGGCCAGCAGTCCTCGCCGGCCTGTTTTGCCAAGCCCTCGACCTGCGCCGCATCGAGTTTGATGACGGCGCGCATGCCGCCGGGGTGACGCTCAGCCGCCGTGGCCATAAGCGCCGCGCGCTCGCACACAAGCTCAAAGCCCGCTCGCGTATCGAACGCCCCCGCAAAGGTGAGTGCAGCAACCTCGCCCAGCGAGAATCCCGCACAAGCGGCAGGCACCACGCCGCGCTCGCGCAGGGCGACGGCGACAGCCAAGTCGTGCACGAATACGCAAGGCTGCGTGTTCTCGGTCTGCGAGAGCTCCTCCTTGGAGGCGCTCCGGCACTGCTCGCTGGTCCCCGGGCGTACCTCATCGGCAATGGCGAACACCTCGGCGGCCGCCGGTGATGCCTCGATGAGATCGACGCCCATCGCGGGGTGCTGGGCGCCCTGGCCGGCAAACAGAAACGCTACGCTACCCATGCGCACGCACCCTTCAGGACGCGCTCGGCACCCTCGACCAGATCGTCGACGATTTCGCGTGCGCTCTGGCGTTCGTTGACCATGCCAGCAATCTGTCCGCACAAAAACGAACCCTCTTCGTAATTACCGTCCTTGGCGGCCTTGCGAAGCGCGCCCGTGCCCATGGCCCCGAGCTCCTCGGGACTTGCGCCCGCCGCCTCGTTCTTGGCATACGCGTTGGTGAAGGGGCTCTTGAGGGCGCGAACCGGATGTCCCGTCGAGCGACCGGTCGCACGCGTCGACGTGTCGCCTGCCTTGAGCACCAGCTCTTTGTACTGTTCGGATACGGTGCACTCGTTTGCGACCAGGAAGCGTGTTCCCACCTGGACGCCGGCAGCGCCGAGCATAAAGGCAGCCGCCACACCGCGGCCATCGGCGATGCCGCCAGCCGCAACCACGGGAATATCGACCGCATCGACAACCTGCGGCACCAGTGCCATCGTCGAGGTCTCGCCAATATGGCCGCCTGATTCGGTACCCTCGGCAACCACGGCAGTGGCTCCGCGACGCGCCACGAGACGCGCCAGCGCCACCGAAGCCACGACGGGAATAACCTTGATGCCTGCATCGCTCCAGGCCTTCATGTACTTGGTGGGATTGCCGGCGCCGGTCACCACAACGGGCACCCGCTCATCAATCACCACTTGTGCGACCTCGTCGACAAACGGGCTCATGAGCATAACGTTGACGCCAAAGGGCTTATCCGTCTTGGCGCGCAGCTCGTGGATCTGATCGCGCAGCCAGTTTGCGTCGGCATTCATGGCCGCGATAATGCCTAAGCCGCCCGCCTCGGACACGGCAGATGCCAGCGAGGCATCGGCAATCCAGGCCATGCCACCCTGGAACACGGGTTTTTCGATGCCGAGCAGATCGCAGAGAGGAGACTTGAGCATCACTACTTCTCCAATGCCGCCTCGACCGTATCGACGAACTCGCCGACCGTCTTGGGGTTCTCCTCGGTATCGAGCTCAATGCCAAACTCGTCCTCGACGGCAACGAGGATCTCGACGGTACCCAGGCTGTCGAGGCCAATCTCCTCGAGCGTGGACTCGGGCTTCATCTCGACATCGTCAAGGCCGGCCGTCTCGCGGATAACGTCACAAACGCGCTCGAAGGTCTTCTGATCTGCCATGGTATTTCTCCTTTGTTTGTGCCCTAGGGGCGTTTTCATTTCCTATGTGCAACTACTTCCAGCGAAGTAGATAGCCACCTACATCCAAGCCGGCGCCAAATCCGACCAGGGCGATGGTGTCGCCCGCGTGCAGCGCGCCGGTATTTGCCAGTCGATCGAGAGCAAGCGGAATGCAGGCGCTCGAGATGTTGCCGGTTTCACGCAACGTTCGGACCACACGGTCGTCCGGCACACCCAGGCGCTTGACTGCCTGGCTCAAGATTCGTTCGTTAGCCTGATGGAATACAAAGTGGTCGATGTCCTCGACCGCGATGCTCGCGTCGCAGGCAAGCTTGTTTACCGTGTCGCAGATGGCATTGACGCCAAACTTGAAGACGCGACGGCCGTTCATGGAAAGCACGCTTTCGCAGTCCTGCGCCGCCTTATACGGCGAGGAGCCCGCCAATCCGGGGACGCGCAGTGTTTCGACGTCAGGCGACGTCGAAAGCTCAACAGCAAGGGGATTCTCTCCCCCAGCCTCTATGACCGCAGCAGCCGCGCCATCGCCAAAGAGCACGCACGTGGCACGGTCGGTCCAGTCGAGCACGCGCGTCATCTGCTCGGCGGCAACGACCAGCACGTGCCTGGCGCGACCGCGGGCGATATAACCCTCGGCGACATCGAGCGCAAATACGAAGCCGGCACAAGCCGCCGAGACGTCGAAGGCAGGACATGTGGCACCCAGGCGCTCGGCAACGGCGCACGCTTCGGCAGGAACGAGATGATCGCCCGTCGTCGTCGAACAGACGATAAGATCCAACTGGCTCGCATCGATTCCGGACGTCTGGAGCGCTTGCTCGCTCGCTGCCACGGCAAGGTCGTCGAGTGACTCGGTGGTGCACACATGGCGGCTCTTGATCCCCGTGCGGGTAAAAATCCACTCATCCGAGGTGTCAAGGAACTCGGACAGCTCGTCGTTAGAAACGCTGCGCTCGGGAAGTGCCGAGCCCGTTCCCAGTATCGTGAAACCCATCACTAACCTCCTTTGAGTTGTTGACGTGTTTACATCGACCAAGAGAGGATAGCGCATTTCAGTTATTGTTGACGTGTTAACATTAAATTGTCCAAATGCGACAAAGGCTTCACATTGTGTCTGTCTCTCGACACCATTGCGTTATTCACTTATTCATTAAGGAGGTAGCAGCCGCTATGGATGCCCAATTAAAGATAGTCGACGTAACCGGATCGACCAACGATGACCTGCTCGAAGCAGGAAAACAAGGAGCGCCGCACGGCACAGGACTTGCCGCCCGGGCTCAGACAGCAGGACGCGGCCGGCGCGGCCACAAGTGGGATTCAACCGCCGGCAACCTATTGCTTTCGATTGTCCTGCGTCCATGCGTTAATCCTGCAAAGTACTCTGGTCTTGCCGCCGTCAGCGGCCTAGCGGTGCTCGAGGCGCTCGAAAAGCAGGGTCTTGCAAACGAGATTGACCTCAAATGGCCCAACGACCTCGTCGCGCGAGGGCGCAAACTCGGCGGTATCTTGGTCGAGGCGGCTCGTGACAACGAGGGCAAGCCCTTTGCTGTCTGCGGCATTGGCGTCAATGTAAACTACACGCCCCAAGAGGTGCCCGATGGCGGCCTGGCGGCAATTGGCCTCTCAGACCTCAACGAAACTGTTCCCGCCGTCGATGTGCTACTCAAAGAGGTCTATCACGCAGTTATAGAAGCTGTAGATGCGTGAGCAGAGCGTCTCAACGCCATGGAAGGAGACGCCGGACCGCTCGCGCCCGTCCACGGCGAATATATCGGTCATCTCAATTGGATTGGGGAGCACGTTATCGCCCGTTCCCCTGCCGGTGACGAGCTGGCGCGTGGCATCTTTCAAACGGTCGATAACTTTGGTCGCGCGTGCATCGAGACGGAAGACGGCTTGCGATCCTTCCATTTTGAGGAGGCATCGCTGCGCCCCTTGAGCGAATAGGGCGCCGCAGCCACCTGCTCGGCAGTATTACCCGGCAGTCCAAACCATCATTCAAACAAAAGAGCCCCGCTACCATAATGGCAGCGGGGCTCTTTAAGCTATGAGCAATATCGCTTAGAGCTTGATGTCGATGTCGACGCCAGCGGGGAGGTCGAGACGCATGAGCGAATCAACGGTGCCCGAGGTGGGGTCGAGGATGTCGATGAGGCGCTTGTGGGTGCGCATCTCGAACTGCTCACGGGAGTCCTTGTTCACGTGCGGCGAGCGGATAACCGTGTACAGGTTGCGCTCGGTGGGCAGGGGGACAGGACCGGAAACGCGAGCGCCGGTCTTCTGAGCGGTCTCGACGATGAGCTTCGCGGACTGATCGACGACCTCGTGATCATAGCCCTTGAGGCGAATGCGGATCTTCTGGGTAGCCAACTTAAACCTCCAAAGAGTGCGAGAGATGTTCTCGCAGATTACGTAACAGGGAGCTCGAACTTAGGCGTTCTTGCTCATGACCTCGTCCACGATGGACTTGGGCGCGGGCTCATAAGAGTCGAACTGCATCGTGTAGGATGCACGGCCCTGGGTCTGGGAGCGAAGGTCGGTAGCGTAACCGAACATCTCGCCCAGCGGCACCTTGGCACGGATGAGCTTGCTGTTCTTGCGATCCTCCATGCCCTCGATCTTGCCGCGGCGACCGGAGAGGTTGCCCATAACGTCGCCCATGTACTGCTCGGGGGTCTCGACCTCGACAGCCATAATCGGCTCGAGCAGCTGCGGGTCGGACTTCTTGAGAGCGTCCTTGATAGCCATGGAACCGGCGATCTTGAAGGCGGCCTCGGAGGAGTCGACCTCGTGGTAAGAACCGTCGAACAGGGTGACCTTAACGTCGAGGACCGGGAAGCCGGCGATAACACCGGTGTTCAGGGCCTCCTGGATGCCCTTGTCGATGGACGGGATGTACTCCTTGGGCACGACGCCGCCGACGATAGCGTTGACGAACTCGTAGCCGAAGCCCTCCTCCATCTTCTCGAGCTTGATGACGGCGTGGCCGTACTGACCGCGACCACCGGACTGACGGACGAACTTGCCCTCAGCCTTCTCGACGTCGTGACCAGCGGTCTCGCGGTAGGCAACCTGGGGCTTACCAACGTTAGCGTCAACCTTGAACTCACGGAGCAGACGGTCGACGATGATCTCGAGGTGCAGCTCGCCCATGCCGGCGATGATGGTCTGGCCGGTCTCGTGGTTGGTGGACACCTGGAAGGTCGGGTCCTCCTCGGCGAGCTTGGTCAGAGCCAGGGACATCTTGTCCTGCTCGGCCTTGGTCTTGGGCTCGATGGCAACGTCGATAACGGGCTTAGCGAACTCGATCTTCTCGAGGACGATCTCCTTGCCCTCGGCGCACAGAGTGTCACCGGTGGTGGAGTTCTTGAAGCCGACGCAAGCGACGATGTCGCCGGCAGCGGCGTCGTCACGGTCGATACGCTCGGCGGCGTTCATCTCGAGGATGCGGCCGAGGCGCTCGCGCTGACCGTTGGAAGCGTTGACAACGTAGGAGCCGGACTCGGCGCGGCCGGAGTAAACGCGGACGTAGGTGAGCTTACCGACGAACGGGTCGGTCATGATCTTGAAGACCAGGCCGGAGAAGGGCTCGTCGAAGGAAGGATGACGCTCGATCTCCTCGCCGGTGTCCGGATCGGTACCGGTGACGGCCTCGACGTCGAGCGGGCTGGGCAGGTAGTCGACGACAGCGTCGAGCAGCTCCTGGACGCCCTTGTTCTTGTAGGCGGAGCCCACGAAGACGAGGTTGAGCTCGTTGGCCAGAACGCCCTTGCGCAGAGCAGCCTTGAGCTCCTCGACGGTGAAGTCCTCCTCCATGAGAATCTTCTCCATGAGCTCGTCGTCAAAGCTGGCAGCAGCGTCGAGGAGCTCCTCGCGCTTGGTGGCAGCGATGTCGGCGAACTCAGCCGGGATCTCGTCCATCGGCTCGGGGTAGGTCATGCCCTTGTCGTCGGCCTTGAAGTCCCATGCAGTCATGGTGACGAGGTCGATGACGCCCCAGAAGTTGTCCTCGGCGCCCATCGGGACCTGAGCGGCCACAGCGTTGGCGTCGAGACGATCCTTCATGGTCTCGATAGCGTTGAAGAAGTCAGCGCCCACGCGGTCATACTTGTTGATGAAGGCGATGCGGGGGACGTTGAAGGTAGAAGCCTGACGCCAAACGGTCTCAGACTGGGGCTGAACGCCGGCAACGGCGTCGAAGACGGCGACAGCGCCATCGAGGACGCGCAGGCAGCGCTCGACCTCGGCGGTAAAGTCAACGTGGCCCGGGGTGTCGATGATCTGGATGCGGTAGTCCTTACCGTCCTTGTTCCAGAAGCACGTGGTAGCAGCGGAGGTAATGGTTACGCCGCGCTCCTGCTCCTGAACCATCCAGTCCATGGTGGCAGCGCCCTCATGAACCTCACCGATCTTGTGGGTCTTACCGGTGTAGTAAAGAATACGCTCGGTCGTGGTGGTCTTACCGGCATCGATGTGGGCCATGATGCCGATGTTACGGGTATCGGAAAGCTTGTACTTAGGCTTAGCCATGTTAGTTCCTTACCTTAACTTACCAACGATAGTGAGAGAACGCGCGGTTGGCCTCGGCCATCTTGAAGACGTCCTCACGCTTCTTGACGGAAGCGCCCAGGCCGTTGGAAGCGTCGAGGATCTCGTTGGCGAGACGCTCGGCCATGGTCTTCTCCTTGCGAGCGCGGGAGAAGTTGACAATCCAGCGGATGCCCAGAGCGGTGGAACGACGGGAGTTGACCTCCATCGGGACCTGATAGGTAGCGCCACCGACACGCTTGGGCTTAACCTCGAGCGTGGGCTTGACGTTGTCCATAGCCTTCTTGAAGGTAGCGAGAGCGTCGCCACCCTCGGACTTCTCGGCAACGATCTCAAAAGCGGTGTAAACGATGCGCTCAGCGGTGGCCTTCTTGCCGTCAAGAAGGACCTTGTTGATGAGCTGAGTCACCAGGCGGTTGTTGTAAACGGCGTCAGGCTGAACCTCACGACGATTAGCTGCTGCACGACGCGGCATGTGAAATCTCCTTAAGTGTCTACCGTGCGGCGCTTAGGCGGCACACGGCGAAAGTATCAAAACGTTATCTGGCTTATTTGGCCTTGGGGCGCTTAGCACCGTACTTGGAACGGGCCTGCATACGGTTCTGGACCGGAGCAGCGTCGTAAGCGCCACGGATGACGTGATAACGGACACCAGGGAGGTCACGGACACGACCGCCGCGGACGAGCACGATGGAGTGCTCCTGCAGGTTGTGGCCCTCACCCGGGATGTAAGCAGTAACTTCGATGCCGTTGACAAGGCGAACACGGGCAACCTTACGAAGAGCCGAGTTCGGCTTCTTGGGGCTCGTGGTGAAGACGCGGGTGCACACGCCGCGCTTCTGGGAGTTGTGCTGCAGAGCAGCGTTCTTGGACTTCTTGGGCACGGAACGACGGCCCTGGCGAACCAGCTGGTTAATAGTAGGCAAAGCGTACTCCTTCTCGAATGATTCCAGCTTTCTGTAAAGTGCAACGGCTTGAATCGAGGGGTCAGCATCCCCCTACGAAACACGCAGTTCGATAGGATACGTGCCGTTAGCTGTGTCGTCAACAGACCACGCCGCCGGGCGTATCCTAAGATGAGCATATTTCCGCAAAGCCTACACAAAAGGAATCCCCTTCTGTGCGCGGGG
>NZ_JADNOH010000039.1 GCF_015557435.1 Collinsella aerofaciens
GGCCGCGGCGGCCCGCGCTGCATGAGCATGCCCTTCTGGCGCGAGGACCTCTAAGTCTTTCCGTTTCCGGTGCGGTCCCACTACAACCGCACCGGTTTCGCCCGTCAAACGGGCACCACTACTACTTTAAGTAATTCACTTCTTCGAAAGGAAACGAACCATGGGTGTTAACCTCTCCGGCCGTAGCTTCCTCAAGCTCCTCGACCTCACCACCGAGGAGATCGAGTACCTGCTCAAGCTCTCCAAGAACTTCAAGGACATGAAGCGCGCTGGCGTTCCGCACCGCTATCTCGAGGGCAAGAACATCGTCCTGCTCTTCCAGAAGACCTCCACTCGTACCCGCTGCGCCTTCGAGGTCGGCGGCATGGATCTGGGCATGGGCGTTACCTACCTCGATCCGGGTTCGTCGCAGATGGGCAAGAAGGAGTCCATCGAGGACACCGCCCGCGTTCTCGGCCGCATGTATGACGGCATCGAGTTCCGCGGCTTTGCCCAGGACGACGTCGAGGAGCTCGCTGCCAAGTCCGGCGTGCCCGTCTGGAACGGCCTGACCACCGAGTGGCACCCCACCCAGATGCTCGCCGACATCCTGACCGTCCAGGAGAACTTCAACTACGACATCAAGGGCAAGACCCTCGTCTTCATGGGCGACTGCAAGAACAACGTCGCTCGCTCCCTCATGGTCGTTTGCTCCAAGCTCGGCATGAACTTCGTGGCCTGCGGCCCCGAGGAGTGCATGCCCGCTGACGACGTCATCGAGGCCTGCAAGCCCATCGCCGAGGCCAACGGCTGCACCATCAAGCTGACCACCGACGTCAAGGACGGCGTCACCGGCGCTGACGTTCTCTACACCGACGTGTGGGTCTCTATGGGCGAGCCCGACGAGGTCTGGGCCGAGCGCATCGCTCAGCTCACCCCGTATCGTGTCACCTCCGAGGTCATGGCTATGGCCAACCCGGGTGCCATCTTCCTGCACTGCCTGCCCAGCTTCCACGACACCAACACCACCATTGGCGCCGAGAAGTGCGAGCAGTTCGGCATCAGCGAGCAGGAGGTCACCGACGAGGTCTTCGAGAGCCCCGCTTCCAAGGTCTTCGACGAGGCCGAGAACCGCATGCACACCATCAAGGCTGTCATGTACGCCACGCTCAAGTAAGAGCATCTAGCATCTCGCTCGGGGTGTATTGCTGCACGCCCCGAGCGGTTTTATCTGGTAAATATCTCGCACCAAGCGGTATGCACGGCACGGAAGAGTCGCTTTGCGCGAGATCAGTTAAATGATTTATGAAGGGGGGATGAGAACCATGACTGAGACCGCTAAGAAAAAGCGCGGTATGCCTTCATCGTTCACCATTCTTCTTGCTCTGCTGGCTATTGTCGCAGTGATTACCGTTATCGTCTCCGGCACGTCCGGCGGCGAGGTTACTGCAGCCCGTCTGA
>NZ_JADNOH010000040.1 GCF_015557435.1 Collinsella aerofaciens
ACTGTACGTCGCGGCTGGTCATCCAAGAGGCGCCGTCGGAGGAAAAGAGCGGTTCGGCCTTGGCGTAAATCTGAATCCAGAGCTCTGACAAGTTATTTCGAAGCGCCATCTCGTTCTGCGGCCGTTGAAGGTCGTGGCTAAAGGAGCTCTTCAGCAAATCGATAAAGGGCATATCGTCGGGGTTGGTGGGCGACCATTTGAGCACATCGACGCCTCGACATTGAAGTAATGGATTGATGTAGCGCTTTTGGAGACGTCCCGCGGGATCGCCGAGCATCGACGGCTGAAAGATATGCAGCATTTGAATGGCTGGCGCCGAATTGGGCGATTGCAGCGTGCTGTGCAAAACGCCGCCGTTGATAAAGCCGGCGGACCCTTCCTCAAAGCGTACGTGCTCATGAGCCGCGCGCGTTCGATAGTCAATCGCTCCCTGCTCCATGTAGAAAAGCTCAACTTCGGAATGCCAGTGCCAGGGGACGGAATTGCCCGGATAGCGAGCGAATTCTGCGCGTTCGGCAATATAGGGCCAGTCTTCGGCGGTCTCGGGAAACGCTTCCTCGCGTCCTCCGCGGTGCAATTCTATGTGATCCATGTTTCGCATGGCATCAGTATAAAGCGCGATGGGCTTAGATTGCTCTTGCCTGTTCGGGGAACGCCTTGTCTAGGGATGCTTGGAGCTTTTCGAAGGATGCTCGTAAGTTGAGGCTCTGATCGGCTGAGCGCTTGGTTTTTGTGGTGGGGGAGTCGAGGAGGCCGTTTCTCTGTGTCGGGGGGAAGGAGAAAAGGTTTGCATGTTTTAGGGATGGCTGCTGTGCTGCGTCATTGGAAGAATGCATGCTTATGCGGCCTCCTCGATGTCCACCAAAAGGTTGCGCACGGGGTATGCTGCTAGGTCCCGTGCGTTGGCAGTATTATGCCGCGGCTGTTGCAAAGAAGCGCTAAAGAAAGACTTAATGAGGTTTGACGTTGCGATGAAACCGCAGGTAAAAGCTATTGAGTAACACTCTTGAAAGGTTTTGAGCTTAAGGGCTTTCTAAGGTTTGTGGCGCGGATGTGGCTTGCCTGTGTGGGGCGTGTGGACGGCTCGTTCCTAGCGCTGCGGCTCTGCGGCGCGCACCTGCTCGATGACCTTATCCATCGTGGCGTCGATGCGGTCTTTTTTGAGCTCGCATTCCCAGATGGTTATGGGTGTCCAGCCCATTTGAGTGAGTGCTGCCACGGCAGCGCGGTCACGCTCGACGTTGCGGCGAAACTTTGCCTCCCAAAACTCAACGTTGCGCTTGGGCTGGCTAGGGTTGCACTTGGGGCAGCGGTGCCAAAAGCAGCCATTGACGAAGATGGCGATCTTGCGCCCGGGAAAGGCGATGTCGGGTTTGCCGGGAACCTTCCATTCCAAGCGATAGCCCGTAAGGCCCGCGGCGCGCAGGCGCTGGCGTACGAGCAGCTCGGGCTTGGTGTTCGCACGCTTGTTGCCCTTCATGGACTTTTTGATGGCGGCGCGACGGCGCACGAGCTCGCGCTCGTCAGCGGAGAGGTCCGAGGTATCGATGCCGTCGAGCAGACCTGGTTTGGGGCGTTTTTTGCTGCGGCGCTTAGGTGCACGCTTGGGTTTGGCGGCAGGCTTGTCGGCCGCGCTGGCCTTGGCGTCATCGGCGGCGCTTGCCTCGAGCCGGTCTTCCTTCAGCTCAATCAGGGCATCAATGAGCCCCTTGTCGGCGGGCATCCATTCCACCGTGGCAAGCGAGGTGCGCGGAATCCAGCGGATATCAAGCTGACGGTCATGCTTCTGGGGTTCATCGGATTCATCGGCGAGCGAGCAGTAGTAGCACTCCATGGAGAGATGGAAATCGGGGTAGTCATACTCAACGGTATAGAAATCGCGCAGGTTGGTGACTTTTACCTGCAGCTCTTCCATAAGCTCGCGGCGTACGGCGTCCTCGGGTGTCTCGCCGCGCATGAGCTTGCCGCCGGGAAACTCCCAAAGTCCCTGCATGTCGCCATAGCCGCGCTGCACGGCAAGCAGCTCGTCGGATCCTTCCTTGCGAATGATCCCAGCGGCAACATGAACAGTCTTCAACAGGAGTCCTCTCTCAACATCAACACGTGACAGGGTAGCTACCCCTACCTTACACAACGGTAAGGCAAGCGTAAGCCATATCGATGGTAGCCGACTCGTCTTCTTGCGACTATAGATGCCGTAGACTAATCGCAAGAAAGGACTCGGTATGCAAACCACGCACATGGCGACCCCGGTACTGGAGGTCGCGCATCTCGAAAAGGTATATGGAGCGCTGGGCAACGTGACCCGCGCGCTCAACGACGTCAGCTTTACCGTCAACCGCGGCGAATTCGTCGGCATCATGGGCGCCTCGGGCTCGGGCAAGTCGACGTTGCTCAACTGCGTGTCGACCATCGATAGCGCCACGAGCGGCACGATCCGCATCAACGGGCAGGACGTTACGCGCATGAAGCAGGCCAAGCTCTCGCAGTTCCGCCGCGAGGAGCTCGGCTTTATCTTCCAGGACTCCAACCTGCTCGATACGCTCACGGCACGCGAGAACATCGCCCTGCCGCTCACCATTGCCCGCACAAACTCGGCAGAGATCTCGACCCGCGTGCAGGATGTGGCCGCGCGCCTGTCTATTAGCCAGGTGCTCGACAAGTACCCCTACCAGATGTCCGGCGGTCAGCAGCAGCGCGTTGCCGCGGCTCGCGCGCTCGTCACCGACCCCACCATGATCATGGCCGACGAGCCCACCGGCGCCCTCGATTCTAAAAGCGCTCGTCTGCTGCTCGAGAGCCTGGAGGCCCTCAATCGCCGCCTGCGCGCCACCGTGCTCATGGTCACGCATGACAGCTTTGCCGCCAGCTACACGAGCCGCGTGTTGTTTATCCGCGACGGCAAGATCTTCACCGAGCTCCGCCGCGGCGACACCGACCGCCGAGAGTTCTTCGACCGCATTATGGAGGTCGTTGCCATGATGGGCGGTGAGGGCTCCGATGCTCTGTAAACTCGCTTGGGGCAACGTCCGCCGTGCCGGCCGCGACTACCTCGTCTACCTTTTGACGCTCACCCTGGGCGTCACGGTCTTCTATGCCTTTAACACCATCTCGATGCAGGTCGACATCGCCGGAATTGATGAAGAGGGCTTGGCGCAGGTTATGGGCAGCATGCTCGGCGACCTGACGTACTTTTTGGCCGGTGTCATGGCCTTTTTGATGGTGTACGCCAATAACTTCATCATGAAACGCCGCAAAAAGGAGTTTGGCCTGTACCAGGTGCTCGGCATGGGGCGCGGGCGCGTCGCCACGATCATGGCGCTCGAGACGGTGATTGTCTCGGTGGTGGCCTTTGTCGCCGGCATTGTGCTGGGTGTGGGACTTTCCCAGCTCATGACGTTCTTTACGGCCTCGCTCTTTAAGACACAGATCGCCAATTTCCACTTCTTTTTCTCGATGCATGCGTTCTATCTGACCCTTGCCTGCATGCTCGTAATGTTTGTGCTCACGCTACTGCTGAACCTCCGCGCCGTGCGTCGTACCAAACTCATCGAGCTTATGGGTGCCGAGCGTCGCAACGAGAGCATCAAGACACGCAACCCCTGGATCGCGATTGCCATCTTTGCCGTGGGTGCGGTGCTTGTGGGCGTGGCCTATTACCGTCTGCTACGTGATGGGTTCCCGCTAACCGCGACGGACAGCAAGCTGCAAGAGGCCATGAACCAGTTTGGTATTACGACCGCTATGGTTGCCGTGGGCACCTTTGCCCTGTTCTGGGGACTCTCGGGCATGCTCATCAAGCTGCTGCAGAGCCTGCGCGGCGTGTATTGGCGCGGCCTCAACATGTTTACCGTGCGCCAGCTTGCGGCCAAGGTCAACACGGTGTGCTTTTCGATGGGCGTCATCGCGATGCTCCTGTTTTTGGCCATTACCTCGGTGACCTGCGGTATGTCGATTGCCAATGTGATGAACGAGAATCTGGAGCGCTATAACCCTGTTGACGTGTCTCAGACGTATGTCTATTACACGCCCGATACGCTCGACTACTACAAAGGGTATGCCAATCCGTCTGAGGCCGATCGCATGGTGCTGGCCGATACAACGGTCGATTTGTACCCTGCATGGCACGGCAAGGGCAAGTCGGCGGACAACAACGACGAGACCGGCAAGAAGGTCGATATCGCCGATGTTGCCGGTGAGCATGTGCAGATCGATTCGTATCTGAGTTACCCATTTGGCGGCTCGAATCCTTCGGTGACCCCAAGTGAGATGTGCAAGATCATGGGCGAAAAGCTTCCCAAGGCGTTCGGGGGTAGCAATGCCGATACGATGGGGCTGTTTGTGACGCCGGCAAGCCAGTACAACAAACTGCGTCAGATGATGGGCGAGGAGCCGGTGCACATTGGCCGCGACCAGTACTTGCTCACGTGTGATATGGGCGGCGAGCTGGTCGACCTGTACACCAAATACATGGCCGGCGGCCATACCCTCACCTTGGGTGGGCATACGCTCAAGCCCGCAACCGATAAGTCGGACGAAGATACGGCGGCCATCGCCAACTCGGCGATGGGCAGTAATTCGGGTACCGTCGTCGTTGCCGACGAGCTGTTGTCCCAACTTAATCTGCAGCCGTATTCCAGTAGCCTGCTCGTTAACTACAAACAGGGGATGGATACGACTGAGGCAGACGAGAGCATTAAATACACTGTGCTCGACAATCTGCTCGTTGACGGCAAGGAGCCGGGGTCGTGGGGAATCTTTATCACACGCTCCGAGATGTACACGCAAGCAGCGCAAATGAACGGTCTTATTAGCTACCTAGCCATCTACATCGGCTTTGTATTGGTCGTTGCATGCGCGGCGATTCTGTCGATCCAGCAACTCTCCAACGTGGCCGACGGCAGCCGCAGCTATCGTGTGCTGGCACAGATCGGCTGTGAGGACCGCCAGATTCGCCATTCGGTGATGGCGCAGCAAGCGGTATTCTTCCTGTTCCCGCTGGCAGTGGGCCTGGCGCACTCCTTTGTGGCACTTAAAGTGATCATCGAGCTGGTGAGCATATTCGGAAATATGAGCATCGGCGGCACCGTGGGCCTCACCTGTGCAATCTTCCTGGCGGCCTACGGTGGCTACTTCCTGGTGACCTACCTCATGAGCGCCGGCATGGTACAAGCTGCTATCGCCACCCGCTACAGCGAATAACAAGCGGGCAAAACGGTCGCAAAACCAGAGACGTGTGACCGCCGCGAAGGGGCTGGGGACCTCTTGCGGCGGTTATTTTTGCCTATCTGGTGCGTTTCGGATGCAAGTGAGTAGACTTTTTTGAACTTGCCGAGCACATCGCGACAAATGCTCAATAAAACCGCAGGTCAGGGCTGTGGCGTTTTGAGGTGTGCTCGGCATCCCGCCAAAAGCCTACTCACTTGGTTTTACTGCTAGAAAACCGCCGCGAGGGAAAGTAACTCCCTCGCGGCGGTTTTTGGCGTTTGCCCAGATAAAACCTGCCAAAATAAACCTGTCCCTTTTTGGCAGGTTATCGCTTCCAAAAGTGGAGGATGAGCGTCGTGCGGTTTTGCTGTTCGGTTTTGACCAGGATGTTGTGGATGTGGGTCTTGACGGTGCCCACGGCAAGGAATAGCTCGTCAGCGATCTCTTGGTTCGATTTGCCCAGTACGACCAGACGCATAACTTCGGTCTCACGGTTGGAGAGCTTGTAGGCGTTGCGATAGAAGGGCATCTGCTCTTCGATGTGTCGATCAAGATCGCTGACGTTCTTTTCCTCGGGCGCCTCCTGCATGCGGATTGAAAGCACGTGGTAGGAGTAGATGATCAGCAGAATCGCAAAGTAGCAGGCAAAGACGTTTTCGCTAAAGTTGCGCTCGGACAGATATAGTTGCAGCCAAGAGGGCGCCAGACTCATGGGGACAATCAGAATGTTGTAGAAATCCTCGGCAACGATGCAACCGACCAGAATAGCGCCGATAATCAGGTGCTTTCGTTGGTTGTTAACGCGTGCCTTCAGCTCGACTTGTGTGCTCTTGCGTGCCGTCCAAAAGATATATAGCCCCACGAAAACAAGGAATACCTGACGCATCGTGTAGTAGAGCCATTGATGAATGGGGCCGTAGGGGACAGCGACGATAATCAGCAGCTCGCTCAGCAAGAACGTTGCGACGGGAATGACAAACTGCTTTTTTGAATGCTTGTCGAGCAAATCCATGGCAATGAGCCAAATAAAAGCCTGCGAAGCGGTCGCCACAAAGGTCCGCAACACAGGCATGGTAATTGAGTAATAGTCGCTGGCTGGAAAACTCTGGTTTTGCAGCGTGTATTCAAAAAAGAAAATCTCGGTCATCTCGATGGCATAGCAGATAAATACGCCGCTGCCATAGATAAAGAAGCGTCGACGAGATGAGGCATAGGCGGCAAGCGAGAGCACCGCCGTCACAATACAGATCACGAGTATCGCTAGGGTATAGAAGAACATCAGGGTGTTCATCTGTCACCGTCCCATCTCATTTATTCTATGGCCGAGCTCTGTATACCTTGTGGGATATAGACGTCTCAACCCTTCGTTTCATTGCGGATTAGACGCCGAGATACAGCATAGCCGTATACCGTTCGCGGTTCCAGACGGTAAACCCCCTGTAAACTCTTGACCTGCGGGTTTATATTGGTTTAGAGGGGGTGTAACTCCGTGAACGGTCTTTAATCCCGAATAAACTAGGTAAAAATTGCATACGGGTGAATGATGGTCTTGTCAACACGAGGCGTGATGTTCGAGCGCCTCATAGTAATAGTCGGCAAGACCGGCGGAAAGGAAATCGACATGGCACTGCCTAAGGATTTCATCGACACCAACGACTTCACCAAAGAGCAGATCCTGGCTATCGAGGATCTTGGCCTGGCAATGAAGAAGGCCATCAAGGTTGACGGTTATTATCCGCACCTGCTCCGCAACAAGAGCCTTGGCATGATCTTCCAGCAGGTCTCCACCCGCACTCGTCTTTCCTTCGAGACCGCTATGACCGACCTCGGCGGCCATGCTCAGTTCTATGGCCCTGGCACCATCCAGCTCGGCGGTCACGAGTCCCTGGGCGACACCGCTCGCGTTATGGGCTCGCTGCTCGACATCATGATGGCTCGCGTTGACCGTCACAAGGACGTCGTCGGCCTCGCCGAGGGCTCCGCTGTGCCCGTCATCAACGGCATGTCCGAGTTCAACCATCCCACGCAGGAGATGGGCGACCTCATGACCATGCTCGAGAACCTCCCCGAGGGCAAGAAGATCGAGGACTGCACCCTGGCCTTCATCGGCGACGCCACCCAGGTCTGCGTCTCCCTCATGTTCATCGCCTCCAAGGTCGGCATGAAGTTTGTCCAGTTTGGACCTAAGGGCCACCAGATCCCCGACGGCGGCCTGCACGTTGGCACCGTCGAGGAGCGCGCCGAGTTCGGCAAGCAGATGATGGCCATCGCCGAGGAGAACTGCAAGGTCTCCGGCGGCTCGGTTGTCATCTCCGACGACATCGAGTGCATCAAGGGCGCCGACTTCATCTACACCGACGTGTGGTATGGCCTGTACGACGAGGAGGTCTCGGGCGAGAACTACATGGACGTGTTCTATCCCAAGTATCAGGTCACCATGGACATGATGAACTTTGCCGGCCCCAACTCCAAGTTCATGCACTGCCTGCCGGCCACCCGCAACGAGGAGGTCGTCGACGAAGTCATGGACGATCCCGAGCGCTCCCTGTGCTGGGTCGAGGCCGAGAACCGCAAGCACTCCATCCGTGCTCTCCTTGCCGCCCTGGGCAAGCGCACCCCGCTCAACGACGAGGGTGTCGAGTACTCCGCCAAGGCTGAGCTCCACGCCGCTCTCGAGGCTCTCGAGCAGCTCTAAGCCTCAAGGCTTTTAAAAGCACGTTTGCGGGCGGCGGATGCTCGTCTCCTGTCGCCCGCTCACCGAGGCCCAAGCAATTGCCTTAATACCTTAGGGCCTCGGATCTGTCCAAGACTGAGCGAAGGAGCTCATCATGAGCGACGGAAAGAAAAAGCTTTCCTTCTTGACGGTCATTTCGACCATCATCTGCGTCGTCTTCGTTTGCGAGGCCGCCGCTCCTGCTGCTGCTATTGGCAACCAGCAGTTCTTCTGGTGGATCTTCCTGATCCTGACCTTCCTGCTTCCCTACGGCATGGTTGTCGCCGAGCTCGGTACCACCTATGACGGCGAGGGCGGCATTTACGACTGGGTGCGCGATGGTCTGGGCGACAAATGGGGCGCCCGCATCTCGTACTACTACTGGGTCAACTACCCGCTGTGGATCGCCTCGCTGGCCACCATGTTCCCCGATATTCTGGGCATGGTCTTTGGCGTCGAGTTCAACCTGATTGCCAAGATGGGTATCGAACTTGCCTTTGTGTGGATCGTCTACCTTATGGGCCGCTCCAAGGCTGCCGACTCCGAGTGGGTCCTCAACGGTGGCGCCATTATCAAGGTCGCCGTTGCCGTTATCGTCGGCGCCCTGGGCATCTGGTATGCCATGGAGAACGGTTTTGCGAACGACATGTCCGCTGCCACCTTCCTGCCCGAGCTCACCAACACCAACGCTCTTGGCTACCTGTCCATCATCATCTTTAACTTCATGGGCTTCGAGGTCATCTGCACCATGACCGACGACATGGCCGATCCCGCTCGCGATATTCCCAAGGCTATCATCGTCGGTGGCCTGTCCATCGCCGTGATCTACCTGTTCGCCGGCTTCGGCATCGGCGCCGCCGTGCCGGCCGACTCCATCGACCCCGACTACGGCATGATCGTCGCAGTCCAGACCATGGTGGGCGACTCCATGATCTTCAAGGTCATCTGCATCGCCTTCCTGATCACCCTGTTCGCCAACATGGCCGCCTGGTCCTTCGGCGTCAACTCCGTCGCCCGCTACGCTGCCGAGCACGGCAACATGCCCAAGGTCTTCGCCTCGATGATCTCGGATGACGACATGCCCAACGGCGCCAACCTGGTCAACGCCGTCGTTGCCTCCCTGGTTCTCTGCCTGCAGCTGGTGCCCATCGACGCCATCTCCAACGGTGTCTTCTGGATGCTCTTCGGCACCTCCGTCGTCTTCCTGCTGCTGACCTACATCCCGATGTTCCCGGCGTTCCTCAACCTTCGCAAGAACGACCCCGACCGCGAGCGCATCTTCACGTTCCCGTTCAAGGGCGCCATGATGAAGGTCATGCTGGCCATCCCCTGCATCGAGCTGGTCCTGGCCATCGTCGCAACTCTGGTTCCGTTCTCCGCCGCTGAAATTGGCGACAAGCTCCCGATGATCGTCATCTTCATCGTGCTCGTGCTCATCGGCGAGGTCGTCCGCGTCGTCAGCGCCAAGGGCCGCAAGGAAGAGTACAAGGGTCTGACCCCTGAGCTCGCAGCCCAGCGTCTCGCTGAGGAGGCCGCCGAGGCCGAGGAGAACTAGAGCACCCGGATTCGGGGCTCCAACCCTCATCATCTTCTAACCATTCCCTGGGGTGGGTGTGAGCGATAGCTCCGGTAACCACCGCCCACCCCAATCTCTCTTCCGTATCCTTCGTGCGTTTTGTCTCCACGCACTTGGTTACGTCGTCGCTTGCCGGTGCGACTCCGTGAAAACCGGCGCCAGGCGCCCCGACCTTTGCTGGGGAACGGGCGCCTACCATCTCTTGGTTTTAGGCTGCAGGTAACCCGCCCGCAGCAAACGATCGTTCGATTTGGAGGAAATCTTATGCGTACGATCACCGAGTCCGAGTCCACCCCCAGGGCCGACGGCTTCTTCATGCCCGCCGAGTTCGCCCCGCAGGATCGCGTGTGGATGGGCTGGCCCCACCGCACCGACACCTGGGCCCACGGCGCCAAGCCGGCCCAGAAGCAGTATGCCGCCATCGCCCGCGCCATCGCCGAGTTCACCCCGGTCTATATGTGTGCCAACCAGGTCGACTATGCCAACTGCAAGGCCGTCTTCGAGAACGACGAGAACGTCACCGTCATCGAGATGACCACCGACGACGCGTGGTTCCGCGACACCGCCGCCACCTACGTCATCAACGGCAAGGGCGAGAAGCGCGCCAACCACTGGCACTTCAACGCCTACGGCGGCCTCGTCGACGGCCTCTATTTCCCGTGGGACAAGGACGAGCAGATCGCCCTTAAGATGGCTGAGCTCTCCGGCTGCCGTCGCTATCGTCCCGATGACATGATCCTCGAGGGCGGCTCCATCACCGTCGACGGCGAGGGCACCCTTGTCGTGACCGACCAGTGCCTGCTTTCCCCGGGCCGCACCTGCTCTGCGGTTCTGGAGGAGGAAGAGGATCCCGAGTCCATCTGGCCCAAGTACCACAAGAAGTTTGAGCCCTGGAGCGAGGAGCTTCGCGCCTATATGGACGAGCACCTCAAGGATTACCTGGGTGTCGAGAAGGTCATCTGGGTCAAGGAGGGCATCGACCCCGAGGAGACCAACGGCCACATCGATGACGTCGCTACGTTCATCGCCCCGGGCGTCATGGCCTGCATCTGGACCGACGATCCCGAGTACCCGTTCTATGATCAGTGCCACGCTGCTTACGAGACCCTCTCCAACGCGGTTGACGCTAAGGGCCGCAAGATGAAGGTCTACAAGCTCTGCATGCCCGTGAACCCGCTGTTCATGGACCAGGCCTCCTGCGACACCATCGACGCCGACGAGAACGCCGAGCCGCGCGTCCCCGACGAGCCGCTGATCGCCTCTTACATGAACTACCTGGTCACCAACCACGGCGTTATCGTCCCGCAGTACGGCGACGAGAACGACCAGCTGGCCGTTGACACGCTCCAGAAGATCTACGACGAGGTCTGGGGCGAGGGCGTCTACAAGTGCGTCGGCGTTCAGTCCGAGCAGGTCGTCTTCGGCGGCGGCAACATCCACTGCATCACGCAGCAGGAGCCGTCCGCTTAATCGTCTGTCTTCCCGAGGCACGGCACCTTGCCCTTCAATCGTCGGGCATGACCCTTAAGGTCTATGCCCTCCTCTTTCAGGGCAATCTGCCGCAGCTCGGAAACCCAGCCAATCACGCAGACGCTTAATCGTCGGGCTTTCCGAGGTGCCCCATCTCGTCGCTCAAACCGTCGCTCGCGTACCAAAGTACGCTTCGCTCCTCTTTCGCGGCGACCTGGGGCACCTCGAAAACCCAGCCGGTCAAGCGGACAGGTGGCGTGTCGTCCCATCTCGGGGCATTGATGGGCTGCTACTTGATGTCTTGGTCGGCTGGGTTTTTCTTTGGGCACTCCGTTGCCTCCACTTCGGAGTGCCCGCCTCTTTGATTGAGTACGCGTCTGATCTGGGATTTATTGCGGGTTAGGCCAATTGTTCGCTTGAATATCCCAGGTCAGACGCGTCTTCAATTGCCGAAAGTTTCCGGTTGCGAGCGCGACCGTTTTGATCGGAGTATCTATGTACCAGCGTATCGTTATCTACACGCGCCTGTTCCGCGAGCGTTGGTCCAACAATTGCATCCTCTCTTCTCTTTGGGATGGCACCTGCACCGGTGACGCGGCCTGCAACCCTACCTTGGGCTGCGCCTTCGGTACAGATGCCATCCTTTTTGCTGTAGGGGGAGCGCGTCGTGGCAGGTAAAATGTTCTCCCTGTTCGAGGTCATCCTCTCGGTTATCTGCGTTGTCTTTACCATCGAGGCGGCCGCTCCGGCATCTGCCATGGGTAACGTGCAGTTCTTCTGGTGGATCTTCCTCATCATTACGTTTTTGCTTCCCTATGGCCTGGTGGTGGCCGAGCTCGGTACGGCGTTCGATTCCGAGGGCGGCCTGTACGATTGGGTTCGCCTGGGCTTGGGCGACCGTTGGGGCGCCCGCTGCTCCTGGTGCTATTGGGTCAACTTTCCACTGTGGGTGGCAAGTATCGCCTGCATGTTCCCCAGTGTCATCAATGCGGTATGGGGCATCGAATTTTCGCTTGGGGTCCGAATTGCCATCGAGCTTGCCTTTGTGTGGGGCGTCACGGTCATGGCAATGCAGCCGGTGGCCGAGGCCGATTGGGTCATGGATGGCGGCGCCGTCATCAAGGTGCTCATTACCGCCGTGGTGGGAATCGTCGGCATCTGGTTTGCCTGCAACAACGGCTTTGCCAACGATATGTCGTTTAAGACCTTTGTCCCCGATCTTGGAGACACTAACTCACTGACGTATCTTTCGATCATCCTATTCAACTTTATGGGCTTCGAAGTGGTCGCGACCTTTGCTAGTACGATGAAAAACCCGTCGCGCGATATCCCCAAGGCGGTTATCGCCGGTGGCGTTGCCATTGCGGCAATCTACATCATTTGCGGCATCGGCATTGGGGCTGCGGTTCCCACCGAGCAGCTTTCGCTCGATTCGGGCATTGTGGATGCGGTCGCCGCCATGGTGGGGCGCGCTCACCCGCTGACGATGGTCGTGGGCGTGGCCTTTTTGGTGACGCTGTTCGCCAACATGATCTGCTGGAGCTTTGGCGTCAACAACGTGGCGAGCTATGCCGCGCGCCATGGCAACATGCCGCGTCCCTTTGCGTTGGTGTCCAAGAGGACCGGCATGCCAGACGGCTCGGCACTCATTAACGGTTGTTTCGCCAGCTTGGTGCTGCTACTTCAGATTCCGCTGGGCGAGGGTTCCGACGTCTTTTGGGTCTTCTTTTCGATGAACGTCGTCTTTCTGCTCATGAGCTATATCCCGATGTTCCCGGCGTTTTGGCGCCTGCGCAAATACGACGACCGCCCGCGTGTGTTCCGCGCGCCCTTCGAGGGCAAGGTGCTTGCGGTAGCGCTTGCGGTGCCGGTGGTAGAGCTCGTGCTTTCCATTGTTGCGACAATCGTGCCGCTTAACAGCTCGCCCGCCGAGATGTCAAAGTTGCCGATCCTCATGGGAGTGGTGATCGGCGTGTTGCTGGGCGAGGTTTCGCGCCTCATATCGCGCCGCGGCCGCAGTGTCGATAATCCCGGCGTTGGCGCAAGGGGGACCGGTCGCTTCGCACCAAAACAGTAGCGCCGCGAGTTGTGCGGCGCTGGCTGCATCTTGGATTACTGTTCGCGGTGCTCGGGATCAGAAGCGAGCTTAGGCGCAAAGTAGGGGACGTGGCCCAGGTAAGGGCAACTGTCCGTACGCTCGTCGACAACGCAGGGAATATCTTCGTAGGTGAGTGAGTCGCTCAGGCGGGCGATGGTCTTGGCGGCAGGAGCGACGAGCATCTTGAGCGGTGCGATAGGCGCCATGGCGTCTCCTTTCTTGCATGCGACCCGTGTTTTGGCGCGAATGTATACGCCGCCAGTCTAGCATTCCGCCGAGGAGAGCTCCAAACCACCACAAAGGGGATGGGCAGATGCAAGTGAGTAGACTTATTTGGATATGCCGAGCACACCGCGACAAATACTCAATAAAACCGCAGGTCAGAGCTGTGGCGTTTTGGGGCGTGCTTGGTCTCCTACAAAAAGCCTGCTCACTTGGTTTTTCTGCTAGAAGACCGCCGCGATGGAAGGCAGCTCCCTCGTGGCGGCAGACATTTGCCCAGATAAAACCTGCCAAAATAAACCTGTCTACTCTTTGAGCCAGAGCCGACAATAATTCAAATGGCGAAATCAAAGGGCGTTCTCCACATGGAGGGCGCCCTTTTTTATCGCGGGATGTTTTGCGTGGCAGTCATGAGGCCCAGGCGGTTGCTGACGCCGAGCTTGCGATAGATGGCGTTGACATGCTTCTTGACGGTTGACTCGCTTATGAATAGCTCGTTTGCCATCTGTTTGTTCGTTTTGCCGTCGAGCATGAGCCGCATGACTTCGGCTTCGCGCGGTTGGATATTGTGTTCTGTAATGAAAGCATTCAGCTGGTTTGTGTCTTCTGTCTGGGTGAGTTTAATGCCCCGAGGATAGAGGTTGGCGAGCGCGAGGCTCGCGTGCCGAGCGATTTCGAGCAGGATTGCGAGCTCGGTGTCGGTGAAGTCTCCGGCTGTGCGTTCGCGAAACAGGGTGATGCTTCCTAGCGGCCTGTCGTTGTGCGCGAGCGTGGCCGTACAGCCAAAGTAGACGCCCTGCGGTTCCATCCATTTGCGATAGATGGGCGTGGCATCGCGTCGCTCGACGTCGACGAGGTCGAGGTCGCGGTAGACGCCGACCTTATGTAAGTCAAAGCTCCATGTTGTATAGTCCATCGCGGCGTAGCGGTTGTAGTAGTCGCTCAGTGCGCGGTCGTCCATTCCGCTGCTTGCGGGGTGGACGTAACGTGGGGCATCACTGCCCGCCGCCTCGATCAGGTCGAACATGGCGATCCGATGGGGCACGAGCCCTGTCGTTCCCTCGAGGGTCTCCTTTTGCAGCTTATCGACACCGTGTGATGCGTGGATTGCAAGCGCAAGCTCGTTGAGAGCAGTCCAGGTCGTACTGTCCAACTCAATAGTCTGCTGTTTATTGCATGGGGGCATAGGGCGTCCTTTCCATTGTGGAACCCAGTATGTCATGTTCTCGGTCTGAATAGAACTTTAGGTCAGCGAATGGTATACCGTCGGTCGTTGAAAGGGGCTCGAGGGACCATTGAGGACATCTGGCTACGGCTGCATCATGGTCTCGTCAAGCAAAAGCACCGAGATTTAGGAGCTTGAAATGAAGACCATCTATGAGAGTGAATCCACGCCTAAGAAGGACGGGTTCTATATGCCCGGCGAGTATGAGGAACAGGAGCGCACCTGGATTCTGTGGCCGCACCGCTCCGACGTGTGGCACTGCGGCGCCAAGCCGGCGCAGAAGGTCTTCACCGAGATCATCATGACCATTGCACGTTTTCAGCCCATCACTGTGGGCGTCAACACCGAAGACTTCCCCGCGGTGTGTGAGATCTTCGACGGCGTTGAAAACGTGCGCGTTATCCACATGGAGTACAACGACAGCTGGATTCGCGACCCCGGCCCGGCGTTCCTCGTTAATGACAATGGTGAGGTTGCTCTTTCGCACTTCCACTTTAATGCTTACGGCGGTTTCATTGACGGCCTGTATTTCCCGTGGGACAAGGACGCTTCCATTGGCCTGCAGGTGGCACAGCTCGAGCAGGTTAACCGCTATCGTCCCGAGGATTATATCCTCGAGGGCGGCTCGTTCAACTGTGATGGTCAAGGCACCGTCGTGACCACCGAGATGTGTCTGCTCAACGAGGACCGCAACCCGCAGTACACCAAGGAGCAGATTGAGGAGAAGCTCTCTGAGTATCTCGGTATCGAGAAGGTTATCTGGATCAAGGACGGTATCGATCCGTACGAAACGAACGGTCATGTGGACGACGTCGCATGCTTTAGTGCGCCCGGCGAGGTCTGCTGCATGTGGACCGATGATCCCAACCATAAGTTCTACAAGGAGTGCCAAGAGGCGTATAAGACGCTTTCCGAGACGACGGATGCCCGTGGCCGCAAGCTTAAGATCCACAAGGTGATTATGCCTGCGACCTCGGTATATATGACCGAGGAGGAGGCATCGACCATCGATCCGGTCGAGGGTGTGCTGCCGCGTACTCCCGAGGACGCTTTCGAGCCGAGCTACCTCAACTTCCTGCCCATCAACGGCGCAGTGCTTGTACCGCAGTTCGGCGATCCCAATGACGCCCAGGCGCTCAAGGATATCCAGGCTGCTTATCCGGACCGTGAAGTCATCGGTATCATGACTCGCGAGGTAATTTACGGCGGCGGCAACATTCACTGCATCACCCAGCAGCAGCCCAAGGCGCGCTGCAAGTAGATGCGGTTGCAGGCACACGGGGTAGTGTCGATATGACCTGGGGCCCGCTGGCGCACACGCTGGCGGGCCCTTTTGCGTGCGGCGGGCAGCGTTGCACACGGGCACTCGGGTCTAAGCGAGGGTACCAGGGGCCTTGCTTATCGTCGATAGTTGGTCTAGAATCGTCGATAGTCGATGATAGGGGGTAGCATGCAGCTTGTTGAAAGTGAGACCGTGGAGTTCAAGCGCACATTTACCCCTAAGCTGCTCAAAGCTGTGGTGGCGTTTGCCAATTCGAATGGCGGTACCTTGTATATCGGAATCGACGATTTTGGCAGCATCGTCGGCGTGGACGATATCGATGCCACCATGCTTCAATGCTCTAATGCAATAACCGATGGCGTGTATCCCGACGTTTCTGAAATCACGACGGTCTCCGCATTGGACATCGATGGCGCAGCGTTGGTGAAAATCGAGGTGGAAGCGGGTCCTCACAAGCCGTACTGCCTGTGCTCGAAGGGATTTGTTCCCGCCGGGGTATATCGGCGCCTAGGTCCTGCCAACGTGCCCATCGAGATGGCCCAGATCCGCTCGATGATCAAGCGCACCGACGGCGATTATTTTGAGACCGCGCGCTCTCATGAACAGAGCTTGACGTTTTTTGAAGCCGAGCGGGTCTTTAGGCGCGCGGAGATTACGTTTGACCAAACCTCTCAAAAGAATCTCGGCCTTATCGATGAGCTGGGCTTTTACACCAATTTGGCACTGCTGGTCTCTGACCAAAACCCCTTTGCAGTCCGCGCTGGCCTCTTCAACGACGATGCGTATACCGAGTTTATCGACCGTCAGGATGGCGAGGGCTCGATCTTCAGGCAGATAGAGGATATCGAACGGTTCCTCAATATATCGAACGCAACGCGTATGTACTTTGTGCCGGGAAGGCTCGATCGCATAGATAAGGACGACTATCCCCGCGAGGCTGTTCGAGAGGGAATTCTGAACCTGTTTATCCATCGCGACTACGAATCTTCGGTGGCGTCTCTTATCAAGATGAGCCGTACGGCGCTTGAATTTACCAATGCGGGAGGGCCGCAGCACATCAGCGTCGAGGAGGCGCTTGCGGGCGGCTCGGACGCTCGGAATCCAAAGCTGCAACTGCTCTTTTTGCGTCTGGGGATGGTTGAGGCGTTTGGAACGGGCCTCAAGGGGATCCGTGCGCTCTATGAGGCGGAAGGGTTGGAACCCGAAGTCTGCGCCTACCCTGCAATGTTTAGGTTGTCGCTGCCCAACGTCAACGCCGTGCGCAATTCCTATCTGACGCCTCGTGGCAATAGCGGTCCCAACTTGCGTGGGGATTACAGCGATTATGAGCAGCTCGAGCGGGAAGGGGCGCTGCCGCCCGATGTTTCGCAGGCGTTTGCATCCGTGCGAGCGCAGCGAGAGGGGCACGTGTCGATGAATGGCGACTGCGGCCACGAGGTGCGTGCCAAGCTCGTGGAGGAGCTTGGCTTTGATGTTGCGTGCAAGGCGTCCGCGATGCTACAGGATGTCTCGGACGAGCGACGTGGTGGATACGCTCGCGCCTTGATTCGCTTTGCCCTTGAGCGGCCCCGCGGTTTTACGCGCCAGGATGCTTCGGACGCTCTGGGAACTGGGCGCGACGTGACGCTGCGGGTTATCAACGGTTTGCTTGAGGAAGGCGCACTCGTTAAAGAGGGGCGCGCTCGGGCGACGAGATATCGCGCTGTCGGGCAGGTTTAGGGACGGGCGGTCCGGCCCCCTGGGTTAATCCTGGGCAGAGGCCAAGGGCCGGGTTCCCGGCTCGCCTTGATTGAAGGGGTACTTAGAGCGTGCTTCCGTACATGTAGACGATAAAGCCGTCGCCGGTGTCTTGGCTGTGGTCCTCCAGGATGCGCTTCATGTTGAGGTGTTCGTAAAACTGCCAGTCGGAGTTGCAGTCGCTCATCAGGAAGAACTTGGTGCAGCCTGCCTTGGCGAGCTCGGTGCGCGCAAGGTCGATGAGCTTGCGGCCGAGTCCCTTGCCCTGCCATTCAGGCATAATGATAATCAAGTTGAGTTGACCCTGGGCATATTCGTTGCCTGTGGCGGCAAAGCGATCCGCTGTGGCCTTTTCGCGGCTGTCTCCAAAGAGCGAGCCCTCGAGCTTGGCATCGGCGGTCTTTGCCATCTCGGTTGCCTGGGCAAACATCTCGTTATAGCAGGGCTCCCACGTGGGATTGGTGCGCGGCTTGCCGTCCTCGAAGATGCCGATGCAGCAGGCGGCGATAATGCGGCCCTCGGTCTCGGCGACGAGTGCGATGGGGGAGCGCTGCAGCTGCATGGCGATGTTAAAGCGCGCGCAGAAATCGGCAGCTTCGACGTCGCCGCGGTTGCGCAGCGTGTTGCACCACAGCTGGTTGTAGATGGCAGCGATGCCGGTCAGGTCGTCGAGCGTGGCGGCGCGCAGGGTTACGTTGTCAAGGCTCATGAAGGCTCCTTCCAAGTTGGGTCAGGCCACCTCTGAGTGTGACATGGCCGCAGAGCCGCCGCATCAACCATTCGGTAGACGACCCCCGATCCCACGGGGGCGGAGGGCTCCAAGAGGGAATGAGAGTGGATTATCGGACGCCCGTTCGACGAGAGTGGATAATCTCCCACTTTCGCCCGAAAAGCAGGCCAAAAACGGGAGATTATCCACTCTCATTCTGGGTAGTCGTTGGGGATGTTCTTAAACGACCAGTCATTAAAGAACGTCCCCAATGACTGCCCCAAGGAATATCCCAGACTGCCGGCAGAGACGATATGAGCAGGACATAAAAACATTGAGAGCCCCTGCTGC
>NZ_JADNOH010000041.1 GCF_015557435.1 Collinsella aerofaciens
GAACCGCTCTTTTCCTCCGACGGCGCCTCTTGGATGACCAGCCGCGACGTACAGTTCAAGGCAATCCTGGACTTTATCCGCGCAAACTATGCAGCCGCTATAGATGTGCCCCAGATGGCATCTGCAGCCGGCGTAAGCGAAAGAGAGTGTTACCGCATTATCGAAACTTGTGCAGGAACGACCCCGGCGGCATATCTACGCGCATACCGTATAAACCGTGCTTGCGAACTTTTGACGCACACCACGCGAACGGTGCAGGCAATCGCTCGGCAATGCGGCTTTGCGACAGCGAGCCATCTTGGGCAGGTATTCAAAGAACAAATAGGCTGCACCCCTTCGAGCTATCGAGCAGCGAGGCAGAATCTCGATAGTACCGGGCAGAAATCCCACTAGCCCTTCTTCTGTCACTGCATCAAACTTGCAGGCAAACAACAGATAGGAGCAACCATATGAAGCACTTTGACCATATCGTGTTTGACGTTGACGGAACATTGGCAGATACAGAAGAAAGCGTTCTGTCATCGCTTGCCCAGATTGTCCAAGAAGAGACCGGCAAAACGCTCCCCCGAAACGAGCTTGAATTTGCCCTCGGCATACCCGGCAAGGATGCTCTTGAGAAACTTGGAATCTACTCGCAAGCAACGTTGGATCGCTGGTGCCAAGTTGCCGCCAGCTTTAAAAGCACCATCAGCGTGTTTCCAGGTTTGCTTGAAGTCATCGCAAAACTCGCCGATAGCGGTTGCAATCTTGGCATTGTCTCCTCACGTGCGCGCGACGAATACGCAGAAGAAATAGCACCCCTTGGCTTCGATAAGTATTTTGAGCACATCATCCTTGTCGAAGACACAACCGAACACAAACCCGCACCCGCACCCATGCTCGAATATCTCCGACGTACGGGTGCAGACCCCAACAGCGTCATCTACATTGGCGACACCGTCTACGACGAACAATGCGCAACTTCAGCAGGGGTCAATTTTGCCCGAGCAGTATGGGGATCACACCAAGAAATCCCAAACGCCACCTACAACCTCAAAACCCCCAACGACCTACTAACCCTAACAACCAAGTAACCCCCGCGCCCCATCCTTTCCGCCCTAACGCCACAAGGGCGATTGAGCAGGACGGTTTGGGCGGGTCCCGTACTTAGTTTCCAAAATCATTCCGCAGCGCGATGACTTCTTATTATTTTCCGCCCTAACGCCACAAGGGCGACGACCTCGAGAAGGTCAACTCGGGAGGGACGAGGGCTTAGTTCCCCAATCTTTCCGCAGGGGGCAAAAAGCCTCGCCGCACGAAGTGCGCAGCGAGGCTTTTTGCATGCCCGAGGACGATTGGGGAACTAAGCCCTCGTCCCTCCCCGGGATATGTAGCGAGTCGGAGTACCCTTGCTGTTACTCTGCTTTGCCCACAGAGTTGAGGTTGGTCATGCGGATCTTAACCAGCTCGGTAATCTCGCGCATGCCCTCCTTGGCCGGCTTCTTGGGGTCGAAGCAGCCGGGGTTCTCGGCCATGTAGGCCATGAAGCCCTTGGTGTAGGCCTGACGCAGCTCGGTGGCATAGTTGACCTTGCAGATGCCGTTCTTCACGGCCTCGGCAACCTGCTCATCGGGCACACCGGAGGTGCCATGCAGGACCAGCGGCACGTCGACGGCGTCGCGAATGGCCTTGACCACGGACTGCTCGATGTGCGGATCGCTCGTATACACGCCGTGGCTGGTGCCAACGCCAATGGCCAGCGAGGTGCAGCCAGTGCGCTCGACGAACTCCTTGGCCTCGGCGGGGTCGGTGTAGGGGCTCTCGCCCTCAACCGCGGGACCGTCGTCCTCCTTGCCGCCAACCTTGCCGAGCTCGGCCTCGACGGGCACGCCCATGGCGCGGCCAGCGTCGGCGACGGACTTGGTCAGGGCGATGTTGTCCTCAAAGGACTCGTGCGAACCGTCGATCATGACGGAGGTGTAGCCGGTGCGGAAGGCCTGCATGCAGCGGTCATAGCCATCGCCGTGATCGAGATGCAGAGCGACGGGCACGGAAGCGCGCTCGGCGGCAGCCTTGACCATACCGTAGAAGTAGTCCAGGCCAGCGGTCTTGATGGTACCCGGGGTGGTCTGCATGATGACGGGGGACTTGGTCTCCTCGGCAGCGGCCAGAACGGCCATAACAAACTCGAGGTTCTCGACGTTGAACGCGCCGACGGCGTAGTGGCCGGCCTGAGCGTCCTTGAGCATCTTTTCGGTGGTAACAAGTGCCATGAGCGTTTGCTCCTCTCCCTCGCCCGCATCTGGACATCGGGCGTCCGTGTTCGCAAGGCGTTTTACCTTGCGTTTTGCTGCGCCCATTGTATGAAATTCGGCGAGTCTGAATGTGCGGGATGTCGTCGTCCCGCAGGGAAAGACCCTCAATTTTGAAAAGCAAACGGAAGGGATCAAGGCCAAGCGCGCGTGTTTGATATTGAGTTTTGAGTCTTGATTGCCTTTCTTTTATAGAAAAGATAAGTAATCGAAAGGTGTTTTCTTACTCAAAAAGAAAATGAACGAAAATAGAGTCAACACAATTCCTGCAAATATTGCCGAGAATGGAGTAGCCATGGTTCAAGCAACAACCCGCGCCTTCGCCGACGAACGCCGTGCCGCCATCATGGAAATGCTCGAGCACAACGCCTCGGTGCAGGTGGCAGAAATCGCCCAGACCTTTGGCGTGTCCTCCGTTACCGCCCGTGCTGATCTGGACGCCCTCGCTGAGTCCGGCAAACTGCGCCGCACACATGGTGGCGCTGTGTCGCTCCACAAACGCCTGACCGTCTCCACACAGGACCGGCGCATTAACGTCAATGTCGCCGCCAAGCAGGCCATCGCCCAAAGCGCTATTGAGCTCGTCAGCGACGGCGACACGCTGCTCGTCGACTCGGGCACCACCGCGCTCGAATTTGTCCGCCTACTCGACCAGCGCGACGGCATTACCGTCATCACGGCAGACATTACGATCGCCGATTACATCGACGAGAGCATGCCCTCGGTCGATGTTGTTATGCTGGGCGGCGCGCTGCGCAAAGGCCATCGCTATCTGTACGGTCCACTCACTATGCAGGCACTGCAAGTGGTTCACGCCGATCTTGCGGTTATGTGCCCCGGCGCCTTTGTCCCGGGTTGCGGCTTTACGACCGACTTTCCGCAGATGGCCGAAACCAAAACGGCCATGATCTCCGCCGCCCGCCAAAACGTCGCCCTGATGGACGCCAGCAAGGTCAACGGACGCGGCATGTACCGCTTCGCCGAACTTGTCGATGTTGACGCCATCGTGATGGACCGTGACCCCAATGGCTCCGTCGCCACCTCAATCGCCGAGATCGCCGGCGCCGGCGCCCCAACCCTCATCATCGCCACCGCCTAAAAACAAAAACCACCACAAAGGGGACAGGCACCTTTGTGGTGGTTTGAGAGGCACGGTAGCTCACTCCGCCAGTTTGTCTCAATCTGTAACAACTAGACCCTTAAAAGCCGGTTAACTGTTACAGATTGAGATAATCCCGCTCGATTCCGCCCTTAATCTAAATCTGTAACAGATAGAGTCGATTTAGCCGCCCAGATGTTACAGATTGAGACAGTTGGACGCGAAACGGTCTTGGCAGAAGTGGCCCTCTAGCAAAGAGACGCTACATATCGACCGAAGCCCGGCAACGCAAACTCGAAACGTCCCTGTAAGGGTTCTTCAATCACCCCTGCCTCAATTAGACGTTTTTTATACGTCGAGATCGAACCGGAACTTTTCTTAAGCCGCGCAGCCAATTCTTGCCTGGTCGTCGTCCCCTCCGGATTCATTGCACGAAGAAAATCCAAGTCCCCCTGTGAAAGTTCCGCTGCAGTCGAGGCAAAAACGCGCGATTCGAGCTCCTCTTGCGCAAGCTTCGCGCCACGTTCGACGTCTTCAAGGGAAACCTCAGCCGCCTGGCGCGAAGCGTTCCACGCCCGATATCCCACCAACTGGAACATAAACGGAAAACCATCGATTGCCTCGGCAGCACGGTCGACCGCCTCATCGGAAATCGTTTTGCCACCGTCTTCAATCGTCAGCCGAAACGCTTCTTTTACCTCAGTCGGCGAAATAGATCTCAGCGAATGCTGGGCAGCACGACGAAGAAACGATGTCGATTTTCCCGTCAACAACGCCAGCACGCGAAACGGCAGCCCCGCCATAAGCAAAGCTACCTTTTTGTTCTCGCTCACAAAATGTTGGTAGGTGGTAACGAGCTCCGTCATTTGAGCAAACGATGCATCAACTTCGTCAACGGCGATAAGTACCCCGGTGCCAGTCGCTTCAAGCTGAGCAAACAGAGCGTTCATCTTAGTACGCCAGTTGGCGCCCTCAAATTCAATATCAACGTTTTCCCAGCTCATACTTCCTATGGAGGCAATCCCAACACTGTTCACACGCCTAGAAGCGGGCTTTTCGATCAGATGGGCGGCCGATTCGTTGAGGCGCTGCAGAATGTCTTCGAGCATCCCGTCCGAAGCCGTCACATTCGCCGTAATCCAGCCTTCTTGCTGGGCGCGGTATGACAGATATGCCAAAAGGGCCGTTTTGCCCGTCCCGCGCGCGCCGTAGAAAATCGAGCATAGGTTGGGGTCGGAATCGGCGCTTTCAAACGCCAGCACCATATCATCAATGATTTGCTCACGGCCGGCCATGTATGCCGGTACACGTCCAAACATCGGCGTGAACGGATTTGCCTGCCTGTACGCTGTCGCCGCCGCCATAAAACCTCCTTTGAACTCACGTAATTCCATTATGCCCTACAGCCCTTGATTTCTTTGAGCCTCCTTGATTTTTTTGAGCATCTTTGAGTTCCTTGAGCATGCTTGAGTTCTTTGAGCATGCTTGAGTTCTTTGAGCGAACGGCCGACAGCAGAACCAACCGTCCTCTTCGACTAAAAGCAAAAACCACCACAAAGGGGACAGGCACCTTTGTGGTGGTTTTGGCGGTAGAAGCGAGCGCGTTGTTACTTGGACAGCTCGTCGGCGAGGGCTTCGATCTGGGCGCGCGATGCGTCGTTGAGCGAACCCAGGACGGTCACCTTGTTCTGCGTCAGGGTGATGTCCTTCATGCCCTCGAGCTCCTTGGCCATAACCTTGGCAGCGGCGGGCGCCCAGGAGCCGGCCTCGACGAGTGCCACCGTGCGGTTCTGGTAGGCATGCTCGGCAAGTGTGTGGATAAAGGTGCTCATGCACGGGAAGATCTCGCCCTGATAGGTGATGGAAGCGAGCACCAGACGGTCGTAGCGGAACGCATCCTCAACGGCCTCGGCCATGTCGTCGCGAGCCAAGTCAAAGACGGAAACCTTCTGGCCGCGGGCCTCGAGCGCTGCGGCGAGCTCCTCGACGGCAGCCTTCAGGTGGCCGTACACGCTTGCATAGGCAATCGTGATGCCCTCGTCCTCGGGCTGATAACTCGACCAGGTGTTGTAGGTGTCGAGGTAGTAGCCCAGGTTCTCGGTAAGAACAGGACCATGGAGCGGGCAGATGATCTGGATGTCCAGGTCGGCGGCCTTCTTGAGCACGGCCTGCACGAACTTGCCGAATTTACCGACGATGCCAAAGTAGTAGCGGCGCGCTTCGCAAGCCCAGCCTTCCGGGTCCTCGATGTCGTTGGCGCCGAACTTGCCAAAGCCGTCGGCACTAAAGAGCACCTTGTCGGTGGACTCGTAGGAGAAGATCACCTCGGGCCAGTGCACGTTGGGGGCGCCGACAAACGTTAGGCTGTGGCCACCCAGGTCGAGCACGTCGCCCTCTTTGACGACCATCTTACGCTCGGGGTAGTCGGTGCCAAAGTAGTTGACCATCATGCGGAAGGCGCCCATGCTGGCCACAATCTGTGCCTGGGGGTAGCGCTCCATAAAGGCGGCGATGCCAGCGGAGTGATCGGGCTCCATGTGGTGAACGACCAGATAATCGGGCGTACGACCATCGAGCACGCCCTCGATGTTGCCGAGCCACTCATCAACAAAACCGCCGTCGACCGAATCGGCGACAGCGATCTTCTCGCCCAAGATAACGTAGCTGTTGTATGCCATACCGTTCTCGGACACGTCGTACTGGCCCTCGAACAGGTCAATGTCGTGATCGTCGACGCCAACGTAGCGGATATCCTTGGTGATCTCCATCAGGCAAAGCCTCCTAGATAGACAAAAGAACCCGTCTATCATAGCACTCGGCTGCATCCCAACAGCTATCTGCCGACATCCTTACCGTTTGTTATTGAAGCGCAAGATTGAGCCGTTGACCTGCGCAAACTACGCGCGCGGAGCCGCTGTGGTATGTCGAACGATGAGCTGGCCCGGAATACGGATCGCGACGGTCTTGCCCGGCGTTCCCTCCTTGGGAACCGCATGCTCAAACACCTCGCGCCCGCGCTGGTGCAGATCGAATCGCACGGTCGTGAGCTCGTTGTGCGCGACAAAATCATCGAGCGAATCGTCGACACCCACCACGCTCACGTCCTCGGGCACGCGCAGGCCGCTATCGCGCAGCGCGGCGATGGCACCATTTGCCATCTGATCGTTTGCCGCATAGATCGCCGTCATGGCGCGGTCGTGTTCTGCCAGATACCTGCCGGCCTCGTAGCCGCTGTTGGCAGACCAGTCGCCCTCGAGCGGTTCTGCCGGCTCGATATGCCTGCGCTCGAGCGCGTCTTGCCAACCAGCGCGGCGGAACTGCTCGTCCACCGAGAAGGATGGACCGCCGATGTAGCGAATCTGCTCGTGGCCGAGCTCAAATAGGTGATCCATAAGCAGCAGCGAGCAGCCGTAATGGTCGGAATCGACCGTGGTCACGCGCGGATGCGCATACATGGTGACGATAACCGTGCCGATTCCCGGCAGCGGATCAAACGTCTCAAAATCGGGCGCCATGCGGCTCATGCCGATGATGATGCCATCGACCGGCAGGGCCGCCATGCGACGCGTGGCCTCGGCAAGCGAAAACTCCTCGGTCTTGGACATCTCGACCAGCGTGATGGCACAGCCGTGCTCGCGAGCGGCGCTGGCGATACCGTCGATCATCGTCAGGTTCCCAAACTTGGTGACATCGTTGACGCATAGGCCGACCGAATGGTAGCGACCATCGCGCAGCGAACGGCCGGCATAGCTCGGGCGAAAGCCGAGCTCCTGCATAGCAGCCTGTACGCGCTGGCGCGTCTGCTCGTTCACATTGGGCAGGCCGTTGGCGACGCGCGAGACCGTCTGCTGCGAAACGCCAGCGGCGCGGGCGACGTCGGCCATGGAAACCGGACGCGAACCCGTGTCGTTGGAAGGGTGCCTTGCCACAAAATCACCTTCGCTCCTGTAGGAAGCCTAAATACCCCATGCGAAATTGCAGGTTACACGGGAGGCTTTGCTATCTATCGATAATGTTAACGTACTCTACTATACCTATCAGCAGTTATGCAGCACCCCCCAACACCGCCTGAATACCGTTCACGGCTCATTTTCGACCGATTGCAGGAAAGCGAAGAAGTCCGTGGTTCCAGGTTATGAGTACGTTAACATAAGGCGAAAGCACACCGATACCATGGTGGCCTGCGCTCCGGGCGCGCAGGCCATGACGTCGTATTCGAAAGGACGCTCATGATTACCACAACTCCGTTCGGCACCGCCCCCAGCGGCTCGCCGGTTACGGTCTATAACCTTGTTTGCGCAGGTGCCCGCGTGCGCGTCATGGACTATGGCGCGACCATCCTTGGCATCGAAGTTCCCGATGCCAAGGGCACTGTGGCCGATATCGTGCTCGGCTTCGACCGCCTGAACGGCTACTTTGACAATCCGGCATGTTACGGCGGAACCATTGGACCTTCGGCCAACCGAACGGATAAAGGGCAGATCACGATTGGCGATGTCACCTATCAGATGGTCCACAACGATGGCCCCGATAAGACCAACAACCTGCACACCGACCTTGAGCACGGTCTCCACAAGCGCATGTGGGACGCCAAAGTCGACGAAATCACCAACACGGTGAGCTTTACCTGCAAGCTGGACGACGGCGAGCTGGGCCTTCCGGGCAACCGCACCTTTACCGTCACCTATGCCCTGCAGGCTGGTCCGACGGGAGCCGCTGAGCTCACCTGCACGCAAAGCTGCGCCACCGATGCCGAGACCTTTGTCAACATGACCAACCACAGCTACTTTAATCTTGCCGGACACGATTCCGGCACGGTTCTGGATCAGGTTGCGGCAATCGATGCCGAGGCATTTCTTCCCCAGCGCGAGGACAACGTGTCCTCTGGCGAGGTGCGCCCTGTGGTCGACACGCCATTCGATTTTCGCGCACCCAAGACGCTCGGCCGTGACATCGATGCGGACGACGAGCAGCTCAAGATTGCACGCGGCTTTGACCACTGTTTCTGCCTTGATTGCTTTGCACCCGACGCCGAGCCGCGCCATGCCCTGCGCTTGCAAGATCCAAACTCGGGCCGCACGCTCGACATCTTCGTAACCGCACCGGGTGCGCACCTGTATACCGGCAACTGGCTCGGCGATATCGACGCCAAAGACGGCTGCAGTTACGGTCCTCGCGACGGCGTTGCGTTTGAGCCGGAGTTTTGGCCCGACAACAACCATCACGCACAGTGGGCACACCCCGTCTGCACGCCCGACCACCCGTTTAGCTCGACGATCGTCTATCGATTCTCGACCGTTTGTTAACCCACCCTCGTCAAGGTGCGAGGGGGCAGCGTTATGACTCCCGCCTACTCCCTCGCACCTTGATATGTTTACGTACTCATAAGCAAAGCCCGGTAACTCGGGATAACCAAGAAAGGAAGACACCATGACCGCCCCCGACGAAAAGACGCTCGCCACCCTCACCAAGCTGTTTGAGGAGGAGTTTGGCCCCATCGGCGACCGCCAGGTGCTCTACGTGCACGCGCCCGGCCGTTCCGAGATCAGCGGCAACCACACCGACCACGAGGGCGGCCACGTTATCGCCGGCTCGCTCGATGTCGCCGTCGACGGCATTGCCGTGGCGACCGATACCAACAAGGTCCGCGTTGCCGACGAGGGCTACCCCACCTTTGAGATTACGCTCGACACGCTGGATGTTCAGGAGTCCGAGAAGGGCACGTCCGCAAGTCTCGTCCGCGGCATGGCACACGAGATCGCAGCCCTGGGCGTTGAGCCTCATGGCTTCGACTTCGCCTTCACCTGCTCCGTCCCCTCGGGCGGCGGCCTTTCCAGCTCCGCTGCCGTCGAGGCCGCGTACGGCCGCGCCATGGAGACGCTCTGGGGCGCGCCCGCCATTGAGCCCGTCACGCTTGCGCAGATGAGCCAGCGCACCGAGAACAACTACTACGGCAAGCCCTGTGGCCTGATGGACCAGGCCGCTGTGTGCTTGGGCGGCCTCGCCTACATGGACTTTGAGGACCAGGCTCAGCCTAAAACTCAGAAGCTCGAGCTCAACTTTGAGGACCACGGCTATGCACTCGTGCTCGTCAAGGTGGGCGCCGACCATGTGGCCGCCACCGACGACTACGCCGCCGTGCCGCGCGAGATGCAGGATGTTGCCGCCGAGTTTGGCAAGGCACGCCTGTGCGAGGTCGACGTTGCCGACTTTGACGCTAAGCTGCCCGAGCTGCGCGCCAAGCTGGGCGACCGTGCCTGCCTGCGCGCCATTCACTACTGGTACGAGAACGGTCTGGTCGATAAGCGCTGGGCGGCCCTGAACGCCGGCGACATCGACCAGTTCCTGACCCTGACGCGCGAGTCCGGCGCCAGCTCTGCCATGTACCTGCAGAATGTCGTTGCCAAGCTGGGCTCCGAGCAGCCCTCCATGTACGCCCTGGCACTTGCCGAGCACGTGCTCGACGGCCGCGGTGCCGTCCGCATCCACGGCGGTGGCTTTGGCGGCACCATCCAGGCCTTCGTACCGCTCGACCTGGTCGACACCTTCATTGCCAAGATGAACGGCTGGCTGGGCGAGGGCTCTGCCCGCCACTACGCAATTTCTGACAAGGGGGCTTACGCGGCATGGCTGTAATAACCGAAGTGCGCGAGGCCGCGCAGGGCCTGATTGAGTATGCCATCCATCGATCGATGATCGGTCAGGACGATCGCATCTGGGCCTACAACACCATTTTGGAGTGCATCGGCGCCACGGGCCCCGCACTCGACATGGCTTGGGCGCTGCAGACCGAGAAGATTTCGCTCTTGCACCCCGATACACTCCCCGACTTTGATCTGGAGGGCACACTCGCCGTGCTTTCCGATGCTGCCGTTGCCAACGGCGCTGCCGAGGACACGGCGTCGGGCCGCGACCGCATCGCCATGCGCATCATGGGCGCGCTTATGCCGAGGCCTTCGGTTGTAAACGAGGAATTCAACGGCCGCATGGGCGTCAACGAGCCCCGCGCCGCGACCGACTGGTTCTACGGCCTGTGCTGCGACGCCGGCTATGTGCGCCGCGCCGCCATCGCACGCAACATTAAGTGGAGCACCCCTACCAACTGGGGCGACCTGGAGATCACCATCAACCTCTCCAAGCCCGAGAAGGACCCGCGCGATATCGCTGCCGCCGGTGCCGCCAAGAACACGGGCGAAAAGTATCCCGCCTGCCAGCTGTGCATCGAAAACGAGGGCTACCCCGGGCGTTCGGCAGCAGCCGACGGTGGCGCCCACCCCGCCCGCCAGAATCTGCGCGTTATCCCCATCCAGCTCGACGGCGAGCGCTGGGGTTTCCAGTACAGCCCGTATGCGTATTTTAACGAGCACTGCATTGCTATGAGCTCCGAGCATCGCCCGATGCACGTGGACCGCAAGGGGCTGACCTGCCTGCTCGACTTTGTCGACCTGTTCCCGCACTACTTTATTGGCTCCAACGCCGACCTGCCCATCGTGGGCGGCTCGATCTTGTCGCACGACCACTTCCAGGGCGGCGCGCACGAGTTTCCCATGATGCATGCCGCCGAGGTCTCGCAGTTTAGCGTGCCCGGGTTCGACCAGGTCACCGGCACCGTGCTGCAGTGGCCGCTTTCGGTGTTGCGCCTGCGCTCGCACGATCGCGCCCAGCTGCTCGACGCCGCCGAGAAGATCATCCTCGCTTGGCGCGAGTGGACCGACGAGTCCGTGGGCGTCATCGCGCACACGGCCGACGGCGTGGCCCACAATACCGTGACGCCCGTCATCCGCCGCGTCGACTCCCGCGGTAATGCCGGTGGCGAGATCTACGAGGCCTACATGGCGCTTCGCTGCAACATCACGACCGACGAGCATCCGCTGGGCGTGTTCCACCCGCATGCCGAGTATCACCACATTAAGAAGGAAAACATTGGCCTGATTGAGGTCATGGGCCTGGCCATTCTGCCGCCGCGTCTGGTTCCCGAGCTTGGCGCCGTCCGCGAGCACCTGCTGGCAGCCAAGGTCGACGCGAGCTACGATCTTGCCGCCGCGCTCGAGGGCGACGACCTTTGCCGCAGCCACGCCGCGTGGGCCCTGGACGTTTATGCCCGTCGTGCCGATGAGCTCACGGCGGATAACGCCATCGACATCCTGCACGAGGAGGTCGGTGTGGTGTTTGGCCATGTGCTCGACAACGCCGGCGTCTTTAAGTGGGACGAGGCCGGCCGCGCCGCCCAACAGCGCTTCATCGACTCGCTGTAGCACGCAGCCTCGGACGCCCACGCTCGACAAATAGCACCCACACGACAACGGCGCCCGCCGGCAACATCGCCGACGGGCGCCGTTTTCTGATGCAAGGGTAGCTAATTTGGGACGGGGCCATTTTGACTACTTTTACATTCAAAGTAGTCAAAATGGCCCCGTCCCAAATTAGCTACCTCCCATGAGAGTGGAAAATCTCCCACTTGGGGCCCCTTTGCGAGCCCAAAGTGGGAGATTATCCACGCTCGTTTTGTTCGGCGCGCCGTAACTCTAAAGTTCGGTCACCTCAACGCTGTTGTAGACCTCGTCCCAGCGATCCATGACCAGGTGGCCGGTCTTGGGATCCATGGCGTTGAGCTTGCCGCAGGTATTGGCGGTCTTGAGCACCGTGACGTCGTCGGCACCAGCCGCAATGGCATGCGCAAAGCCGGCGATGGTCGAGTCACCGGAACCCGTTGCGTTCACAGCCGCAATCGCGGGCGTCTTGGCGCGGAACGCGCGGCCCTCATGGAAGCCCACCGAACCGGCAGCGCCCATCGAAACGACAACCCAGGGAATACCGGCAAAGCGGTCATCTGCGGCAAGCGCCTCGCGCAGGGCATCGACATCATCGGTCGTAAAGGACGTACCCAGCAGGCCGTTAATCTCGGTCAGGTTGGGCTTTACGAGCTCAGGCTTAGCGTCAGACTCCAGCGCGGCCTCCAGCGATGCACCCGAGGTGTCAAGCAGCACCTTGGCGCCCGCCTCCTCGGCGATCTTGACGAGCTCGGCATAGTAGCCGGCATCGACGCCGCGCGGCAGCGAGCCCGAAAGCGTCACAACGTCTGCCTTCGCTGCAAGCTCGGCAAACTTGGCCGTAAAGGCCTCGAGCTCGGCCGGGGCGATCTGCGGGCCGCTCTCCAACAGCTCGGTCTGATTGCCCTCGTGCAGGATATTCAGGCAAATGCGCGTCTCACCGGCGATGGGCACAAAGTCGTTCTTGACGCCGTCGGCATCCATAAGCTCAGCCATATAGGCACCCATGTGGCCGCCGAGCAGGCCGGTCGCGAGCACGTCATCGCCCAGCTGCAGCAGCACGCGGCTCACGTTGAGGCCCTTGCCGCCAGCGGTCTTTTCGGGCGTCACACGGTTAACATCGTCGATGATCAGCTTGTCGAGCTGATAGCGCGTATCAATCGACGGGTTCATGGTAACGGTCAGAATCATGTTGAACTCCTGTTCCGGGGCGGCATAACCCGCCCCAAACATACGATAGCTCGTTAAAGGATCTCGATCTCAAAGCCGCGGGTGACGGTCTCCCCCGGCTTGGCCACCAGGCAGCCGCGCTTGTGCTCCAGAATATCGTCCTCGTCGGAGCAGGTGGACAGGCCGCCCCACGGTTCCACGGCCACAAAGTCGCCCTCGGGCTTGCTCCACACAATCAGGTACGGCATATCGGGGAACGTCAGGCGCACGCCCTTGTCCTTGGTTTTCTTGGTCAACGTAACCACGCGGCTCTCGAGCACGTCAAAGATGGTCTCCGCGAAGTCGAAGAGTTCGTGGGTCAGCGGCAGGTTCTGGTCGATCATGGGGTTCTTGCTGCGATGCTCAACATCAATCAAGCCCGTCGAGGGAACGGCAGTACAGAGCTCAGCGGCCTCGCGCTGCTCAAAACGGAGCTCGTAGTCGTCATAGGACTCGCCCTCGTCGAGCGGGCACTTAAAGCCGGGGTGACCGCCCACAAAAAACGGCATGTCCTCGGTGCCCTCATTGGTCACCTCGTACGAAACGGCCACCTTTTCCGAATCGATCGTGTAACGAGCAACGATCTTAAACGGATACGGGTACTGCTCGAGCAACTCGGCATGGTCGGCAGAGCTTAAGCTCAGCGCAACCATGTTGTCGCTCTGTTCCTCGAGCTTCCACTCCTGCTTGCGCGCAAAGCCGTGGCGGGCGAGCTTTACCTCGCGGCCGCCCATGGTCATTGCGTGACCGTCACGAAGGCCACCGCAGATCGGGAAGCAAATAGGTGCCTGGCCCGACCAGACCGCCGGATCACCCTGCCACAGGTACTCACGGCCGTTGGCCGCAATAGAAGTGAACGATCCGCCAGCCGTGCTCAGTGCCACGCGAATAGTACCGTTATCAAGAACAAACTCCATAGGAGCCTTCCCTTTCTTACGACAGCCCACCAAGTCAATAGGGCTGATAGAAAACCGGCCCGCGCCCCCTCACAGAAACGCGAGCCGTCAACGGACTAGTTAATTACGCCGGATACCCGCTAATCATGGTATTCGCCGCGGTCCCACTTCTCGAGGAACTCGTCAAAGAAGTGCGGGTCAGCCTGAGCCTCGGCGTCGGCCTTATTGCAGGCGTCGATCTTGGCGATCAGGGCGTCGTGCTCGGGAGTCTTCTCGTAGGGCTCCTCCAGGAAGGCAAGCATGATATCGGCCATCAGGAACTCGCCGGTGATCTTGCCACCAAAGCCCACGATGTTGGCGTTGAGCTCGCGGCGGGCATACAGGGCCGAGGTCATGTCGCGGACCAGGGCGCAACGGGCGCCGGGAACCTTGTTGACGGCGTTGGTGATGCCGATGCCGGTGCCGCACAGGGCCACGCCAAAGTCGGCCTTACCGCTGGCAACGGCCTCGCCCACGGCCTTGCCGTAGATGGGATAGTGTGTACGGCTGTGGCTGTAGGTGCCGCAGTCGAGCACCTTGTAGCCAGCCTGCTCCAGGCGGTCGGCCAGATAGATCTTCTCGTCCGTAACGATATGGTCGCAACCGATTGCGATGGTCTTCTTCATCAGAACGTCCTTTCGTCTGAATTCACAAGTTGAGGTAGAAGTTCGAGTTCTCGGTGGCTCTCGTTAGGCCATCTTGTTGAGCATGTCGACACGGATCTGGTGACGACCGCCGGCGTACTGGGCGCGCAGGAACTCGCGGGCGATCTTCTTGGCGACCTCGGTGCCAACGACGCCCGGGCCCATGGTGACCATGCGCGAACCGTTGTGCTCGCGGGTCATGTAGGCGGAGCGCTCGTCGGAAATGTTGGCGACGACCATGCCCTTCATCTTGACGGCGGCCATATAGGAGCCAACGCCGTACTTATCGAAGGCAAAGCCCTGGGAATCCTTGTGCTCCAGCAGGTCCTTGGCGACGGCAGTCGCGGAATCGACAAAGTCCGCGGCAGGGGTCTCGGAATAGTCGACGACCTCGTGGCCATCGGCGATGAGCATCTCCTTGATGGACTCCTTCATCGACATACCGTCGGCATCGGAAGCGATTACAACCCTCATGACATCCTCCTTGAGAGATACGCAGGTGCGTAGTTTCTGTTTGGAAGTGTTGAATCGCGTTCAGGTCCGGGCATCTGAATGTGCGGTTCTTCACTGTTCATGTTTATTTGAACACATTCGAACAGTGACTGCAACAACTATTTGTTTGTCTTTGTTCTTTTTTGAACAATTACCGTTCACGGGCGTTTGCTGACCGTTTGGGCCCGACAGAGGCATAGACGGTCACGCACTCGACAAATAAGGGCGACCGAGAACGCATCTCGGTCGCCCTTCGGCGATATGAATCGGTGAAATGATCCTTTAGCTACTCAGACTCTCCGCTCTTCTTAGCGTGCCTGGACGGAGTACTTAGAAAACGACCTGTCAGATAGTTCGTCGGGCCGGAGATATCAATCCCCAGCAGTACGTGCCCCAGCCACAGGAACGCCACGAGCACCAACAGCGGGATCACGCACGAGGTCACGATCATCACGATGACGCCTTCGATCAGGTCAGTCACCTGCTGCACAATCTCGTCGGTCATCTGCTTGGCACCACTGGTTACCGACGTAACCAGGCTCGATGCCCCATCGGTCAACTGCTCGAGCACGTTTTTGGACTCCGTGGCCTCGGATTTTTTCTTGTTCGACTTTGAGCTGGTCTCACCTGACTTGTCCGTGGCATCAGCCGTCTTTGCGGCATCGCTCGCCTTTTGCTCAGCTTGCTCAATACTTACGCGATACGTTTCATCGACCTTCTGCGACACCCATACGCTCGCGGGCACGAGCGCCATGCCGATCACGGCAACCACCAGCACGCGTGTCGCCACACGGCGCAGAACAGCGCTCGTGCTCCAGCGCCCGTGAATGCCGAGCGACACCGCAAAGAGCACCAACGCAGACGGGATTAAGATGCCCAGGCCAACCGACCACAAAATCGTGAGCAAATATTTCTCTAGATATAGCACGGCAAGCACGATACCAAGGTTGCCTGAAAGCTGTGCGAGCTGCTCGGCAACCGGCGTTCCCGTATCACCAGGCAGCGCGGTAATGCCCGCAGATAGAGCAACGCATGAAGCCGTGAGCGCCAAAACGTTGCCTTTCTTTTGGTCGATAACCTCGATGGTGGAGTCCCAAGTTTTGGTATCGGCGAAATGCGGACGAGCTACAAAGCCCGACAGCAACGCCAGCACCACGAGCACAACGATGATACCGATCTGCAGCTTTTTGTTTGCGCACACGACATCGGACAGGCTGGGCTGCAGCTCGGTTACCGTCGTGTGCTCGGTTATCTGGACAGGACGCCCATGAACTATCTCGTGCGCGCCTCTTTTTTGAATCGATCCATTGTCCGGCATTTGGATACCTCCTCAGTCCGGCCTGTATTGCGGATGGAAGTATACCCACCCAGCGAAAAATCAAAAAGCCCTGCCGCGAAATGCGACAGGGCTTTTGGAAGGGAACTGAGTTGCGCAAAAAGGGTTAGGCGAGCTTGGCCTCGAGCTCGGCAATGCGCTTGTAGGCGTCGATGGTAAAGCGGGTCTGCTTCTCCAGAATCATGGTAGTCATGAGGGTGTCCTGAGCGTGGGCCATGATGAAGGTCATCTCCATCTCGCCGCCACCGGCCTCCTGCGAAAGCAGCTTGGTCTGCGTGTCGTGAGCACCGATGAGCGCATCGCTGGCATCCTTGTGCAGCTGCTCGGCCTTCTCAAAATCACCTTCGCGAGCAGCATCGAGCGCTGCAAGCAAATCGGTCTGGGCGTCACCGGCGTATGCGACGATCTCGAATCCAACCATCGAGATTTCTTCTTTGGTTGCCATGTTGCGTTCCTTTCACATATGAACCAATGGAGAGCATCGCGTCCGGGCATACGCGCTGCGCTGTGTATGCTAGAAACAATAACATTCAAACAAAAAGGAACAATGCAAAACGCAAATATGGACTATGAACGGTCGATTTTTGCCCGTGAACGGTTTTTAAACCAATTCGAACAATATCAAACACGTTTGGCGACAACCCAAACAGGTCCGCGCCCTAGCGCAAATCGCGTACCGTATCGCCCTTTACGAGCACGCCGGGAATCAGCATGTGCTCCACGCCAGGCGCAACCCCCTCGGCGCCGGCGATCTTGTCGACCGCCCACATGCCGACGCGCTTGTTGTTAAAGCGCACCGTGGTCAGACGACGATCGGGCACGATCTCGCCCAGGCTGTCGTCAACGCCCACCACGCTCACGTCCTCGGGCACGCGCTTTCCGCGCGACTCGAGCCCGCGAATGCAGCCGTAGGCCATGGCGTCGTTGGAGGCATAAATGGCCGTACAGGTCGGATCGTCCGCCAGAGCCTGACCGGCAGCATACCCGCTCTGCGCCGTCCAATCGCCACGGATGAATCGCGGCGGCTCAATACCATGCGCGCGCAAAGTCTCGCGCCAGCCCTCCTCGCGCTGCATGCCCGAAAGCGAGCGTTCGGGACACGAGATAAAGTGCACGGTCTTGTGTCCCTGTCCGAGCAAGTACTCAACAACCTGGCGCGAGCAATCAAACTGATCGTTATCGACCGTCGAGCACAGCGGGTGCTCCAACATGGTAACGAGCACCGTCTGCATACCGGGCAGCGGCTCAAAGGTGCCAAAGTCCGCCGGTATGCGATTCATGATCACAACCATGCCGTCCACCGGCAGCGCGCTCATGCGCGACGATGCGCTCTCGAGGGTATAGGGGTGTCCATCTACTTTAGTAAGGGTGATGGCATAGCCGTGTTTGTCGGCGGCGGCGGCAAAGCCCTCCATACGGTCGAGGTTGCCGGTACCGGTAATGTTGAACATGGCGACGCCGACAGTCTTGAACTTGCCGCGACGCAGCGACCGCCCGGCAAAGTTTGGACGATAGCCAAGCTCGCGCATGGCGGCGCGCACGCGCTCCTTGGTCTCGGGGCGCACACTGGGCGAATCGTGCACGGTGCGCGAGACCGTCTGCTCCGAGACGCCCGCGAGGCGCGCCACGTCTTTGACGGATACCGATTTTTTAACAGCGTCCATAGGAGATCTTTCTATGTCAACGATGCCATTGATGACATCCTGCGCAGTCATGTTAAACGCCTTCAAGTATATCCAACGCCTCCCCCTCAATACGCTTACCACCCAAAACCTACCGTTCACCGACAATCTTGCTTCCCCAAACGGCTTTTGTCGCCCAAATGTTAACGTTGCCATTGTGCAAACACAGAGCCACCGGGCGGCTCTAACGTTTACGCGCAAGGAATCGACGGTCCACAGGCACAGGGACCACCGGTTCGTGTCTTTTTTCGTGTCGCAAAATGGCAACGTCAACATTTTGGCAAGCTAACGTCAAAAGCTACCATCGTTGCTAACCCACCGACTCTAAGGAGCTTTGCATGGAGCAACTCATCGCCACCATCGAAAAAGGCCAGCCCTTTTTCAACGCGATCGCCCGCAACAAGTACCTTAAGGCGATCCGCGACGGTTTTATCTCCGTCATCCCCATCATCATCTTCTCGTCCATCTTCTGTCTGGTAGCCTCGGTCCCCAACATCTGGGGTTTCTACTGGCCCGATGACATCAACAACGCCCTGTGGAAGTGCTACAACTACTCCATGGGCATCCTGGCCATCGCCTGTGCCGCCACCACGGCCAAGCACTTCGCCGACGCTCAGAACCGCGACCTGCCCAAGAACAACCAGATCAACTTTATCTCGTGCATGTGCGCGGCCATCATCGGCTTCCTGCTCCTTTCGAGCGACACCATCGCCACGGACGCTGCCAGCGGCTTCAACACCACCTACCTTGGCTCCAAGGGCCTGCTGACCGCCTTCATCGCTGCGTTTGTGACCGGCATCATCTATAAGTTCTTCATTAAGCGCAACATCACCGTCAAGATGCCCGATCAGGTTCCGCCCAACATTTCGCAGACCTTTAAGGACATCATCCCCTTCTCCGTCTGCATCACGGTCTTTTGGGTCTTTGACATCGTCTTCCGCGCTGCCTTTGGCTTCTGCTTTGCCCAGGGCGTCATCCAGGTGTTCCAGCCCCTGTTCACCGCCGCCGACGGCTACATCGGCCTCGCTGTGATCTACGGCGCCATGAGTCTCTTCTGGTTCGTCGGCGTCCACGGCCCCTCGATCGTCGAGCCCGCCATCGCTGCCGCCCTCGTTGCCAACATGACCGACAACCTGGCTGCATTCCAGGCCGGCGAGCACGCCTCCGCCGTCCTGACGCAGGGCGCCCAGTACTTCGTCGTCTGCATGGGCGGCACCGGCGCCACGCTCGTCCTGGTCTTTATGTTCTGCTTCTTGGCCAAGTCCCAGGAGATGCGCGCCGTCGGTAAGGCCGCCATCGTCCCCGTATGCTTTGCCGTCAACGAGCCGCTGCTGTTCGCCGCGCCCATCGTGCTCAACCCCGTCTTCTTTGTCCCGTTTGTCTTTGCCCCGATCGCCAACATCTGGATTCTCAAGGTCTTTATCGACTTCTTGGGCATGAACGGCTTTATGTACACCCTGCCTTGGACCGTCCCCGGTCCCATCGGCACCATCATGGGTCTGGGCTTCCAGCCGCTCGCCTTTGTGATGCTCGCCATCATCCTGGTCGTCGACTTTGCCCTGTACTACCCCTTCTTCCGTGCCTATGACGCCCAGAAGTGCGCAGAGGAGGCCGAGATTTCCGACGAGGAGCTCGCCGCCAAGAACGCCGAGAAGGCCGCTAAGCTCAATGACGCCTTCCAGGGCAAGGCCGACGCCAAGAGCGTTGCCGCCGGCGCCGCTGCCGAGGCTGTGAAGACCGACGCCGCTCCCGCTGCTGCCACCACCGAGGCTACGGCCACCAGCGACCTTAACGGCAAGCGCGTGCTCGTGCTCTGCCAGGGCGGTGGCACTTCGGGCCTGCTCGCCAACGCGCTGGCCAAGGCTGCCAAGGAGCGCGGCATCAATCTGGAGACCGCTGCCGAGGCTTATGGCAACCACGTGGACATGCTCCCCGACTTTGACCTGGTCGTCCTGGCCCCGCAGGCCGCGAGCTACCTGGCCGACCTGCAGAAGGACTGCGAGCGCGTGGGCAACAAGTGCGTCGCCTGCCGCGGTAAGCAGTACATCGAGCTCTCCCAGAACGGCGACAAGTCTCTCGCCTTCGTGAGTGAGCAGCTCTCGAAGTAAGTAACGCGTAAAGGCCAGCCGACCACATCAGGTGGCTGGCCTTTTTACTAGACGATTGGATCATCATGTCCGTTAACCCCGCCAGCGTCACCAACCCGCCCGCGCAGTTTCCCGAGGACTTTATCTTTGGTGGCGCCACCGCCGCCTACCAGGTAGAGGGCGAGACCCGCACCCACGGTAAGGGCAAGGTTGCCTGGGACGACTTCTTGGAGGCCCAGGGGCGCTTTTCCCCCGATCCCGCTTCGGACTTCTACAACCAGTACCCCGTCGATCTGGAGCTGTGCGAGGAGTTCGGCATCAACGGCATTCGCCTCTCCATCGCCTGGAGCCGCATCTTCCCCAATGGCACCGGCGAGATCAACCCCGAGGGTGTGCAGTTCTACCACGACCTCTTTGCCGAGTGCCACAAGCACCACGTTGAGCCCTTTGTTACGCTGCATCACTTCGACACGCCGCTGCCCCTCTTTGAGAAGGGCGACTTCCTCAACCGTGAGACCATCGACGCCTTTGTGGACTTTGCCACCTTCTGCTTTAAGGAGTACGCCGACCAGGTGACCTATTGGTTCACCTTTAACGAGATCTGGGCCGACGCCTCCAACACCTACATCGAGGGCACCTTCCCCGGTGGCGTCAAGGCGCATCTGGCCGAGGCTTTCCAGTGCGAGCACAACATGATGCTCGCCCACGCCAAGGCGGTGCTGGCCTTCCACAACGGCGGTTTTAAGGGCAAGATTGGCGTTATTCAGTCGCTGGAGTTTAAGTACCCGCTCAACGAGAACGACCCCGCCGACATCAAGGCCGCCAACAACGAGCACGTGTTGCAGAACCAGTTCTTGCTCGACGCCACCTTCCGCGGCGACTATGCCCCCGACACCCTCGAGTGCGCCAACCGCCTGGCTGCCGTCTCGGGCGGCACCATCGAAATCCTGGACGAGGACCTCGAGATTATGCGCGAGGCAGCGCTCTACAACGACTACCTGGGCGTTAACAACTATCAGTGCCGCTTCTTGAAGGCCTACGACGGCGAGAACGACCTGCACCACAACGGTACGGGCGAGAAAGGCACCGGACGCTGGCGCGTTAAGGGTATTGGCGAGCATGTGAACAAGCCTGGCATCCCCACCACCGACTGGGACTGGATCATCTATCCCGAGGGCCTGTTCGATCTGCTCGTCTACATTAAGCAGCGCTACCCCAACTACAAGCAGATCTTCATCACCGAAAACGGTATGGGTTACAAGGACCCCTACAAGGACGGCTTTGTAGACGACCAGCCGCGCATCGACTACATCGAGCAGCACCTGCGCTGGTTGCTCAAGGCCATGGAGGTGGGCGTCAACGTGGGCGGCTACTTCCTGTGGAGCCTGCAGGATCAGTTCTCCTGGACCAATGGCTACAACAAGCGTTACGGCTTCTTCTACGTTGACTTTGAAACCCAGAAGCGCACGCCCAAGGCAAGCGCATACTGGTATAAGCACGTGGCGCAGACCCGTCGTCTGGACTAGTCAACGTCATCGGCTGCCGTGACCATCACGCTGCCGTGCACCTTACCATTCCCGATCGCATGGGCGCTGCGTCCATGCACCTCTTTCCGTGTGGCGGATACGACCTTCCCGGTGGATGCTTCAGCATCCTTGGTCGTATCCGCCGTTTTTGTTTTTGGGCGGGCTGGGCCGCGTTCGTTTGTCTCGATCTGTAACATCTAACTCGCTTTTGGCCGTCTAACTGTTACAGATCAAGACAAAGATGATGACTGGGTAGACAAAATCTCAATCTGTAACAGCTAGTCGAGTTTTTGGGTCCTAGCTGTTACAGATTGAGATGAACGAGCCGAGCACGTCTACGCCCGCAGATCCCGCACACTCGCGCGCTCGACCAACACGCCCGAGACGAGTGTTCGGCTTCTGGAGCTTGGGGCCTCCAGGCCCGCAACGACCTCGTTAAGCGCGCGAATGCCCAGCTCGCGGTGGCGAAACTTCACCGACGTCAGAATCGAATTGGGAATCGTCTTGTAGAGCTCGTCGTCGAAGCCTATCACGGACACGTCGCCGGGTACGCTCAGCCCCTTGTCGCGCAAAGCCGTCATCACGCCGTTGGCCATGCAGTCGTTGGCGGCAAGAACCGCCGTGCAATCGGGCTTGTCGGCGAGCGCAAGACCCGCGGCATAGCCGCTATCTGCATTCCAGTCACCCCACAGCGGCTCAGACGGCTCAATGCCACGCGCCTCGAGTGCCGCGCGCCAACCTTTCATACGGCACTGGCTCGACAGCGATTCTTCTTTACCGGCAACGAAGTAGACGTTCTTGTGCCCGCGGTCCAAAAAGTACTCGCACGCCATGCGCGCACCGCCCTCTTGATCGTCGCTGACCGTAGAGCAAGTAGGGTGTTCCATCGGCGTGATAATCACCGTCTTGAGGTCCTTCGGCGCCTCGAACGTATCGAAGTCGTCGACCATCTGACGCAAGTTGAAGATCATGCCATCGACAGGCAGTTGCGACATCCTGCGCGCCGCATCGGCAAGGGTCATCTTCTCCCCCGCCCGCTTCTTGATCATCGTGAGCGCGAAGCCTCGCTCTTCGGCGGCATCGGCGATACCGTCGATCATGTCCACGGCACCGCCTGACAAGTGAAACAGCACCACGCCGATACACCCGTAACGGCCCAACTTGAGCGAGCGCGCGGCAAAGTTAGTTCGAAATCCGAGCGTCTCCATGGCCGCATGGACCTTCTCACGCGTCGATTCGCGTACGCTATCGGGCTCATTGATCACACGAGACACTGTCTTAAGGGAAACGCCGGCGGCAACCGCCACATCGTTCATTGAGACGTTTTTCTTGTCCAACGTTGCCACTATTTCTCCCATCGGCTTCATGTCACATGTTTTCTGCGTTCTAGCATACACTACCTGCCCGACTGATAAATCAACCGTTTACCGGACAATATTGACCGCTCACCCGTTAATCCTTGTTGCGCTTTCCAAAATGTCTTACGTTGTCATTAACGAAATGATAACGTTGTCATTTCGTAACGCCTTCCTTATGCAGGAGGGTTTCCGGGCAGTCCTGACCATCCATCGACGACCAGTTCCATCCACATGCATAGCGCACCAAGCAGCAAAGGAGCTCCATGGACGCCATCGTAAAGATGCTCGAAAAGCATCAGCCGTCTTTGAGAAGATCTCGAGGAACATCTACCTCCAGGCCATTAAGGACGGATTCCTTGGGTGCATGCCCATCGTCCTGACCTCTTCGATTTTCCTGCTCATCGCCACGCTCCCCGGCGTCGTTGGCATCACGTTGCCCCAGCCGCTCATCGACTGGTGCAACAAGCTGTACAACTTCACCATGGGCGTTATGGGCATCATGGTCGCCGGCACCACTGCAAAGAACTTCACGGCTTCCATGAACCGCCGCATGCCCGCCGGCAAGGTGCTCAACGACGGCTCCACCATGGTCGCCGCCCAGTGCAGCATGCTTCTGCTCGCTGTTACGCAGTTCACCACCAAGCTCGACGGTTCCGAGCTTTCGGTTTTCGATTGCACCAGCATGGGCACGCGCGGTCTGTTCTCGGCATACATCGCCGCGTTCATTACCGTGTGGGTTTATAAGTTCTGTGTGTCGCGCGATTTGACCATTAAACTGCCCAAGGAGGTCCCGGGCGCTATCGCCCAGAACTTCCGCGACATCATCCCCTTCGGTGGTGCCGTCATCATCTGCGGCATCATCGATGTGGTCGTGCGCAACCTCATGGGCGTTCCGTTCTCCGAGCTGCTTATCAAACTGCTCTCCCCGCTCTTTACCGCTGCAGAAACCTATCCTGGCCTTATCCTTATCCAGGCTGCCACCGCGTTCTTCTGGTTCATCGGCGTCCACGGCCCCTCGATCGTCCAGCCGGGCATCGACCCCATCCGTCTTGCCAACCAGGCCGAGAACCTGCAGGTTCTGCTGGCCGGTGGCCACCCCGCCCACTCCCTCACCTTTAACATGTCGCTCGTGGGTGAGTTCGGCGGCACCGGCGCCACGTTCATCGTGCCGCTTCTGCTGATTCTCTTTATGAAGTCCAAGCAGCTCAAAGCCGTCGGTAAGGCCTCGATTGTTCCTGTTGCCTTCGCTGTCAACGAGCCGCTGCTCTTTGGCGCGCCCATGATCCTCAACCCCTACATGCTCATCCCCTTTGTTGCCGCCGGCTGCGTCAACGTGAGTGTTGCCAAGTTCTTTATCGATAACGTGGGCATGAACGGCTTCTCCTTCGTGGTGCCTTGGGCCACCCCCGCCCCCATCGGTATCTTCATCACCACGAACTTCCAGCTTATTGCCCTTGTATTTGTCGCGATCATCATCTTGCTGGACGCCGTCATCTACCTGCCGTTCTTGAAGGCATACGATAAGCTGCTCTGCGACCAGGAGGCCGAGCGCGCCGCCGAGCTGGGTCTTGAGTCCGATGGTGCTGCCACCATCGCTGCCAGCACCCCTGCGCCCGTCATCGAGCCGACCGCCGCTGCCGTCGAGACGACCGTTGCCGCTGCCGTCGACAGCGAGCCTGTCGCCGATCAGCCCGAGCCCGCCGCCGACGCATCCGCCAAGAAGGACGTCGACGGTCTGAAGGTCCTCGTCCTGTGCGCCGGCGCTGGCACCTCCGCCATGCTCGCCAACGCCATTAAGGAAGGCGCCGCACAGACCGGCGAGAACATCGCCTCCTCTGCAGGTGCCTATGGTCAGCACACCGCCATCATGGACCAGTACGACGTCATCGTGCTTGCCCCGCAGGTCCGTAGCTACTACAACGACATGAAGGCCGATACCGACCGTCTGGGTATTAAGTTGCTCGCCCCGCGTGGCAAGGAATACATCGACCTTACCCGCGACCCCGCCGGCGCCATCAAGTGGCTCCGCGAGAACCTCGACTAGTTTCCTCCCTCTGTTGGTGCCCGAATCCCCGTTCGGGCACCTCTCCCTATTCGTATCTCACAGAAAGGATGACTCATGACCAACCCCATGCAGTTCCCCGACGGCTTTGTGTTTGGCGGCGCCACCGCTGCTTACCAGGTTGAGGGCGAGACCCGTACGCACGGCAAGGGCAAAGTGCCCTGGGACGATTTCCTGGCTGCTCAGGGTCACTTCTCCCCCGATCCCGCAAGCGACTTCTACAACAAATATCCGGTCGATATCGACCTGTGCCAGCGCTTCGGCATCAACGGTATCCGTGTCTCTATCGCTTGGAGCCGTATCTTCCCCAACGGCACTGGTGAGGTTAACCCCGAGGGCGTCGCCTTCTATCACGAGCTCTTTGCCACCTGCAACAAGGCCGGCGTTATCCCCTATGTCACGCTCGATCACTTTGACACGCCCGAGGCCTTCTACCAGAACGGTGGCGAGGGCTTCCTGACGCGCACGACCATCGATGCCTTCGTCGAGTACGCCAAGTTCTGCTTTGCCGAGTTCACCGAGGTCAAGCACTGGTTCACCTTTAACGAGATTCCCGCGACCGCCGAGGGCAGCTTTATCGTTGGCAACTGGCCGCACGGCGAGAAGTATCGCCTGGACAAGGCCTTCCAGCTTATGCACAACATGATGGTGGCCCACGCCAAGGCCGTCATCGCCTTCCACGAGGGCGGCTTTGAGGGCGAGATCGGCATTGTCCAGAACCTGGAGCCCAAGTATCCCCTCGACCCCAACAGCGCCGCCGACTGCGAGGCAGCCCGCATGGCCGACGTCATCAACAACCGCTGGGTGCTCGACGCCACCTTCCGCGGCCACTATGCGGCCGATACCATGGAAGCTGCGACGAAGCTCGCGCATATCGCCGGCGGCGAGCTCGACGTACGTGACGAGGACGTCGCCGCCCTGACCGCCGCACTCCCCCACAACGATTGTCTGGGCGTCAACACCTACAAGTGCCAATTCCTGCGTGCCGCCGAGGGCGAAAACGACATCAACCACAACGGCACCGGCGACAAAGGCTCCTCGCGCTGGTTCCTCAAGGGCGTTGGCGAGGCATGCGTGCGTCAGGGCATCCCCACCACCGACTGGGACTGGATTATCTATCCCGAGGGCCTGTACGACCTGCTGCTGCGCATTAAGAACGATTACCCCAACTACAAGAAGATCTACATCACCGAGAACGGCATGGGCTATAAGGACGACTTCGAGGACGGCTTTATCGACGACGCCCCCCGCATCGACTACATGCGCCAGCATCTCGCGTGGATCCTCAAGGCGATTGACGGCGGCGTGAACGTCGACGGCTACTTTGTGTGGTCGCTGCAGGACCAGTTCTCCTGGACCAACGGCTATAACAAGCGTTACGGCCTGTTCTACATCGACTTTGAGACCCAGAAGCGCTATCCCAAGGCGAGCGCGTACTGGTACAAGAACGTCGCGGAGACCGGCCTGCTCATGGCCTAGTTTCAGCCACATACCCCTTGTCGGCCGCATGCGAATCCTTCCACGGGTTCGTATGCGGCCTTTTTGTTTTTGGTGAGCTCGAGCAGGCCGTTTGTCTCAATCTGTAACATCTAGCAGGGATTTTCGGTCCTACCTGTTACAGATTTAGATGGACGGGCCCGCCCGGGTCGAAAAATCTAAATCTGTAACAACTAACCCGCTTTTGGCCGCCTACCTGTTACAGATCGAGACAAACGCGCAGGCCAATCCGCTTAATCTCAATCTGTAACATCTAGCCGAGCTTTTCGGTCCCAGTTGTTACAGATCGAGACAAACGGAATCGGCCAGGCAGAAAATCTCGATCTGTAACATCTAACGATCATTTGACCACCTAGCTGTTACAGATCGAGACAATCAGATGGTCAAATCCTCACTTTCCAGGCAGCTACGAAGCGCTCCACTTTCCTTATTATTATCGGTATCACGAACACACTTTCGGTATCTTTTAATGCCGAAATGATACCGAAAGCGTGTTCGAAAATACGGTTAATTCCATGCGTTAGCCCAATCAAGCCCCAGGCTTACAAACTCCGTTTTTTCAGAATGCCAATGCATTCGCGCTTGCGTGTCATTTCACGTCACGTTGACACGCAAAATGACACGCAAATTTTTTCGTGTCATAATTTTGACGCGTGAAATGACGTGTAAAATTTTACGTGTCATTTTTCATGTCAAATTGAAGCGAAACGGAGCATCACGATGCAAGAATCCAAAGATCTTGAATTCAAGGAATGCGTCACTAATTCGTTCCTTAAAACCGTCTCCGCTTATGCAAATGGCACGGGAGGACGCGTGCTATTTGGAATTAACGACGACGGAGAAGCCGTTGGCCTCGATGACCCCAAGCAGACCTGTCTGGATATCGAAAACAAGATTAACGATTCGATCATCCCCCAGCCCGATTACTCCCTAAAAATCAACGAGTCCGATGCAACCGTAGAGCTTACGGTCTTTCCCGGCAGATCGAAGCCTTACCTATACCGCTCGAAGGCATACAAGCGCAATGACACCGCGACCATACCAGTTGACACCCTAGGGCTTTCACGCCTCGTGCTCGAAGGTCAAAACCTCTCCTTTGAACAGCTCCCGGCAAACAAGCAAGATTTATCTTTCACCGTTTTAGAGAATCGCTTAACGGCGAAGCTTTCGCTTCAGTCGTTCACAACCGACACCCTCAAAACCCTCGGCCTGCTCGATCAGACCGGGACCTATAACAACGCGGCAGAACTGCTCGCGGACGAGAACGATTTCCCAGGTATCGACATGGCGGTGTTTGGCGACACCATCAATCTCATTAAGCAGCGCAAAACTCTCGAACATGCATCGGTTTTAACGGAGATTGACGGCGCTCTTGAACTATTTGAAACTCAGTACTGTTACGAAGAGATCAAGGGAATGGAGCGGGTCCGCAAGGAGCTTATTCCGCTCGAAGCATTCCGCGAGGCCATTACCAATGCAATCGTTCACAGGACTTGGGATGTACCCGCGCACATTCGCATCTCGATGTTTGACGACCGCGTGGAAGTCGCCTCGCCCGGCGGCTTGCCAGCAAGCATGACTGTCGATGAGTACCTATCCGATATGCTGTCCGTTAGGCGTAACCGCATTCTTGCCGAAGTCTTTTTGCGCCTGGGTCTTATCGAGGCCTTTGGAACGGGCATCATGCGAATTCGCGACACCTATAAAGACAGCATCAAAAAGCCCCGTTTTCAAGTTTCGGATAATGCCATTGTGGTCACACTTCCCCTACTCATGGATAACCCCGGGCTCGAAGGCGACGAACTTACCGTATTCGGACTGCTGAGTAGAGTACATCCTCAATCGGCAAGTGAGCTTACGGCCAAAGTAAGCTTTAGCCGCTCGAAGCTTAATCGCATCCTCAAAAAACTCGTTGAGACAGGCCTGGCGACAGTTGAAGGCACCGGCAGAGGACAGAAGTATCGCCTGCTGCGCTAGCTAGCAGATGACCTGCGTGTGCTCCTCGATGGCGGCACGGTCCTCGGCGGAGATGCTCGGCTCGCACACTACGGCGTCCAGGCTGTCCAGGCGGCAGAAGGTATAGAAGTCGCGCTTGCCGATCTTGCTGGAGTCGGCGATGAGGTAGCGCGAGTCGGCCTTGCTAAAGGCGAGCTGCTGGATGCGGCCCTCGTCCATGTTCGACGTGGACACGTCGCCGTCCAGAATGCCGTTGGCACCGATAAAGGCCGCGTCGATTCCCAGCGCGCGCAGGGTGTCCTCGGCCGTGGGGCCCACAAAGGCGGCGGTGCGGCGACGGTACATGCCGCCCACCAGACACAAGTCGCAGTCCTCGCGCTCCTCGAGCAGATTAAAAACCGAAAGCGAGTTGGTCACAATGCGCAGGCGAAACGCCGGCAGCATCGAGGCCATCTGTTCAACCGTGGTGCCCGTACCCAAAAAGATAGTCGAGCCCTCTTCGATAAGCTCCACGGCGCGGCGTGCGATCTGCAGCTTTTCCTCGGCATGCTTGGAGCGTTTTTCGCTGTGCGAGTACTCGTGGCGGAGCATCGCATGGGGGCGACCCTGCGCGCTGCGGGCACCGCCATGCACGCGCTCGATCTCGCCCAGACTCGCAAGCTCTTCAAGGTCGCGGCGAATCGTCATGTCCGAGACACCTAATGCATCAGAGATCTCTTTAACCGAGACCGTCCCCTGCTCCTCGAGCAGCTGCCGAACCTTATCCTGTCGCTCCGCCTTAATCACGATGAGCCCTCGACATTCCACGCGTACATCAATTCAAACAGTAACGAACAAATTGTATCAGATTCGCGCGGGCCAAAAATGAGCGCTTCAGCTGCGCCTTCCTCACTTTTTTTGAGAAAAATACCCCCTGCTTTAGTGGGGTGTAGTGATAATCTCGCCTGTTCGCGCTACAGTTTGTCCGAAATACCTCGATGTTAGGAACCAAATGATCACTTCCGAGCTTTTCGGCACCGCGCCATGCGGCACCCCCGTTCATCGTTACACCCTCAACGGGCCCGAGATCTGCGTTCGCATTATGGACTACGGCGCCACCGTTCTGGGCATTGACGTACCCGACATCCCCGGCAACGTACGCGATGTGGTGCTGGGCTTCGATAAGCTCGAGGATTACTTTGACAACCCCGCCTGCTTTGGCGCGACTATCGGCCCCGTAGCCAACCGCACTGCAGGCGCCACAATTACCATCGATGGCACGGACTGGCACATGCCCGCCAACGAGGGCGCCAACAACCTGCATAGCGATCTTGAGCATGGCCTGCACAAGCGTGTGTGGGACGTTGAGCTCGACGAGGTCCACAATGCCGTGCGCATGACTACCTCGCTCGAGGATGGCGAGCTGGGACTTCCCGGCAACCGCACGTTTACGGCCGTGTTCACCGTGACGCCGACGGGCCGCTTCCGTATCGAGTACAGCTGCGAGAGCGACCGCGCCACCTACGTGTCCATGACCAACCACACGTACTTTAACCTCGCCGGCCACAACGCCGGTATGGACTGCGAGCACTTCTTTGTTGCCAACGCTGCCCACTACCTGCCCATTAACGAGCAGAACATCCCCACCGGCGAGATTGCTTCGGTCGAGGGTACGCCGTTTGACTTCCGTGAGCTGCGTCCCGTCGCACCCGGCATGGAGGCAGACGATCCGCAGATTAAGCAGGCCCGCGGCTATGACCACTGCCTATGCATCGGCGGCTACCAGTACGGCCGCAATCTGCGCCGCGCGATGCATGTTGAGGAGATGTGGACCGGTCGTGAGCTGGACTACTACACCACCGCCCCGGGCGTGCAGCTCTACACCGGCAACTGGCTGGGCGACGAGCACGCCAAGGACGATGCTAACTATGGCTGGGGTGCCGGCTTTGCCCTCGAGGCAGAGATGTACCCCGACACGCCGCACCAACCGCTGTTCCCGCAGGGCATTGTGGGCCCGGGTCACCCCTACAGCAATGTGATCGAATACCACTTTATGAGGCACTAAGCCCATAACGCAACATATCGCACAGCAGCGCCCGCCGGCACCACCGCCGACGGGCGCTTTTTCATCTTTTGGACTCATTTTCGCTGTGACTGTATGAGTGACATATCAAAACTATGCCCATTTACTACGTTTAGCCTGGGATGCTCGACCATGCACCGGTTTTTGTTAAACTCTCGAGCCGTCTACCTGCAGTTTTGTTTTTCTCAAATTCGACATGCTCGGCGATAGCCGATCAAACGTAGTAAATGGACATAGTTTTTGACAGACGGCATCGCTCGCATCCCTCGCAAGGGCAAAATGATCCGTTTTCCTCCGTCCCCAAGGGATCACTTGAACAGATTGCCGATGGGGTCGGGATTGGAGCTGGGGAGATAGCGGATTTCTAGCTCTACGCCGAGCGCCTGCAGTTCTTTGAGGGCAGCGACGTCTGCGTCGCTCACGGCAACCGCGGGCGTTATGGGGCGCTTGCCCTCCCCTGCCTGCATATGGCCGATGCTGATCTTGGTGATCGGCACGCCGCCCTTAACCAGTGCCAATGCATCCGCGGGCGACGCCACCATGATCAGGATCCATTGGCGCGGCGTTGCCGCATGAATAACGTCAATCGTCCTTTGCACCGAGAAGAAACGCGTCCACACGCCATCGGGCGCCGCCACCCTCATGGGTGCCCACTTGCGCGAATCCGCCGCAATCTCGTCGTTGACGATGAGGACGAGGTTGGTGCCCACGGCCTCATTCCACAGCTCAACATCCTGCCCATAGATAAAGCGGTCATCGATACGCGTGAGAAGAATCTTGGGTTGAGCCATCGCTGCCCCATTCTGTTTGAGACCCGTAAGGGCAAGACATCACGTCTTGAATATTAGTGCATTTAAAGTGAGAAAAGCCGTCAGAACACTTGCGCGGATTTGCGATGTCCCGTATCATAGACAGCCGTTGACGCCTCAGTTGCGTCACCACATGGCCGCCAGCGTAGCTCAGTTGGTAGAGCACCGCTCTCGTAAAGCGGGGGTCACCGGTTCGAGCCCGGTCGCTGGCTCCATTGCACAAGATAGCCGCCTTCGGGCGGCTTTTTTGTTGCCGATTTTGCGCACGCCCGCCAATCCAAGCGCAACGTCGCCGGCAACCCCCTACTCAACAACAAAAGCCCCGCCAACCGCGGTCTCCCAAACGGGAAGCCACGATCAACGGGGCTCAAGCGCGACCCCCTCAAGGGAATCACGCCAACACACGGCTCAGCCGTGCAGCTCGCTACTCCTCCCAGTAGGCGTCGGCAAGTAGCTTGAAGCAGATCTTCTTGACCGGCTGCGCGCCATCGCCCGGGAACTCGAGCGTGGGCATGTGAGGCTCGCCGGCAACGAACAGGGCAAACTTGTCGTCGGCCAGATCGCCGGCGATCGAGGCGTCGGAATCGACCAGATCGTAGTCGTCCTTCTCGTCAAACTCCTGAACCAGCGTCAGGCTGCCCGTGGCGACCTTAAAGGCCTCGCGACCCTCGACGTCGATCTGCAGGTCGTGATAGCGCTGATGCGTCTCATAGTGAGCCTCAGCCTCGGGACGCGTCGTGGGAGCCATGACGTTCGCAAAGACCTTGTCGCCCAGAATCGGATGGCTGCCGACCTCGAGCTCCGCCGGGTCGTTCTCCTCGAGCCAATCAATCAGCACGTCGAGGCCCTTGAGCATGCCGCGGTATTCCTCGATATCGCCCAGTGCACCGTAAATCATCTAAATCCCCTCTCGGATCGTCTCTTTGGCAGCTACTCGGTAAACGCGTTACCGACGCTGTTGCCGCCCACATACGTCTCGACCAGGGTAAGGTCGGGATTGAACACGACAAAGTCGGCGTCGCGCCCCGGCATAATGCTACCGCACTTGTCGTCCACACGGACCAACAGGAAGCGAGCAATATCGAGGCGCAATCCAAACTCTTACAGCTCGGTTACGACAACGCCATTGTAGACCTCGTCCCAACGGTCCATGACCAAATGACCCGTCATCGGGTCCATGGCGTTGAGCTTGCCGCAGGTATTGGCGGTACGCAGCACTGTCTCGTCGTCCGCGCCGGCAGCGATGGCATGCGCAAAGCCGGCAATGGTGGAGTCGCCGGAGCCCGTAGCGTTAACGGCAGGGATATCGGGCGTCTTGGCGCGGAACGCACGGCCGTTGTGGAAGCCCACGGAGCCGGCGGCGCCCATGGACACGACGACCCAGGGGATATCGGAGAAACGGGTGTCGGAGGCAAGCGCCGCGCGGAGCTCGTCCACATCGTCGGTGGTAAAGCTCGTGCCCAAAAGACCGTTGATCTCGGTCAGGTTAGGCTTGACCAGCTCGGGCTTAATTTCGGACTTAAGGGCGGCCTCGAGCGAAGCACCCGAGGTATCGAGCAACACCTTGGCGCCGGCGTTCTCGGCAATGCCCGTGATCTTGGCATAGTAGTCCGCCTCGACGCCGCGGGGCAGCGAGCCCGAGATAGTGACGACGTCGGCCTTGCTCGCAAGCTCAGTGAACTTGGCGGTGAAGGCATCGAGCTCCTCGGGGGCAATCGTCGGGCCGCTCTCGAGCAGCTCGGTCTGGTTGCCGGCGTGGAGGATATTGAGGCAGATGCGGGTCTCGCCCTTGATGGGCACGAAGTCGTTGTTGATGCCGTCAGCGTCCATGAGCTCAGCCATGTAGGCGCCCATGTGACCGCCAAGCAGGCCGGTAGCCACGACATCGTCGCCCAGCTGACCCAGCACGCGGGCCACGTTGAGGCCCTTACCACCGGCGGTCTTTTCGGGCGTCACGCGGTTGACGTCGTCGATAACGAGCTCATCGAGTTGATAGCGCGTATCGACAGACGGGTTCATCGTAACGGTGAGGATCATTTTAAGCTCCTTATCTCGCAGGCTTCTTGTGCCTCGCGATACGAGTCGACAAAACGGAATTACAGAATCTCAATCGTGAACGAGCGCACGACGGTCTCCTTGGGCTTGGCGATAAGGCAGCCGCGCTTGTGCTCAAGCACATCGTCCTCATCAGAGCAGGTCGAAAGGCCGCCCCAAGGCTCAACTGCCACAAAATCGCCCTCGGGCTTGCTCCACACGATGAGGTACGGGAAGCCCTCAAAGCTCAGGCGGACGCCCTTGTCCTCGCCCTTCTTGGAGAGCGTGACCTGACGACTCTCGAGCACGTCAAAGATGGTCTCCGCAAAATCAAAGAGCTCGTGCGACAGCGGCAGAGTCTTTCCCACCATGGGGTTCTTGGAGCGGTTAGCCACGTCGATCAAACCGGTCGAGGGGACGGCGGTGCAAAGCTCCGCGGCCTCGTCCTTCTCAAAACGCAGCTCGTAGTCCGTATAGGCCTCGCCCTCGTCGAGCGGGCACCTAAAGCCGGGGTGACCGCCGATAAAGAACGGCATGTCCTCGGTACCCTCGTTGGTCACCTCATAGGAAACGCGCACGGCATTACCCTCGAGCGTATAGCGGGCAACGAGCTTAAACGGGTACGGATAATCACTCAGCAATGCGGCGTTGTCCTCCGAAGCCAGGCACATCGCCAACTCGTTCTCGTTCTGGCTCAGCAGCTTCCACTCCTGCTTACGCGCGAATCCATGACGAGCGAGCTTCACGTGGTGCCCGGCAAACGTCATGGCATTGCCATCGCGCAGGCCTCCGCAGATCGGAAAGCAGATCGGTGCTTGACCGGACCACACGGCAGGGTCGCCCTGCCACAGATACTCGCGACCGTCAGCCTCGATTGAGGTGAACGAGCCGCCAGCCGTGGAAACCGTAATAGAAATCGAATCGTTGGAAAGAGCGTATTCCATTGCCCATCCTTTCGAACAACTGCTTTGTCATCGCTCGCAAGCACCCATCTCAGTACTGGTTAAAGAGCAAACCCGCGCGTTCATCGATGTGTCCGGTATCCCAGCTATCCAACGGGGTACCATATTGACATTGACTTCATTACAGCTGAAGGGCCTTCTTATGCGAACCATCATCCTCTACGCCTCGCGCCACCACGGCAACACGAAAAAGCTCGTGGACGCCATTGTCGAGGCACATCCCGAAATCGATACCCTCGACGTAAAGGCACTCGGCAAAAATGAGTACCCCGACCTGCACGAGTATCACCTGATTGGTGTCGCCACGGGCATTTATTACTCCGAGATCGACAAGGATATGGCACGCGTACTCACCAACGTGCTGCAGCCGCAGGACAAAGTGTTTGGTCTTATGACCTACGGCGGCAAAAACAAGTGGTACGGCAAGGATATCGATGGCATCTGCCGCATGAGGCAGGCCATCTTTATGGGTGTCTACGGATGCACCGGCTTTGATACGTGGGGCCCGTTTAAGCTCATGGGCGGCGTTCAGAAGGGACACCCGACCGCCGAGGAAATTAAGGGCGCTGTCGATTTCTTCGATAAGATCGAAGATGAGTACGGCGACATCATCGTCGAAGAGTACGCCAAACGCGAGAAGCGTCTTGCCTATGAAAAGGAGCATCCTGCGGGAGGCCTGGTGGCCGGCGTCAAGCGCACGGCAAAGAAGATCGCTAACAAGCTGTAACTGTTAAGGTGCTTTTGAGCGTTAACCCATACGGCGGGTCCGAGCAAATTCGGGCCCGCCGTCTTTTTCTGTCGTTACTCGGTAAATGCGTTGCCGACGCTCTGGCCGCCAACGTAGGTCTCAACGAGAGTGAGCTCGTGGTCGAACACGACAAAGTCGGCGTCGCGACCCGGCATGATGCTGCCGCACTTATCCTCGATGTGCGCGGAACGAGCCGGCACCTCGGTTGCCATGCGAATGGCGATATCGGCGCTGGCGATACCCCAGTCGACGATGTTCTTGACGCCCTGGGCAAGCGTGAGCACCGAACCGGCAATGCTCTTGCCGTCGGCGAGCCAGCACAGGTTGTCCTTCATGATGACATCCATGCCACCACTGGTGTAGCTGCCCTCGGGCATACCGCCGCAACCCAGGCAGTCGGTGATGAGCACCGTGTGCTGCCAGCCCTTTGCCTGCAGCAGCGCCTTGATGGCGGCAGGGTTCACATGCTTGCCGTCGCAGATGACCTCGGCGTAGGTCTCGGGGGTGGTCATAGCGGCACCCACAACACCGGGCTCGCGATGATGCAGGCCGCGCTGGCCGTTGTAGGTGTGCGTAAAGCAGCTGGCACCGGCGTTGATGGCGGCGACGCACTCGTCGTAGGTGGCATCGGAGTGGCCGATGCTGGTCACCACACCCTTGGCGTTCAGGGCGGCAGCATAGGCGGCGGCACCATCGCGCTCGGCAGCCATGGCGCTCTTAACGATGCGCCCGCCAGCAGCCTCCTGCCACTGGTCGAAGACCTCCTCGGAAGGATCGATCAGATAGGCGGGGTTCTGTGCACCCACGTGCTTCATGGTAAAGAAGGGGCCCTCCAGGTAGATGCCCTGGATGCGGGCACCGCAGAAGTCGGGGCCGCGACCCTCGTCGGCCTGGGCGATGGCGGCGCAGGCGTCCTTGATCTGCTCAACGCCGTCGGTAAACGTCGTGGGAAGCCAGCTGGTGGTGCCGCGACGGGCGAGCTCGGTCGAGCTGATATCAATGCCCTCGGGGTCGTTATCGGTAGTCGAATGGTTATAAAAGCCATGGATGTGGGTGTCAACCATGCCCGGCGCGATCCACGATCCCGTATAGTCCTTAATCTCGCAAGAGGGCTCGTCGGCCTGCCAAGCGCCAAAGACGCCGTCCTCGACCATGAGATAGCCGCCCAGCTGCGGGCCCGCCGGCAGGAAGAACTTGTCGGCCTTAATTGCGTACGTGCTCATATGCACTCCTTGCTTCCAAAGCAGTTAACTGTGGTGATGCTTATACCCAGCTCACGTAAAACAAAAAGCGCCCGCCCGCCGTTATGAGCGGACGGGCGCCCTTACAGGGGGACGCGATTAAGCGGTGAAGGGGTGAATCGTCACGCCCTTGACCACGCGGTTGACCGTGCCGGTAGGGCTCGGCGTATCGGGCGTGTTGCCCACGCGCACGGAGTTGAGCAGGCTGATGGTCTGGGCAAACATCACGAACGGCAGAGCAAGGTAGCCCTCGGGAAGCGCCTCGTAGCCCTTGAAGGTGAAGGACTCACCCTCGTAGACGGTGTCACCCTCCTGCTGAACGGCGACGGTGTGCTGAGCGATGTCGTCGCCACCGATCTCGTTGAGGATGTCGATGTCGTACTGACGGGTGTAGGCGTCGTTGTTGACGAACACGAACACGAGGGTCTTGTCGTCGACGAAGGACTTGGGTCCGTGGCGATAGCCCATGGAAGTGTCGTAAGAGGTGGCAACCAGACCGTGAGCAAGCTCGAGGATCTTGAGCTGGCTCTCCTGGGCAAGGCCACCGAAGGAGCCGGAGCCCAGGTAGGTCACGCGGCTGAAGTCGCCAGCCAGGTAATCGGCGACCTCGGGCTCACGAGCGATGACCTCCTCGCCCATCTTGGCGATGGTCTCGACCCACTCGGCCTTCTGCTCATCGGAAGCCTCGTCAAAGATGAGGGTGGAGAGCAGGGTCATGCAGGTGTAAGAACCGGTCATGGCGAAGCCCTTGTCGTTGGCGCGCGGGATGAGCAGCGTCAGCGCGTTGGGATCATCGGCGGACTCGACGGCAAGCTTGCCCTCGGGAGCGCAGGTGATGTTGAGGAACTTGACGTTGTGGACGAGCTCCTTGGCAACGGCGACGGCGGCAAGGCTCTCGGGGCTGTTGCCGGAACGGGCGAAGGAAACCACGAGCGTGGGATCCTCGGCGCGCAGGAAGTCGCGCGGAGCGCTCACGATGTCGGTCGTGGCGATGGGCTTAAAGTCGTAGAGATCAGTGTTGCCAGCGTGACGCAGGTACGGAGCGCAGGTATCGCCCACGTAGTCAGAAGTACCGGCACCAGTGAAGACAACGGACAGACGGCCCTCGCCCATGGCGCGAGCCTCGGCCAGGAAGGCCTCGATGGCCTCCTTGTTCTCGCGGTAGATGTTGAGCGTATCACGCCAAAGCTCGGGCTGCTGTGCAATCTCGGCCGTGGTGATCTGGGCGCCGAGCTCGGTGAGCTCCTCGACACTCTTCTCGAACATTTCTAATACCTCTCTCTAGAAGTAATCCTCTGACGTGCAATTATACACTTCGGTTGGTTATCTGGTAGTAACCAGTTAAATGCAAAGAATCATCACATGAAAACACTGGAGGCGCTAAACGTTGCGCTGGTGATAAACCTTGTATTTAAACTGATCGGCACGAGCAACCGAGAGCGTATACTCCACAACCTCGTTTGACTCGTTATACGTAGTCCTGACCAAATCGAGCACAGGCGAACCCTCGACGATGCCCAAGAGATGGGCGTCGGTGGGACGGGCTATGCTCGCATAGAACTCCTCTTCGGCCACGCGTATCTTTTGCTGAAAGTCTTGTTCAATCACATCGTAAAGCGGCTTGCGCTCCAGAAGCGGTCGCTTGAGGGATAAGAATTGACGAACCGGTAGATAGCTGCGTTCGACCATCATGGGCATGTTGTCGGCAGAACGAAGGCGCTTGAGCTTAAAGATACGGTCGCCGATGCGGCATCCCATATGCTCGGCCAGATTCTTATCGGCCTCCATCTCGCAAAACTCGAGAATCGTAGTCTCTGGATCGCGACCCATCGCACGCATCTGCTCGGTAAAGCTGTAGGACTGCATAAGGTTGGTTGCTTTTGCCGAACGGTCGGTCACAAAGGTGCCGCGACCGTGCTGCCGAACCACCAGTCCCAAACGCTCCAACTCCTGCAGAGCCAGACGCACTGTGGTGCGCGAGAGACCATAGCGCTCCGAAAGTTCGCGCTCGGAAGGAATCATGTCACCGGCATGATATTCATGGTCAATCTTTTCGGTCAGAATATCGACCAGCTGATCGTACAGCGGTTGCTTGCGCGCTCCGATCGCCATCCTATCCTCCCTTTTGCTCGAATTCAACTAGTACCTAGGGTGTTTAGCATTATCTGACTGCTACACCCGAATCATCAAGAAAACAAAAGCCGCGCGCTCTTTCGAGCACGCGGCTTTTAACATACACATGGCTTAAGGGGTCGGGGTGTGAGCCGCGTAGGGACACACCCCTCAAGCTAGAGCCTTACCAGATGCTCGGCCAGAGACCAAGCGGGCCAGCGCCCAGGATGCCCAGGACGAAGAGCAGGAGAATGCCCTTGGTCGGGGTCCAGCTGTGCTTAGCGAACATGTAGTAAAGCAGCAGCGTGAGCAGCAGCGGGACAAGCTTCGGGACGATGGTGTTAAGGGTGTCGGCAACAGAGAAGTTGACCGGATCCTCGGTAACGGTGCCGTAGGTAACGGACTCCATGCCGTTGCCCAGGTCGACGACGCCGCACGGGACAGCATTGCCGTCGGCATCGGTGGCGGTGAGGGCGTCGCCGTCCTCATTAGTCATGGCGATGGTACCGGCCTCAGCGGTCTCGGTGTCGATGCCCTCCATACCGGTGAAGTTCTCGGCCTCCTTCTCGGAGACGATCACGGTAGTGGCGGACAGGCCACGGGTGGTGCCGTTGGGGATCTGAAGGTTGATCTGGGTGCCACCCATGGTGACGACCAGGCAACCGACGACGAAGACGCCCATGATGGAAGCGGCGCGGGTGAAGGCCTGCATGTTGGCGGTCAGAGCGTCAATAGCGCTGGTGCCAAGCTTGTAGGACCAGTTCATGAGCCAGAAGCGCAGAGCGAACTGGACGGCGTTGAAGATCACCAGGAAGATGATCGGCGCAGCGGCGTTGCCGTTGATGGCCATGTTGGAGGTGATGCCGGCCGTGATAGGCACGAGCGTCAGCCAGAACAGGGCGTCACCGATACCACCGAGCGGGCCCATTGCGGCGACGCGGACGGCGCGGATCGTGGGGATGTCAACCTTGTTCTGCTCGAGCGAAAGCACGATGCCCATAACAAAGGTGACGAGGAACGGGTGAGTGTTGAAGAACTCCAGGTTGTGGCTCATGGAAGCCGCGAGGTCGTTCTTGTTGGTGTGGATCTTCTCCAGACCGGGGATGATGGAGTAGAGCCAGCCAGCGGCCTGCATACGCTCGTAGTTGAACGAGGCCTGCAGGAAGCAGGAGCGCCAAGCCATCTTGTTGAGGGTCTTCTGGTCGAGCTGCGGAGCAGGAGTGAGATCCTCGTAGTGCTCCGGGATCACATACTCATTAGATGCCATCTTCGAAGTCACCTCCGTCAGAAACAGCTGCACCCTTCAGCTCGGTCTGCTGCTGGAAGTCCCAGAAGGCGATGCCGAAGCCGATGAGAGCGAGGATGAGCAGAGCAGGGGTTGCCAGAGAATCGTTGGCAACGGTGATGAGCGCGAGGCCAAAGCCCATGAGGAAGAAGCCCCACATATCGCGGTTCATCATAACCTTGAGCAGGACGGCGAAGCCGACGAAGCGCATCATGCCGCCTGCAGCGGAGAGACCGGTCTGCAGCCAGGTCGGAATGGCGGAAGCGATGGTCTGACCGATGGTGGCGCCAGCGATGAAGAACAGGGTGACGACGACAGCGAAGATCAGGCCGAGCAGAGCCATGGCGAAGTAGTTCAGACGCTCGATACCCTTGGTGTCAGCGTTGTGAGCCATGTTGTCCGCGGAGGACATAAGCGGCGACATAAGCGTGAAGACCAGGGTGACGCCGAGCTGGCCGAGCAGAGCGAACGGAATGGCAAGGCCGACAGCCGCGTTGGGCTCGAGGCCCGTAGCGATTGCGAGAATGGCTGCCATGATGCCGCCGATAACGGCGTTAGGCGGCTGAGCGCCTCCGATCGGCATGTTGCCGATCGTCATGAGCTGATAAGTACCACCCACGAGAAGACCGGTGTTGAGGTCGCCAAGGATAAGACCGATGACGGCGCCGGTGACGATGGGCTGATAGAGAGACTCGAGGAAGTTGAACTGGTCGATTGCCGCGATGAACGTGACGACGAAGACCAGAGCGACCTGGATGATCGAGTATTCCATCTTGCTCCTCCTTTCAAAATGTATGTACGCACTTGGATTCACGTACAGAATGTCAGGGTTTCATTCCTGACAACGTGGATACGAGGATTACGAGAAGAGCTTGCTCGTGTCCTCAACAGGCGTGCTAGGTACGCGCCTGATCTCCAACTCCACCCCCAATTCCTGCAGCTCTTTAAACGCAGCGACATCCTCGTCGTTAACTGCGACGGAGGTGGCGACTTGGCGCTTTCCTTCCGACATGTGCATGTTGCCGATGTTTACCTTCTTTATAGGCACACCGCCCTTGACGAGCGTAAGCACGTCTTCCGGTGTTTCGGCCACGATGAAGATCTTCTGGCGCGGGCTCGCCTTGCCAATGACGTCGATGGTCTTCTGCAGAGAGAAGAAACGCGTAGCGACGCCGGTGGGAGCGGCCATCTTCATGAGGTTCTGGCGCATGGTGTTGGTCGACACGTCGTCGTTGGCGACGAGGATGAGGTTGGAGCCCAGGGTGGAGTTCCACTGGGTGGCAACCTGACCATGAACCAGTCGGTTATCGATGCGGGTAAGAAGAATGTTGGGTTCTGCCATGTTGATCAGCTTCCTTTCGTTGATTGCTGACGACAGTTACTTGATCTCCTGAATCGCGTAACGCGAGACATCTACGACGGCACCGGATCGAACTTTGATTTGGACCTTATCGCCTTCGATGCCCTTGACGGTTCCGTAGATACCGCCGGCGAAAAGGACCTCCTGACCCGGCTTGAGCTCGGTGTGAAGCTCTTTGAAGTACTTCTGCTTCTTCTTCATGTTGATCTGAGACCAGATGGTGTAAATCACACCCATGATGACGAGCAGACCCAAAAGAGCGACCGAGGAGCTTAGAACGCTGGCTCCGAAATCGGCCATTAGATGCCGTCCTCGTCGCCGAAGATATCCTCTTCCTCGGCACCAGCGACGGAGGCGACCGTCTGGGCGGTGATGCCCGTCTGGCCAACGGTCACGGCCTGCTCGCCAAGCTCGGCGAGCGTGGCATTGCCGCGGAGGAACAGAAGCTCAATAACCATGGGAAGGTTGGTGCCGGTCAGAACCTCGACGTTGTCGACATCCTGGGCAATCATCATCGACTGATTGAAGGGGGTGCCACCGAGCAGGTCGGTAAAGACGAGCACGCCATCGCACTCCTCACGCATAGCGGTAATGGCGGCGCGAAGATCCTCACCGTAGGAGGCAGCCTGATCGCCCTCGAAAGGAACGACGGTAAAAGCGGGCTGGTCGCCAGCGACCATAGCGATAGCGCTCGCAAGGCCGGGTGCGAACTGTCCATGACCGGTAAGAATAAAGCCAACCATTCAAATTTCCCTTCCGAAGGTGTGTGCGATCTGAGTTCGATGGTTTTCGGAAGCCAGCGGGCGGATGCCCTTAAAGCTTCTTGAAAAGCGTTCTTTGAAGACCAGTGGTCTCTCAACTGGTAGTAACCACGTGACGTGTTGTTGTCACTATATCACCACAGAAGAGGTCGCTTTCGTTGATTCATACAGTAAAACGTTTTTGCACCGCTCACGGCGATAAATCGACCGTTTACCGCTCATTAACACTTCTACCTGCGGTTTTGAAACCGTTTCGAAATGATTGGGCGAAAGATCGGGTCTCACACTGCGTCTAAACAACGCAGGGCGGCTAAAAATGGCGTGTAGAAAAATTGCAGGTCATTATGAAGATTTTTGAATTGGTCTTTTTGACTTAATACCAGTTTGAACCAGTTTCGAAATTATCGGTGAACGGTAGTTTTCGACCGTTCACCGGAGAATTGCAATCGTTTACAGCCGTTTTCCCAGATGAAATGGGGAGACACAATGGAATGCTTGCGCGATCACGAACTCTTCCCTACCGGCCTCGACGGGGACAAATTCATCAGGTAGCGCCTATTCCGCCCCACCCTCTCGACGCAAAAAGCCCGCCAGAACGATCCGTTCTAGCGGGCTCAATCAGATATATCGGCTACGCGCTCGGTAGCTCGGGCAATCTTTACGCAAACAGGCCGTAGATGCTGATGTTGGCCTTGGCATACAGGCCGTTAGCGTACTCGGTCCACTTGGAGCTGGCGCTCGAGGCCTGCGAAGAGTACTGCTGATAGGCGGTGTAGTAGGCGGTCATGGCCTGCTTGTAGGTGGCGCTATCGGCGGTAAAGGCGTCGTCGGCGAAGGCCTTGGCGTAGGTGCTGTCCTCGTCCTTCCAGGTGCCCTTCGAGCTATCCCACTCGTCGCCGGCAAGGTTGATGATGTAGTCGGCGTAATCCTTGCTCGCGGTCTCCTCGTTGCCGTCGGCAGGCTCAGTCGGAGCGGTCGGCATGCTTGCAGAGGTGTCGCCTACTTTCTTCTTGTAGAGCTTCTGCAGCGTCGCGGACTGACGGACAATCTGCTTGGCCTGGTCCTTGGACACACCATACTGCGTGGCCATTGTCTTGTAGTCGGAGGTGCCGATGGAATCCTCGGCGTACTGCTTCATCTCCTTGGAGGAGACGGTAATGCCCTCGTCCTCGGCAGCGTCCAGCAGGATCTGATTGCGCACGTAGGAAAGGATAACGTCGGCAGACGGAGCGGTGTAGTTGCCGTCGTCATCCTTGACGGTGTCGAGGCTGTACTGGCTCTCGATGGCCTCGCGTGCGGTGATGTCGCTCTTCTTGCCGTTGTAGCTGTAGCTCGCTACGGTCGAATCGAGCTGGTCCTCGGCGAGGGTTGCCGAGCCAACGCCCTTGCCGCCAAAACCACCGTTGCCGATAAAGAAGCCGACCACGGCGGCAACCACGATGGCGATCACAAAGGCGGCGATCATCGTCTTCTTGTGCTTGGAGGCGTGGTCGTCCTCGTCGGAGTCGGCGTCGTCGTCCTCATCCTGCTCCTCGGGCATCAGATTCTCGTCGGCGGCGTCCGCGGCGATCTGAGCCTCCAGGCGGGCATCCTCTTCCTCGGCGGTCGTACCGGCGGCAATATGCTCGGCAGACGTACCGGCGACCAGGTCGATCTTCTCCTCCTCGTCACCGTCGGGGCCTTCGCCGCGCTCGATGATCTGGATGCCGTCGATCTCGTCCTTCTCGTCCTTCTTTTGAATCAGACCCATAGTCAGTTACTCCTTGTTGGGAAACATAGTCCTCAATAGAATACGCCCGACGGAGCGCCGGGCGTATTGATTCTTAGGTTAAACGCAAACACTTAAGTACTATTTAGGCGTTTGCGGGCCATTTGCTTTAGGCAAGATGCGCGATAACGGCATCGGCGAAGGCCTGCGTGCCCACGGCGCCCTCAACGGAGCCGGTCTGGGCGCGGCGAACGTCACCGGTGACCTGCTTGCCCTCGTCGAGCGTGGCGGAGACGGCAGCGCGAATGCGATTGGCCGCATCGTTCTCGCCCAGGTGATCGAGCATCATGGCAGCGGACAGAACCTCCGCCGTGGGGTTGGCGATATCCTGGCCGGCGATATCGGGCGCGGAGCCGTGCGTGGCCTCGAAGATGGCGCAGTCGGCACCGATATTGGAGCCGGGAGCCATGCCAAGGCCGCCCACCAGGCCGGCGCACAGGTCGCTGACGATGTCGCCGTACAGGTTGGGCAGTACCAGGACGTCGAAGTCGTTGGGGTTCTGGACCAGGCCCATGCAGGTGGCGTCGACGATCTTGTCGTTGAACTCGATATCGGGATAGTTGGCGGCCACCTCGCACGCAACGCGCAGGAACAGGCCATCGGTCGCCTTCATGATGTTGGCCTTATGCACGGCCGTCACCTTTTTACGACCGCAGCGGCGGGCGTACTCAAAGGCATACTCCACAATGCGGCGGCTCTTGGCGATGGAGATGGGCTTGATCGAGATGGCGGAATCGGCGGCAAAGGTCTTCTGGCCCGAGCGCTCGACGAGCTGCGAGAGCTCCTCGACCTCGGCAGCGCCCTCGTCGAACTCGATGCCGGCGTAGAGGTCCTCGGTGTTCTCGCGCACGATGACCAGGTCGACGTCGCGGAAACGAGAACCGTCGCCCGGCTGCGACAGGCAGGGGCGCACGCAGGCGTACAGGTCAAAATGCTTGCGCAGGGCAACGTTGACGCTGCGGAAGCCCGTGCCGACCGGCGTGGTGATGGGGCCCTTGATGGCAACTTTGGTCTCGGCGACCGCGTCGAGCACGTGCTGGGGCAGCGGCGTGCCAAACTCGTCCATGACGCCGGCACCGGCCTCCTGGACGTTCCAGTTGATCTGGACACCGGTGGCCTCGACCACGCGGCGCATGGCCTGGGTGATCTCGGGACCGATACCGTCACCGGGAATCAGGACTACATCGTGCGCCATAATCTGTTACTCCTCGTCTTCGGCGTCGTCAGATTTTTTAACGCTAGCACGCTTCTTCTTTTTGGAGAGATCCAGGCCAAAACGTTTAACAAGCATTTCGCAAATCTCGCTCGAGCGGGCCTTGAGATAGCTGCCCTTGCCGTTCTCGGCATCGAACTTAAGGCGCAGCGCGAGCTTCTCGGCAACCTCGGCGTCGATCTCGCCCTGGCCAAACTCGTACAGGCAACCGAGCATGTCGCGATACTCGAGGTCACCGTGGTAACACTGGATGGCCTCGTCCAGGATCGGCCAGGCCTCGCGCGAGCGCTCGACGCTCGTGGCGCCCCACACGCACAGCAGGCGGAAGGCGGCGTAGCGCAGCGTGGAGGAAAGCTCGTCGAACAGCGCGGTCTCGGCGCCCTCAAAGGCATCGCCCATCTGCTCGGGGCAGGTGGTAGCGAGCGCCGCCAGGGCATCGAGGGCCTCCCAGCGGGTCTGAGCCTCGGGGCGGTCGAGCGCCTCAATCAACGCGGGCACGCAGGGCACGACGCGCTGCGGGTCGCGCTCGGCCAGCAGGTGCAGCACGCGGGCGGCAAACTGGCGGATGCGGCGCGTGGGACAGCCGAGCTCCTGAACCAGACGGTCGACGGCGTTCTCGTTCTCCTCTGCCAGCTGAAGCTGTGCCAGCTCCTCGTCGGTGAGCTGTTCGTCTTTGTTTTCTGCCATAGTTACCTCTTCTTATTTCTTAGCGTGCTTGCCAGCACCCTTGCTGTCATCGGTGACCGAGATAAGCTGTCGGTCGGCAGCGCCGTTGCGACGCGCGCGGCGGCGCTCCTCGGCGTCGCCCGCATCGGCGGCGGCGCGGTGAGCTTTGTTGACGTTAAAGACCTCGTCATGTTTGCGCCACGGGCCAACGGACTCGCCAAAGCTCATCTTAAGGCCGGCGATAAAACCGCCGAGCCAGCCGATCGGCGCAAACTGCACCAGCGGGAACAGCGAGAACACCCAGGTCAGCAGGATGACTGCCGCCGCACCCGCAAAGTTGGCGATCCAGTAGTCGCGCTTGGTGATCACGCGCTTTTCGCAAGCCCACTGGCCGCACAAAAAGCCAATGTAGATCGCAAAGATAAAGAGCACCAGCGCGAGCACCACGAACGTCCAGCTCATGGGCGCTACTCCTCGTGATGATGGCCGCAGCAGCACTCATGGCCGTCATCGTGGCCGTGACCGCCGCAGCACTCGTGGTCCTCGCCGTGGTGGTGGCCGCAGCCGCACTCGTGGTCGTCGCCGTGTTCACCGCAACCGCAGCCGTCCTCGTGGGCACCGTGCTCCTCGGGGCGATACTGCGACCAGTCCAGACCGGCGGCAATGGCGTCGGCCTCCTCCTTGTAGAGCACCGTGATGGCCTGGGTGCCCAGCTTGGCGCCACCGATGGCGTCGAGCATGTCGTAGAGCGTAAAGGCCACGTCGGCGCCGGGCAGCGCGAGCTCGCGGTCGTCGGCGTAAGCGAGTGCCAGGCGCAGGTCCTTAATGAAGTGCTCAACCATAAAGCCGGGCTTGTAGTCGCCGTCGAGCGCCTTGGGAGCGAGGCTCTCCATGGCGCCGGACTTGCCGGTACCGCCCAGGATCATCTCGCGGGTCTTCTCCAGATCCAGGCCGTTGAGCTCGGCAAATGCCATGGCATCGGCCATGCCGACCATGCAGGCGCCCAGCGACACCTGGTTGGCGAGCTTGGCTGCCTGGCCCTTGCCGGCACCATCGAAGCAGCAGATGTTGGCCGCGAAGGTGGCCAGGATGTCGCGGACCGGGGCGATGTCGTTCTCGGTGGCGCCAACGATAGCCGTGAGCGTGCCGGCGATCGCACCCGACTCGCCGCCGGTGACGGGGCAGTCAAACGCCATGCGGCCGGAGACCTGGGCGGCCTCGGCAATGTCGCGGGCGAGCTCGGGCGAGCTCGTGGTGAGATCGATCAGGACCGCACCGGGCTTGGTGCAGGCCAGCAGACCGTCGCCCGCCAGGTAGAGCTCCTCGACTTCGGAGGGATAGCCCACCATGGTAAAGACGACATCGGCGTTTGCCGCGGCCTCGGCCGGCGTCTCGGCCCAGACGGCGCCGCGCTCGACGAGTGCAGCGGCCTTGGACTTGGTGCGGTTGTTGACCGTGACGGGATAGCCGGCGTCCAGGATGTGGCCGGCGATGGGGGCACCCATGATTCCGGTGCCGATGAATGCGACGGAGAGCTTGTTTGCCATGAAACCTTTCCTTTTGGGTTGGGTGTTGTTACCAGGTTGAATACTCGGCGCCAGCGCTTGAACTGCGGGGCGCCTGTGGTCGTAGCGCCTGCCTACTCGCCACGCACACGGCGCGCGATGCGATCGGAAAGCGAGGCCTTCTCGGCGCGGTTCTTGCCCCAAAACGCGCAAGCCACCATGCCGGGGCCCACGTGCGAACCGATGGTGGGGCCCACGGAGCTGCGGATGATGGTGATGTCGGCGCAGCCTTCCTCCTTGCGGATGGCGGCCTCGAGCCAGTCACCGTCCTTCTCGGCGTCGGCCGTCATGATGGCGATGGGCATGGTGCGATCGGGCACGTAGTTCTCGCGGAACGACTTGAGGATGGACTTGAGCGCCTTCTTGCGGCCGCGGTTGACACCGATCAGCGACAGCGAGCCGGCAAGGTCGTAGGAGAGCTCGGGCTTGACATCGAGCTTTGCCGTGAGCTGCGCCGCCGCGGGCGGAATGCGGCCGCCGGCAGCCAGCGCGTCAAAGCTCTCGAGCGTAAAGTAGCCGTGGACATAGGTCTTGGCCTCGTTTGCCCAATCGACCAGCTGCTTGGCGGTCAGTCCCGCCGAACGCTGGCGCACGGCCTCGAGCGCCAAGAGCGCGCCGGTCGCGCAGGGCAGAGCGTTGTCGACCACGTAGAGCTCAAAATCGGGATACTCGGCGCGCACGGCGTCCGCCGCCTGGCACGCGGAGTTGTAGCTCGACGACAGCGCCGAGGTAAAGCACAGGTAGACCGTGGGCGTGCCCTCTTTGGCGCACTCGGTAAAGAACTCGATATAGCGACCGAGCGACACAGCCGAGGTGGACACGCGGGCACCGGCGCGCATCCGGTCGTAGAACTCCTTGGGTGTGATGCTCGACCAGATGTCGTCCGTGCGCTCTTCGCCATCGATAATGAAGGGGAAACCCAGGATATCGACATCGAGGTTCGCGGCGACCTCGGGGCTAAAGTCGCAGCAGGTATCGACGACGATGCGGCAACGGTCCGAATGACCGGCGGATGCGGCCTTGTCCATCAAAGCGACTCCTTACGTAAAAAGGCGGCCACCCGCATGGGATGGCCGCCAACCGTTAACTCATGCAAGTTAACGTATTTTACTCGTCAAGTGTTTCGATGCGGGGCTTGATGATGCCATATCCACCATTCTTACGGTGATACACCACATTGATGAGGCCAGTCGTCGCGTTCTCGAACACGTAGAAGTCGTGGCCGAGCAGATCGGTCTGCACCAGCGCCTGCTCCTCAGTCATCGGGGTGACGTCGATGACCTTCTCGCGGACGAGCAGGTCGTCCTCTTCCTCGGGCAGCAGCAGGTCGGCCAGATCCTCGACGCGCTCGACCGGTGCGACATCCGCTGCGCTGGCACCGCCCTGGCGGTTGTCCACGACCTTGGTCTTGAACTTGCGCAGCTGGCGGGTGACCTTATCGGCGGAGAGGTCGATGGCGGCGTACATATCTGCACCGTGCTCGGCAACGCGAATCACCGAACCGCGAGCACGAACCGTAACCTCGACGATTGCCGGGTTGGGGTTCGAGGGGTTCTTCTCATAGCGAAGTACAACGTCGACCGTCATGGGCTCGATATCGAAAACCTTGAGCGCCTCGCCGATCTTCTCATCCACATGCGCACGCAGAGCATCGGTTACCGTCGTCTTGCGTCCAGAAACCTTGATATCCATACGTGGCTCCAATCTGCCTCGGGGACTTACTGTACTGGCTATGTACCCATTGCCGTGCATTTAATCACGCGGATTCCTAAAGACCCGAATAACGATTGCTTGATACCGCATACCGAAGTCTCGCACTTTTCTGTGGCAAAGTGCGCTATAGGAGGGGGCCGGCGGCTTTGTATTTGGTCCCGAAAATTGGCTTTGACCTGCTAGTTTTATTGGGATGAAAAAGCCGGGCTCCCCCATCGGGGAAGCCCGGCAGTGCGTGTTGAAACCGTGAAGAGATGTCCTTTCCAACGTATAGGAGACACCACCCCTAGCAATAACTAGCTATTGAGTTTGTTAATGTCGTCGTCGGTGATGGTGCCTTCCTGGCTGGACGAGTTGTCCTCGGAGGATGCGGTCTCATTGTTGGAATCGGAGGACTCGCTGCCGGAGGACATGGTCTCACTGGACTCAGAGTCACCCGGCTGCACGTTAGCGCCCGAAACCGTCTTAGTGGTGAGGTCGTAGGGCATCGTGCCATACCAGACAGAGTGGACCGCCTCGAGCGTGCCGTCGGCCGTAATACCGTCGAGGGCATCGCTCACGGCACGGCACAGTTCGTCATTGGACGAGGCGCCCGCAACACCAAGCGTCGAGGGCGCCTCGAGCGCACCGACATAGGAGACCTCGCTCATCAGGCGTGCAAGGTAGCCGCCGGCCGTGGAGTCGCAGATCACATAGTCGACCTCGCCGGACTCGAGCGCCTCAAAGCACTCGTTGATGTTGGAGTAGGTCTTTTGGTTGGCGGTGATGCTCTGCTTAGCAAGCGCCTCCTGCGAGGCCGAGGACATTTGGACACCCAGAGTAGACGCGTTAAGAGTATCGGTGGAAACGCTTAGCGACCCACCATCGCTAGTTTTACCGAACACGGAAGTGGCATCGTACAGGCAGGTGCCGAGCGAGCTAATGTCCCCGTCCGTGGAGTTAATCTCGCCGATAAAGATATCGGCCTTTTTGTCGCCGAGCACGGAACCTACCGAGGACGCATCGACAAAGGCGACCTTAAGGCCCATGCGGCTTGCGAGAGCGCGGGCGGCGTCAACCGCATACCCCGTGAGCTCGCCGTCGGCGTCCTGCATGGCCTGCGGCGCATCGGAAGTATCGAGGGCGACCGTCAGGGTTCCGGGAGTGACCAGGGCATCGTCCGACACCGCCGGCGTGACGGTCTCGTACTCGATCTGGTCGATCGTGGGAGTCGTGAACGTAGACAGCGGGTTGAACGCGCATCCGCTCAGGCCCAAAACGGCGATGACCGCTGCGGTCCCAGCACCTAACCGAGCCGCGTGCATCAAGCTGCCCCTCACCATGTCCACTACCCTGCCTTCTGTGTCGTATACGATCCGTGCGTTGCGCGGAATATCAGGTTGTTCCCACCAGCTGACCTGGTATTTGACCCCACACTTGCGCACCGGGGTGTTTGCTCGGGAGGCCGCAGCCACCTTCACGACTGGCCCGCTCGCCCGCGAGGCGGTATTGCCCCAAAGAAAGTAGAACGGACGGTGCGGCTTACATCTAGGACGCGCCATGATCGCGCCGCGCGCACGCGGTCGCTTACGTGGATCCCTTTGACCGCGTCTGTCTTGGACTAGGACGGGCATTTCGTCCGTCCGCAACCACAGCCTGGTAGGAACGAAGCGCATTATAGCTAAGTTCAAGCTAAAGTTTAAGGTTAGGGGCGTCATTCGCATCGCGAGTACAGATTTTGCGGGTCGGAGCGGACCATTCGTGCCCCTATGAAGCCCGGAGCTTCCCTACGGGGAGCTCCGGGGCACCCGTCTCAGGGTGCCGTGTGCAAAAAACGGCAAATATGAGTACTGTTACCAATTTAGTAGCAGCGTATTACCGCCTCACGAGCCCTTTTTGAGTTCCGCACAGCCTGCTTGGCGCCAAGATATTCCACATTCGTTTATTATCTCTTCGCTGAATCCAGATTATCGGCCCAAGTTTCTTTGTTTTTGCTGTCACTAATCTAGTAACAGTACTCATATTTGCCGTTTTTTGCACAGAGCATATAAACAGACCCCCTATAAAGCCATAGTTTTACGCTGGTTTGAGCCCAAAGCACGCTCGGAGCGTATTCAGCAGAGCATCTTGCCTCTTTCGACGAGCCTCTACGCGATTCTGATATCGCTTACCCATACGCTGGTGGATGCGCCATGCGAGTGCTTCCATCGCTTCCATGTCACAGAGCATTTCGTTGTTGACCGTCGCGACCTCGATTCCCATAGTAATCAAGCCCGTGTTGCGCTTTTCATCATGGATACGTCCCCTCCGAGAGGAATGGCCCAGCTCACCGTTGTATTCCAAGTCAAACCGGGCTGCTTCCTGAAAGGCATCGCAAACCGCATGCGGCATCCCCGAGATCGCCTGTGCACGGTCGTTGAACTCGATCTTGTAGTCGGTCTTAAAGGGACCACAGGCAAATCCGCCATAGGAAAACGGAAGCGAAAACATGGCAAGCATGATGCACTCCATGGGTGAACGCAGGTTTTCCGACAGATAGGGACACAGCCGCCGCAGCTGCTTGGCCGCGCTCCCCTTGCATGCCGCGAGGTAATCTACCAGGCAATCGGGTGTCAGCACGGACTCGACCTCAAAGTAACCGACATCTGGCGGCTGGTCTTTGTCCTTTGCCAATTTGTTCACGACAGGCGAGGTGTAGGGAGGCAGATACTTCCCGCGGTCACTCAGTGAAATCTTAGAACACAGCTCCTGGGCCAGGGCAAATGCCTGGATGCAGCCGACCTCGCGCGCGACGGCTACGCAAAGGGCCTCGGGAGATAGACTGTACACCCCCGGTTCCACCTCTAGAATCGAGCCGGCGGGCAACTCGGAGCATACGGACCAGCTCACGCCAAGAATACGGCGGCGCTGCGCTGCAGACCCTACCAGCAAGCACAAATCCTCTTGCACCTCGCCGCTTGCGGCCCCAATCCGCACCAAATCGGGAAGATAGATGTCCTCGGTCGAGGGCGACGATGTGCGCAGCACACGGCGCTCTTCATCGGGATTAAGGTCCTTCCAGCTGATATAGCCCATCTGCCGGCGCTCGGCGCGCATCATGCGCAGCGCCGAGGCGCCGGTCAGAATTATGGAAGCCGCTAGCTGTTCGCCTGTCGGCTCGTTGCGCCGCTCAATCTTTACTGCCACAAAACCACCCCTACCAAACGCGTGCGATAGCGAGGCCATCAACGGCCGTGGCACCGGCGCGCTTGAGTTCCGCCGAAGCCGCTGCCATCGTCGCACCCGTGGTGATAACGTCATCGATAAGCAGCAGGTGGCGGCCGTGCACGTCCTCAACCGTCTCGTACATGCCTTGGGCACGCTCGCGGCGCTCCTCACGACCGAGTTCGCGCTGGTCGCCATGCCCGTACTTGACGAGAGCATCGAGCAGAGGAACACCCGACAGCTCGCAAAATGGGCGCGCAATAGCCTCCATATGATCAAAACCACGCCGCCGAAACGCTGCCGCCGTCGCAGGCACAAACACCACCGCATCCGCACCGGACAGCACGCCTCCGTAGCGATCGGGCGCTACGACCTGGGCATGCAGGGCGGTGTCGTAGAGCAGCTCCGCCAGATACGGAGCCAGACGTCGCTCGCCCGCATCCTTGTACGCTTTAATGATGCGCGGCAGCGGATGCGCATAGACGGCGCACGCCAGGCAGCGGTCGAGCGCCTCCGCCATTGCCGAGGACGTGCCCTCGACCGAACACTCAGTGCACAGCAAATCCCCAAACGGGGCGCCGCATCGGGTACAGCTATGACGTGGGTCGATGAGCGTGAGCGCGGCCAGGCAGTCTTGGCAAATAAGCGCATCGGCGCGTTCGCAGCCGGCACATCGTGTTGGCGACAATGCCTCGAGCGCCTCGTACGTCGCGCGCTCGGCAAACGGTAGCAATTCGTCCGCAAACGGTAGGGCACCGGCACTCTGCAGACGGCTCAATATGTTCAGATGGCTCTTCAAGACACAACCCTCCCTACGCTCGATCGCAGGGAGGGTTGTTGATTCGGCGCTATGATACCCCGATGCGCTCGGGGCAAGGCGGGTTAAATCCGCTCGCGGGCGTTATTCGCCGGCGGGCGGTTGTGGTGCGGACGAAGACGGGGTCGAGCCCTCGCCACCATCCTGGCGCGGCTTGCGGGAACGACGACGGCGACGGCGCTTTTGACCCTGGTCGGCCGAGCCCTCGCCACCGCGCGGCTCGCGCTCGTCACGAGCGGCGCCATGCGAAGCCTTGGCAGCCGCTCCCCCGCCATCTCCGGGACGACGGCGCGTGACCTTGACCTCGCCATCCGAGACCTGATCGGCCACGGAGGGCACTGAGGGCTTCTGCTGCGCGCCCGAGGAATGGCGACGGCGCGGACGCGGCGCGCGCTCCTCCTCGCCACGTGGCTTGCCGCCCTTGTCGACAGGCGCATCGGAGGCCGAGGCGCCCTTGGAAGCGGCACCGGCCTCGCGAGCAGCTGCGGCGCGGAAGGCGTCCTCGCGCTCCTCGCTCGACAGATGACGGCGGCGGCGACGTGTGGGGTTCATGCCGCCGCCGCGATTCTGCTGCTGGGGCTGCTGAACCTCGCGCTCGCGAGAGGCGTTCTTGCCCGCGGCTGCAACCTCGGTAGCATCGCCCGAGCCCGCGCGCTTGCGACGGCGACGGCCATCGGCCGCCCCCTCGGCCTCGGGTGTCTCGGCCTTACCGCGGCCCTTTCCGCGGCCACGGCCCTCGCCCTGACCCTGACCGGCGCGAGCATCGGATTCAGCATCGCGACGACGGCGCTTGGGCATCGACGTGCCGGCCAGACGGTCGGCACTCGACAGGCCATCGCCCACATCGACGCCGTTCTCGCGGTCGAGCTCCATGAGCGCCAGGCGCATCTCGGGCGACTCGATGCGCTCGAGCACGTCGCGCGTCACGCAGTCGGGGCGGCAGCTGCAGCCCTGCTCGGCGGCCTTCTTTTTGCAGCCCTCCGAGCACGTCATATCGGCCAGGTTGACCTTAAAGACTTTACCGTTCTCCAGGCGCAGCACCAGCTGCTCACGCGGCGTGTCATACTCCTGAATACGCGCCTTGCCAAGCGGCGTATCGATGAGCGTCTTCTTTTTGGGCGCACGGCTCTTAAAGTCCTTGTACGCCTCGAACTCATAGCGCAGGCAGCACATCAGGCGGCCGCATACGCCGCTGATCTTGGACGAGTTGAGCGGTAGGTCCTGCTCTTTTGCCATGCGAATCGAGACGGGCTCAAACTGTCCGCCAAAGCGCGTGCAGCAGAGCTCCTGTCCGCATTGGGCATAGCCGCCCACCAGGCGGGTCTCGTCGCGCACGCCGATCTGGCGCATGTCGACGCGAATGTGCAGCGTCGAGGACAGGTCCTTGACGAGCTGACGAAAATCGACGCGCTCCTCGGCCGCAAAGTAGAACACGGCCTTCTCGCCGCCAAACAGGTACTCGACGCCGACCGGCTTCATCTCGAGGTCGAGCTCCTTGACCAGGCGACGAAAATCGACCATGGCCTCGTCGCCTTGGATGGCCAGATCATCGGCAAGCTGCAGGTCGATGTCGCTCGCCACGCGCAGCACGGGCTTGAGCGGCTGACCGATCTCGTCCTGCGGCACCTCGAAGGGATCGGCCGTAACCAGGCCGATCTCGGTTCCGCGCTCGGTGGAGCAGATAGCGTAGTCTGCCTCGAGGATATCCAGATCCTGCGGGTCGAACCACAGGTCGCGCGAGGCGTAGGTAAACTTAACGGGTACGACTAACGGCATTTCAGTGCCTTCCTGATATCGAACAGCATGACCTCGATGGCCAGCTGGGGAGTAACGTTTCTGGCGATGTTGCGCTCGGCGGTCGCGACTGCCTCGAGCGCCCGCGTGGCACCCGCAACATTGGTCGCGGCGGCAAGCCGACCGATCGCGTCGCGCACGTCTTCGTTCACCACGTCGGCTGCCTCGTCCTGAAGCGTCAGCAGCACGTCGCGCATGAGCGTCCGCGCGCTCGCCAGCGCTTCCATGATACCCGAACGCTCGCGCGCGTTGAGTTCGCGCTTGTTGCGGTCCTCAAGCTGCTTCAATGCTCCACGCGACAGGTAGTCGGCGTTTTGCTCGAGCACCTTTTCCTGTGTGGACTTGACCTCGGCGAGCGGCGCCTTAACGGCGACGATGAGTGACTTGGCGCGGCTGAGCACGTCGGCCTCGTCGGCGGCGATAAGCGAATCGATGGCGCGAACCATCTGACGGCGGGCGTCCTGGCGCTCGGCGCTCTTGAGGAACTCGATGCCACGCGTGGGGCTTCCCGCCACGGCGACGGCCATGCGGCAACGCGCAGGGTCCTGACCGGTGGCGCGGCTCACGGCCTGCGCGGCGACGGCGGGCGATACCAGCCGAAACGGCACGCACTGGCAGCGGCTCACGATGGTGGGCAACATCACGTCTGCCGAGGTGCCCAGCAGGATGAACATAACGCCCTCGGGCGGCTCCTCGAGTGTCTTGAGCAGCGCGTTGGCGGTGTTGGCGCGCAGTTGCTCGGCACGGTCGATGATGTAGACCTTGGCCTTGGCACGGATGGGCGCCAGAGGCACGTCATCGAGCAGCTCGCGGGTCTGGGCGATGAGGTAGCCCGTGGCGCTCTCGGGCGTGTAATAGTGCACGTCGGGGTGCGTATGGCGGGCGACGCGCACGCAGCTATCGCATGAGCCGCAGCCATCCTGCTCGCACAGGAAGGCTTGGGCGAGCGCCCACGCGGCGTCGAGCTTGCCCGCGCCGGGCGCGCCCAAAAACAGGTAGGCGTGCGATGCGCGACCGCTGGCGACGGCATTGGTCAAAAAGTCGCGCACGCGCTCTTGGGTGTCAAGCTTGGCCAGCAGGCTTGTCTGAGCGGGGGCCATGTTACTCGGCCTCCTGGGCAAGCGCGGCGGTGACGGCGTCCTGGGAAATGTCGAGGCCGTAGACGCGAACCTGCTCGACCGTCCGCGCGAAGACGTCCTCGATGGACGCGGTCGCGTCGATGAGCTTTACGCGGTTTGGTTCCTCGGCGGCGATGGCGCAAAATCCCTGGTAGACACGCTCTTGGAAGGCCATGCCCTTAGCCTCCATGCGATCTGCCGCGCCACGGGCTGCCATGCGCAGCGCCGCCTGCTCGGGCGTGATGTGATAGACGAGCGTGAGCGCCGGGTGCGTCCCCGCGACGGCCAGGTTGTTGGCATCGCGCACTATCTGGCGATCGAGGCCATCGGCAAACGCCTGATAGCAAGTTGTGGAATCGTAGAAGCGGTCGCACAGGACCACCTTGCCGGCAGCAAGGGCAGGCGCGATGACCTCGTGCACCAACTGGGCGCGCGCGGCCTCGTAGAGCAACAACTCGCAGGTGTCGCCCATCGCCGTATTGGCGGAGTCGAGCAGCAGAGCACGGATCTTTTCGCTGATGGCGGTACCGCCCGGCTCGCGCAGGGTCACAACCTGGTAGCCGGCAAGGTCGAGCGCACGGGCAAGCAGGCGCGCCTGCGTAGATTTACCGGCGCCATCGACACCCTCGAGCGTAATGAAGCTATGTTGAGCGGGCTCAAAAGCCATGGGCGCAGCCCCTTCCTACAAGGCGCGTAAATGCGAGTTATAGCAACCAAGCCATGATACCCCAGGGGCAGGCGCGTCCCAAACCCCACCTAGTCATTGGGGACGTTCTTGAATGACTAGTCGTTTAAGAACGTCCCCAATGACCCCCACAACCTAGCCATCGAGGCATCCCCGAAGTTGCGGTGAAATAGGGACTGATTGAAGCTCTGAGACCGCCAAACAGTCCCTATTTCACCGCAACTTATGATGGAGAATTTTGGACGCTGGGTATAATCGTCGTATTGCATTGAAATGTGGCGAAAGGAGTGGCAATGTCTCGGTATTGCGCCTCGTGCGGCAAGCTTCTTGCAGATAATGCCAAGTTCTGCACCTCGTGCGGTGCACCCGTTGAGCAAACAGCCGCGAGCGATAGCCAGCCCGCTTTCGAGCAGACCGGTTCCCTCGATACGCCGCAAGCCAAGGCGGACGACCCCCTCGCCTATCGCCCCGACCCCGCCGCAGGCCCCGCGGCCGTCGAGACCACGCAGCGCATACCCGTCGCGAGCGGCTCGTCCCAACAGGAGCCGGCTCCCGCATACGCGCCCGCTTCGCCACAGACCCCCGCCCCCAAAAAGAGCGGCACCGGGCCGCTTATCGCCGTTATCGTTGTGCTGGTGGCAATCATCATCGCCCTGGTCGTTTTCTTTGTGATCAAGCCTTTCGACAACGCCGCCACGCAGACGACTGCCGAGGTAGCTAAGCTGCACCATGACGTCGACGACGATGACCTAAAGCCTCTCGGCGATCCCAACAGCCTGTACGACGATGATGACGATGACGACGAGGATGGCGGCGAAGCAACGCTCTCCGAGCAGAACCTCTACCGCCGACTGAGCGAATACTACGACTTGCTCGAAGATCTCGACAACTACGTCCGTGGCTGCGCGCAGAACTTCAACGGCAGCTATCTGGAAGAGGATCGAACCACCCGTCAAAATCTCGCCGACGTCGCCGAGCGCACGGAGGACACCATCGAGCAGTATTACGACATCGTCGAGGACCTAGACGTCCCGACGAGCTCCAAGAACTACAGCTCCTGGAAGGACATCATCGCCCTGTACGACGACCTGGATCACCGCATTGACGCAATCTGTGATGCCTGGGAGATCAGCCTGAAATACGCCAAGCCTGCGGACCACAAGAATGAGATCGTGGCGCCGCTGTCACGCGACAACGTGGCGGGCACCAATGACAATAAGTATCGCTTAGACTTTGAGGAGCGCTATCCCGGCGCCAAGCCCGTCGAAGTGAACTAGCGCTTTGTCGTTCCCGAGCCGGCAGTTAGGGACGTTCCTAAACTGCCGGCAGAGACGATATGAGCAGGACATAAAAACATTGAGAGCCCCTGCTGC
>NZ_JADNOH010000005.1 GCF_015557435.1 Collinsella aerofaciens
AAGCACTTAATGTGCTTTCCGTCTTGCGCAGGACTGTAGAGCAGCAAACTTAACCCGCGCCAGCCGGCCCCGGAGACCCTCCCGGACAGGCCCAAAAATTTTTTCAAAAAAGTTGTTGCGCACCGGACAGACTTCTGTGTATACTAATCCCCGCAGCGCACGCGAGCGGAAACAAACGCGAACGACTGCCTGGGGAGTTAGCTCAGTTTGGTTAGAGCGCCGGCCTGTCACGTCGGAGGTCGCGGGTTCGAGCCCCGTACTTCCCGCCAACGCAATTAAAGCCACGTCTTCGGACGTGGCTTTTTGCGTTTAATAGGCCACTGTGTCGGAATGATCACTCTGACGCTTCTTTGATCGGAATCCCCACGCCCTCGAGGGCGCAAGTAAAAGCAAATAAGTATATCTGTTTAAACAAGAGGTTTGTTGCGCAACACCCGTTCAACGAGACAGGGGGTTAGGTTATACTAAACTGCACTGTAGGCCGTATCTGATGCATTTCGCTCCAAGCGCGGCATTCAGTGGATATCCGATTTACCATTTGGATGTCATAGCGGTCATTGGTGTCTCGACACAAGCTCGGCCCCGGAGCTCGTTCGAGCTGTTCGTATTCCTTGAAAGGGGAAAATGGACATATCGAGGAAGACTGATTATGCCCTGCGCATGTTGGCGATGCTTGCCGAGGAGCCGGAGCGTTTGCTTTCTGTTCGCACCGCTGCCGAAGAGGTCAATGTGCCGTATTCGTTTGCTCGCTCGATCCAGCACGGCTTGGTCCAGGCCGGTATTGTGGAGAGCCTGCGTGGAGTCCACGGCGGTATGCGCCTTAAGGTCAGCCCGGACGACGTTACTATCCGTCAGGTCGTAGAAGCCGTTCAGGGCCCCATGGTTATGAACGATTGCACGGCCCCCGACGGAGACTGTGCGCGTATGGGCACGTGCTGCTATCATCCCCTGTGGGCCGGAGCTCAGGCGTTGATGCGCGATTACCTCGATTCCGTTTCGTTGGGCGATATCGTCGCTCGCCGCCAGTTCCCGGCCGTCGATCCCAAATTCGCCGATCGCGATGCGTTTCCCGAGTACGCCACCTGTACGTGCGCTTGCCGGGAGGAATAGCGCCGCATAAGGAGCATAGCTATGATTCAGGACCCCTTTCGTTCGATGATTCGTGCGGAAGGGGTCCTGCGTTATCGCGACCTTCCGTGGCGCCGCACGCGCGACCCCTACATCATTTGGCTCTCCGAGGTTATGTTGCAGCAAACGCAGGTGCCGCGCGTGGAGACGCGCATGCCCACATGGCTCGATCGTTTTCCGACCGTGCAGGCGCTCGCACAGGCCGCGCCCTCGGATGTTTTGGATGCCTGGCAGGGTATGGGCTACAACCGACGCGCTCTGGCGCTTCACAGGGCCGCTCAGTGTGTTGTGGAAGACTGGGGTGGGGAGTTTCCGCGTGAGACGCGCGACCTGGTCGCCCTGCCCGGTATTGGCCCCGCGACGGCGCAGGGCATCCGATCGTTTGCGTTCGATCTTCCGGGCGTGTACCTAGAGACCAACGTACGAACGGTCTTTCTGCACCACTTCTTCCCCGATGTGCCGGCTGTTCCCGATCGCGAGCTGGTACCGCTCATTCAGGCTGCCTGCCCGGCGGCTCCCGGCACGGCTGTGGACGAGATTGCCCCCTTTGCCGCGCCGCTCGACGATGCCGACACGCCGCGCGCGTGGTATTACGCGCTGCTGGATTACGGCGCGTATCTTAAGAAGACACTTCCCAATCCGTCCAGGCGCTCGGCTGGCTATAGCCGTCAGTCCAAGTTTGAGGGCTCGCGCCGCCAAAAGCGCGCCCACATCGTGCGCATGCTGCTGGCGGCGCGCGGTGGACAGCCGGCGGGGATAACACTTGCCGAGGCCGTGGCGGGCGTCAACGAAATGGAGGCGGCGGCGGGACGTAAACCGGTTGAATGCGAACTTGTCGCGGGTATCCTTGCCGATCTGGAGCGCGAGGGATTTTGTCGGGTTGAGGGCGATCGCTGGCTGAGCGTGTAGTCTACGCAAATCTGAAGAACAGGATTGTAAGGTTTAAATTCGCGGCTTGAGGGCATCCTAAAGACAAGGTCGCTCAAAGCCTATGGGCGGCACGTGTTGAAGGGAAGTACACCTATGGATTTTGAGAATTCCCAAACCAAGAAGAACCTCGAGACCGCTTTTGCCGGTGAGTCCCAGGCACACACCAAGTATCGCTACTACGCATCTAAGGCCAAGAAGGATGGCTACGTTCAGATCTCGAATATCTTTGCCGAGACGGCGGGCAACGAGTCCGAGCACGCCAAGCTGTGGTTTAAGTATCTGCACGACGGCGCCGTTCCGGGCACTCTGGACAACCTGCGCGACGCCGCCGCGGGCGAGAACTACGAGTGGACCACGATGTACGACGAGTTCGCCAAGACCGCCGAGGAGGAGGGCTTTGCCGAGATCGCCGAGAAGTTCCGTGGCGTCGCCGCCGTCGAGAAGGCCCACGAGGAGCGCTACAACAAACTCGTCGAGCGCATCGAGTCGGGCGAGGTGTTTGAGCGTGAGGGCGTAAAGGTGTGGAAGTGCCTGAACTGCGGGCACCTGCACGTTGGTGCTGAGGCGCCCGAGGTGTGCCCGGTGTGTAACCACCCCAAGGCGTACTTTGAGGAGCAGGTGGTGAACTACTAGCGCTTGGTGCTGGCATGAGCTGGGCCGGGAGGGCGGGATTACCTTCCCTCCCCGCTCACGGCTCCGCAGGGTCGCGTTGAGGGAAGGTAATCCCGCCCTCCCGGCCCGCTTTGGGTCGTCGCGTGCTCGCTACAGAAAAGCTGATTAGAAGTTTGTGTGCCGCCCCTTTTGGGCGGCACGTTTTGTATAGGGATTGGGTTGCGGCCATTTGGTTGACGGGGCTTGCTCCGGGTTGGGGCGGCGCCGTTGTTTAGGGGGTACACTGGGTAGCGACTTTTAGTTTATCTACTACCTGATGGGGTGTTTTTATGGGCAAGAAGTCTCGAGCTCGGGTTGCTGCGGCGGGAACTCGCAAGGATCCTGGTCATCGGGTTGCCGAGGGTAAAAAGGCCGATCGTGCCGAGAAGGACAAGAAAGTCGGCGCGCATGCTCATCCTGAGTGGGCGCCTCATTTGAATTCGGCTAGTGAGGATTTGACTGCCAAGTTGTTTACTCTGGTCGAGGTAATTTTGGGCGTGGTGCCCCTTGTGGTTATCGGTTTATTCTTGGCTTCGAAGGACGCCACGAGTGTCGATAAACTCACCGAGGTCTTTTCGCAGGACCCCTCGATGGTGGTCTCGTTTATTTCTGCGTGCTTGCAGCCGTTTGTGGCGTACATGCTGTATATGGTCTACCGCAAATACTGCGAGGGTGATGCGGGCTTTGCCGCCGGTAACCTGATCGGTCTTTTGTGCTCCGAGATCCTACTGCTCAATATCCCGGGCGTCATCGGTATGGGCATCTTGCTGTGGCGTGTTTGGCGCAACGTCGCCCCGCACTTTGAGAGCTGGTTGTTTGAACGCCGTGCAATGGGCGTGCTGGCAGACATCGCGGGCTCGCTCGTGATTCTAGCCTTGGCGTTTATGTGCGCCACCGCCGCCCGAGGTCTCGCAGGCATGTAGTCTGTCCTCACCGACCACGGAGCGCAGGGCGGGGAAACCTTTCCCTCTCGCTCACGGCTTCGCAGGGTCGCGCGAGGCAAAGGTTTCCCGCCCTGCGCTCCGGCGTTGAGTCGTCGCGTGCTCGTTACAGAAAAGCTGATAATAAGTTTGTGTGCCGCCCTTTGGGGCGGCACTTTTTGTGTGGGGTCCCGGTCTCCACAATTTTCGTCAAGCTTTTGGTTAGATTTTGGTCAGTTGGCGTAAGGGTGGAAGGCCAAAAGATTGCTGGCGAAAAAAGCTCAGAGAAAGTGCTGGTAGGGGAGTTGTTGAGCTTTTCGACAGCTTTTGAGCAAAAGAAACTTTGTGGCTATTGCCGGCGATTGCGTTGTCGCGGTCATGGCGGTGCGGGATGCTGGTCGTAAGCGTCGAACGCTCCGATTTTGGAGGCCAACATGGACCTGTTTCTTGAGACCCCACAGCAACAAGCCGAGCGTATGCTGCGGCAGCAGCGGCGGCTTATAGAGATGCAAATGCAAGGGGTTGCCAACCAGGCGCCCGTGCAAAACGTCGTGCCCGCTGCTGTACCTGCAGCCGTGCCCGGGTGCGAATCGGCACCAGAGGCCTATTCCGTACAGCAAGATTCATATGCGCAGGAGCTCGCGTTCGACAAGCGTCGTGCGCGTCGTCGCCGCGTGGGCCAGCGCCTGCGCACATTGGCGATGATCGTGCTCATTCCGCTAGGACTTGCGGCAATCTTCTTGGCCTCATATGCCCTCACGTGCATTCTCAACGGTGCCTCGCCCAATGAGGTGCTCCAGCATCTAGCGGCCCTGGGCCAGCGCCTAGGCGATGTCGTAGCAACCATTCGCGCCGGCTGGGAGAGTTAGCGTTTGTCACGTTAGGACTTCTGGGGTGTAGGGATTATCGCCATGAGTAGAATCCTCGCATCCTGGGAATCCTGTCATGCGACTGAATAGTATTATTGATGATGAATAATAATAGAAAATGCCATGTTAAGGTACTTAACGACATCCTTGGAGGATCTGGCGTCGTCGCCTTCGGAGCGGAGTTATCAAGAGATGGTCTGTGCATACAGGCAATACAAAAAGGAGGTGCTCGGTTGAATCTGACCTTTGAGGGATTCTTAAAAGGCTATTGCCGAGAGCTATCCGGACAGCAGTCGCTCAGTTTTAGAAAACTGGTTAAGCAAGCGACGACGGTTGCGCCGCGCGTGGCGGAGCCCCTGTTTTTGCTCGCTTTGGCACAGGGTAAAGCCGAATACGTTCTGGGCTTATCCGAGGGTTCGTGGATGGAAGAGGGTTACCGAGGCGTTTTGTCCTTGTACGCCCAAACGGGTAGCCTGGCATCTCTATGCGCCGAGGACAAACTTCCTAATCGTTATGCCAACGTTTGGCGTGCGTATAGAGCGGTGAAGGAAAAGCCAGTGGCGGACAGAAGAATCAACGCCCTGATGCGAAAAAGAACGTTGGGAGCGCTAGAGGAATCGGGTGTAACGCGCTACGGTCTCTGCCGCGATTTGAATCTGAATAAGGGAAACGTGTACGCATATTTAGCCGGTGATGACTCAAAGGTGAGCAGGGAGACGGCGCGCCGCATTATGGAATATGCGGAGGAGAGGGGCGCCCAAGAAGGGGCCGGGCGCCCGGTGCGTATGGCGGGGTAAGATTGATCGCGGTTTTGATTGGTGCTCGATTGGGTTTGTTGGGCGGAGTTTATGTCTGCTATTGATATTGTGCTTGTTGTGATCGCCTTGGTGGCGGTGGGGGTTGCTGTGGCTTGCGCCCTCCAGCTCAAGAGCCTGCGTGCCGAGTTGCGGGAGCGTGGCGACAGTAGCGCGGAAACGCTGGCAGCACTCGAGCAGGCCAACAACGCGCTCGATGCCCTGAACGTCGCGCTGGCCGAAACTCGCCGCACGGCCAATGCCATCGCGCAGCAGCAGACGACAGATGCGGCCGTGGAGCAGCAACGTTACCTGACCATCGCACGTGAGTTTTCGCAAGCTGGTGACCGGATGGATGACCTGCGCCGCGAGACGGCCCAACAGCTCGGTGCCAACCGCGAGGGTATCGAGCATCGCCTGGACAAGGTGCGCGAAACGGTCGATGCTCAGCTGGGCGCCATCCGCAAAGACAACAACGTGCAGCTCGATCAAATGCGTGCGACGGTGGACGAGAAGCTCTCCCGCACGCTCAACGACCGACTGTCGGCATCGTTTAAGCAGGTGAGCGACCAGCTCGAGGCCGTGTACAAGGGCCTGGGCGACATGCAGTCCATCGCCACCGGCGTGGGCGACCTTAAGCGCGTGCTGGGCAACGTGAAGGCGCGTGGCATTTTGGGCGAGGTGCAGCTGGGTGCAATTCTGGCGGACATCCTTACGCCCGACCAGTATCTGGAAAACGTCGCCACCAAGCCCGGCGCCTCGGAGCGCGTTGAGTTTGCCGTCAAGCTGCCGGTGGACGAGGGCGATCCCGTGCTGCTGCCGATCGACTCCAAATTCCCGGGCGACGCGTACGAGCACTTGCTCGACGCGCAGGAGTCGGGCGATGCGGAGACCGTGGCGGCTGCGCGCAAGACGCTCGACACCATGGTCAAGCGCGAGGCAAAGGATATTTGCGAAAAGTACCTGAGTGTGCCGGCAACGACCAACTTTGGCATCATGTTCGTGCCGTTTGAAGGGCTGTACGCCGAGGTCGTCAGCCGCTCCGGGCTTATCGAGACCCTGGGCCGCGACTATCACGTCAACGTTGCCGGCCCCAGCACCATGGCGGCCATTCTCAACAGCCTGCAGATGAGCTACCAGACGTTTAGGCTGCAAAAACGCACCGACGATGTACTGCGAGTGCTCTCCGCCGTCAAGGCCGAGCTGCCGCGCTATCAAAAGGCGCTGCGCCGCGCCCAGCAGCAGATCGAGACCGCGGGTAAAACGGTCGAGGGCATTATCACCACGCGCACCAACGTCATGGAGCGCAAACTCAAGGATATCGACGCGCTGGAAGACGCCGACCAAGCCGATGAGATCTTGGGACTCACGCCCGCGGGCCTTTCCACAGACCAAGAAGACGAGGACTAATTGCAACAAGGCAGCGGGGCACCGGCGCAAACGCGGGCACCCCGCTGCCTTTCACATCGCGCTTGCCTGAAGTGCGCTTTAGTGTGCAACAATGGCGTTTCGCCCTATCAGACGCGAAAGGAAGCCCATGTCTCAGAGAAACACCAGTCCGCTGAAACGCTCCACCGTGCGCCGCACGCTGCAGCGGTTTTGGGGTGTCACGCGCACGCAGCCGCTGATTGTCTTTCTCTCGGTGTTCTCGTCGGCGGGCTACATCTTTTTGCTGACGTTTGCCAATACCTATGTGATGGCCCTCATTGTCGACCGCGTTCAAGCCGGTCCCGTGGCGGGTGATCAGGTGTTTGAGGTCTTCGGCCCCTATATCCTGGCGCTCGTACTCGTTAACCTGGTGGGCCAAATCCTCTCCAAGCTGCAGGACTACACCGTCTACAAGCTCGAGATTGCGGGCAACTATCACCTGGCGCGCCTGTGCTTCGACACGCTCTCCAATCAATCCATGACATTTCACACCAGCCGCTTTGGCGGATCGCTCGTGAGCCAGACGAGCCGTTTTATGAGCGGCTACACGGGTCTGGTCGACGTGACGGTGTATTCGCTCGTCCCCACCATCACCTCGGTCATCTGCACGGTGGCGGCGCTCGCCCCGGTGGTGCCGACGTTTACCGTGATCCTGGTGTGCATCATGGCCGTCTACATCGCGTTTGTCTGGCTTATGTACAAGCGCATCATGCCGCTTTCGGCCGCGACGTCCGCCGCGCAGAACAAGCTCTCGGGCGTGCTCTCCGACGCGGTCACGAACATCTTGGCCGTCAAGACCTGCGGGCGCGAGGACTTTGAACGTGATCTGTTCGACGCCGCTGATCGTGCCGCGCGCGATGCCGAGACGGTCTCGATGCACGCCATGATGCAGCGCAACTTTACGACCTCGGGTCTTATCGTCATCACCATGGCCGTGGTGAGCGTATTCGTGGCGGGCGGCAACGCGTGGTTTGGCATCTCGGCCGGCTCGCTCGTCATGATCTTTACCTACACCTATAACCTCACCATGCGCCTGAACTACGTAAGCTCCATGATGCAGCGCATCAACCGCGCGCTCGGCGATGCGGCCGAGATGACGCGCGTGCTGGACGAGCCACGTTTGGTGGCAGATGACCCGGACGCCCCCGAGCTCAAAGTGACCGAGGGCGCGATTGATTTTGAGCAGCTGAGCTTTGCGTACCGTGACGCTGCGGCGGGCGAGAGCGTGTTCGATGACCTGACACTTCATGTGGCGGCGGGCCAGCGCGTGGGCCTGGTGGGCAAATCGGGCTCGGGCAAGACGACGCTCACCAAGCTGTTGTTGCGCCTGGACGATGTACAGGGCGGCCGCGTGCTCGTGGACGGCCAGGACGTCTCGCGCTGCACGCAGCAGAGCCTGCGCCGCCAGGTTGCCTACGTGCCGCAGGAGGCGCTGCTGTTCCACCGCTCCATTCGCGAAAACATTGCCTACGGTCGTCCCGACGCCACTGATGAGCAGATTCGCGAGGCCGCGCGCCTGGCCAACGCCCTGGAGTTTATCGACCGCTTGCCTCGTGGCTTTGACACCATGGTGGGCGAGCGCGGCGTCAAGCTCTCGGGCGGCCAGCGTCAGCGCGTGGCCATCGCCCGTGCCATCCTAACCGACGCGCCGATTCTAGTGCTCGACGAGGCGACCTCTGCTCTCGACAGCGAGTCCGAGGCGCTGGTGCAGGAGGCGCTCGAAAACCTGATGCGTGGACGCACCTCCATTGTGGTGGCGCACCGCCTGTCCACCGTGGCGGCGCTCGACCGCATTGTGGTGCTGGCCGATGGCGAGATCGTCGAGGACGGCACGCATGCGCAGCTCGTCGAGGCGGGTGGCGAGTATGCGAGCCTGTGGAGCCGTCAGACCGGCGCATTCTTGGAGGCGTAAGCGTCTCGGACGTGGGACAATTGTGTCCATAAGTTTATTGTGCCGTTGAGCCGAGGAGTCGTTATGCCACGCGAGACCAATGCCGCCAAACGAGAGCGCGCCGTTGAGGTGTGTGAGCGCCTCAACCGTCGCTATGGCCCGGTCGAGTGCTTTTTGGACCACGAGAATCCCTTCCGCCTGCTGATTGCGGTGCTGCTCTCGGCGCAAACGACCGACGCGCAGGTCAACAAGGTGACGCCGAAGCTGTTTGCCCAGTGGCCCACGCCCGAGGCCATGGCCGGGGCGAGCGTGGCTGACGTGGCGGGCACCATCAAGTCACTCGGCTTCTACAAGAGCAAAGCCAAGCATGCCGTCGAGGCCGCGCAGATGATCGTCGCCGACTATGGCGGCGAGGTGCCGGCCGACATGAAGGAACTCGTGAAGCTGCCGGGCGTGGGACGCAAGACGGCGAACATCGTGCTCAACGTGGGGTATGGCATCGTGGAGGGCATTGCGGTGGACACGCACGTCAACCGCATTGCGCACCGCCTGATGCTGAGTCCCAAGACGCATGCCAAGGAGCCGCTCAAGACCGAGCAGGATTTGCTCAAGATTTTGCCGCACGAGTATTGGGAGTCGGTCAACCATCAGTGGATCACCTTCGGTCGCGAGATCTGTGATGCCCGCAAACCCAAGTGTGACGAGTGTCCGCTGGCAGATTTGTGCCCCAGCGTGCGCGTAGCGGGGTAGGGCGGAACGCATTTTCGTCTGGCGTTTTTTGCGGGGCTGGGTTTGCCCTTGAGCCGGAGTCCTCTCCATGCGCTACCATGACAGACAATGTATTTGACGTACGACCCGCCGAGCTTGCCCCGGCGGGCTTTTGGCGTTGCGATGCCGGAGGAACAGCATGCTCATTCACCGTATAGCCGCGCAGCTCTACACTGCCGAGGCGCTGCAGACCGTCGAGGCCGGACTCGATGCCGGCGAGGACGTGACGCTGGCCGTGTCGCAGTCGGGCCGCACGCTTATGGCGGCCGCCCAGTTTGCGCGCCGTCCGCGCCCGACGGTCTACATTGTGAGTGGCGAGGATGCGGCCGATCGCGCCGCGCGCAGCCTTGCCGCCTACGTGGGGCTGGCGCACGTGTGCCGTTTTCCCGAGCGCAAGGACTATCCGTGGCGCGAGCAGGCGCCCGACGATGCCGTGGTGGCGCAGCGCTGCGAGGCTCTGGGGCGCATCGTGCGCGGGGACAACTGCATCATGGTTGCCTCGGCCCGCGCGCTGCTGCGCTGCGTGCCGCCGGTCGAGAGCCGCTATTGGGAGTCCACGACCTTTGCGGTGGGCGAGGAGATTCCTTTTGATGAGGTGCCGCAGCGCCTAGTGGGCATGGGCTACACCAATGCCGGCGCCGCCGACGCGCCCGGTCTGTTTCGCGTGCACGGCGACACCGTCGAGGTGTTTCCCGCGCAGGAAAAAGCGCCCGTGCGCATTGAGTTCTTTGGCGACGAGATCGATCGCATACGCCGCATGGTGAGCTCCACGGGGCAGACCATCGGTAACGAGGACAGTATCGAGATCTTCCCCTGCCGTGAGCTGGCGCTTACCGACGAGGCCGTCCACAACATGCATGTGGCGCTCTATCGCGCCAGCCAGGACGACAGCAAGCTGGCCGCATTGCTCGAGATGGTGGATGCGCGCATCGTTACACCCGAGCTCGACCGCTTTTTGCCGGTAATGTACGGCCAGACCGTGAGCCCGCTGGCGCACGTGAGCGGCAAGGCGCTCGTGGTGCTGTCCGAGCCGCGCTCGCTGTTCGACGATTGCCTGCGTGCCTACGAGGATATCGAGGCGCGTGCTGGCGAGGCAGGGATTGACCGGCTGGATGGCCTGTATGTACGTGCCCAGCAGCTCGATTTTGGTGCCCAGCAGCGCCTGAACTACGTGAGCCTGATCCGTGCCGGCGGCGCGGTGACGGCGGAGCTCAAGATTGAGCAGCCGGCCATTGCGGGCTCGGACAATCGCTTTATGACGCGCATTCAGGAAGTCGTGGGCAAGCGCTACGCCTGCGTGTTTGCCATTCCCGACCGCGGTGCGCGCGAGTCGATGGAGCTCACCTTTGGCGACGAGGGCATTACCTTTGAGGAGTCGCTGACCGCGGCGCCCGAAAATGTCGGCGCTATCGGCGACCGCGTGCGCGTGGCAGCGGCGGATTCTGCCGATCGCACCGCCCGCCAGGAGGCCCACGCTTCCATTCGCGAGCGCAAGGCCGATGCGCTCAACGCCCGCTCGCTCGAGGCAGGTGCCGCCCAGGCAGCCGCCGGCGCCGCCGTGCCTACTATCTCGCGCGGACGCGTGACCTTTGTCGATGCCGCTCTGCCGCAGGGCGTGGTGGTGCCCGATGCCAACCTGGCCGTGTTCTCGATCGCCGACCTCAATGCCCGCATGGATGCCAACCGCGCGCGCAGCCGCCGCAAGGTTGACATTACGCAGATCACGTTCCCGTTTAAGCCGGGCGACTACGTGGTGCATGCCACCCACGGCATCGCGCTCTTTAGCGAGATTGCGCGCCAGGAAGTGGGCGGCAAGGAACGCGACTACTTTTTGCTGGAATATGCCGACGGTGACAAGCTCTACGTGCCGTTGGAGCAGGTCGACCGCATCACGCGATACGTCGGTCCTGACGGCGACAAGCCGCGCCTGACCAGGCTCAACACCGCCGACTGGACGCGTGCCACCAACAAGGCGCGCAAGAACGCCAAAAAGCTGGCGTTTGACTTGGTCGATCTGTATACGCGCCGCTCGTCGATTACCGGTATCGCCTGCCCGCCCGACACGCCCGAGCAGATCGAGATGGAGCAGAGCTTCCCTTACGACGAGACGCGCGACCAGCTGGAGGCCATCGCCGACATCAAGGCCGACATGGAGGCGCCCAAGCCCATGGATCGCCTGCTGTGCGGCGACGTGGGTTTCGGCAAGACCGAGGTTGCCCTGCGCGCGGCGTTTAAGTGCGTGGACTCCGGCCGCCAAGTCATGGTGCTCTGCCCCACGACCATTCTGGCCCAGCAGCACTACGAGACGTTCTTTGAGCGCTTTGCCCCGTTTGGCCTCGAGGTCGAAGTGCTCAGCCGCTTCCGCACCCCGGCGCAGCAGAAGCGCGCGCTCAAGGCGTTTGCCGAGGGCACGATTGATGTGCTCATCGGCACGCATCGTCTGCTTTCGGCCGATGTGAACCCCAAGAACCTGGGCCTGGTGATCATTGACGAGGAGCAGCGCTTTGGCGTGCAGCACAAGGAGCAGCTCAAGAACCTGCGCGAGCAGATTGACGTGCTCACGCTTTCGGCAACGCCGATTCCGCGAACCATGCAGATGGCCACGAGCGGCGTGCGCGACATGAGCCTGATCACGACGCCGCCGACCGGGCGCCGCCCCGTAATCGTGCACGTGGGAGAGTACGACCCCGACGTGGTGAGCGCGGCGATTCGCCTGGAGGTGGGTCGCGGCGGTCAGGTGTACTACGTGTCCAACCGCGTCAAGACCATCGACGACGCCGTGGCGCGCGTGCACGAGGCCGCGCCCGAGGCGCGCGTGGGCGTAGCGCACGGCAAGATGAGCCCGCGCGAGGTCGAGGATGTGATGATCGAGTTCGCGACCAAAAAGATCGACGTGCTCATCGCCACGACCATCGTGGAGAGCGGCATCGACAACGCGACCGCCAACACGCTCATCATCGAGGACTCGCAGCGCCTGGGTCTGGCACAGCTCTACCAGCTCAAGGGCCGTGTGGGCCGCTCTGCCACGCAGGCCTACGCGTACTTTATGTTCCCGGGCGAGCTGCCGCTCACCGAGGAGGCGACGGCGCGCCTGACCGCACTTTCCGAGTTCCAGGACCTGGGCAGCGGCATGCGCATCGCCATGCGCGACCTGGAGATTCGCGGTGCCGGCTCGCTTATGGGAGCCGAGCAGCACGGCAACCTGTCGAGCGTGGGCTTTGACCTGTTTACGCAGATGCTGGGCCAGGCCGTGGCTGAGGCGCGCGGCGATGACGACGCCGGCGTGGAGGCGGCGAGCGTGGGTATTAACCTGCCGGCCGACTACTTCTTGTCCGAGGAGTACCTGCCGGCGGTGGATCAGCGCGTGCTCGTGTACCGTAAGCTCGCAGCGGCCGAGGACCTAGAGAGCATCGATGAGGTGCAGGAGGAGACCGAGGCTGCGCATGGCGAGCTGCCGCTGGCGGGACTCAACCTGTTCAATCGCGCACGAATCCGCATTCGCGGCGAGCGCCTGGGGCTCGAGAGCGTCACGCTCAGTGGCGGCCGCATCACGTTTTTGGGCGTTGACGTGCCCAAGAAGGTGGCCTTTGAGCTTAAGACCCGCTATGGCGCGGTGAACTTCCCCAAGAGCCGCAAGCTGTCGGTACCCTACAAGGCAGGCGCCGGTGCGGGCAGCGGCCTGGGTCGCGGTCTCGACGCCAACGACGGCACCGGCCCCGTGGCCGCGGCACTCATGCTGCTGCAACAACTGGGTGCCAGCGACGACGACTAACGGGTCGACGCTGCAAACGCTCCATTTGGGCAATCTGACCCTCACTCGTCGGTCGCGTACGCAAGTACGCTTCCCTCCTCCTTCGGGCCACCTTGCCACAAATGGAACGTTTTCGCTCACTTATGCTCAACCTGTAAGGGTATTTATGGGACAAAGCTATCTTTGCCCCACCACGTTGCGGGTCGACCCTTCGCCCGACCGAAAGGAAAGCATGTTCGGATACATCTATAAGAAAGATGTCGCCATTATCGCGGTTGTCCTGTGCCTTTGTCTGGGCGTGGGCAGTTTCTTCGATTATCAGATCTCGAGCGCGCTGTTCAACGTCGGCAGCATGTACGGCCGCTTTATCGAGGCCGCCGGCGAGCTGCCGTTCGAGCTGACGGCGAGCGTCGCGGGCGTTATGCTCGTACGCGCGGTGCGTCCCGACTCCAGGGGGAGCAAATGGCTCGCCGTGCTGGGCGTTCTGATCAACGTTGGCCTGGCCGGCTACGAGATCGTTTCGTCCCTGCGGGTTAGCGGTAAGCTCATTGCCGTTCAGCTGGTGCTGACGTTTGTGCTGGTCATCGCTGCCAACCTTATCATCTATCGCCTCACGCGCACGACCGAGCCCGATGAGCTCACGCGCTGGGCGTTGATGGTGCTTGCCGTGTGGGTCGCTCAGGCCATTATCCTCAACGTGATCGTCAAGCCGCTGTGGTCGCGCCCGCGCATGCGCGTGATCGAGGTGACGCAGGGGCTCGAGTTTCAGCCGTGGTGGGTGATCGGCAATCCCGACAAGTGGACCTATATCGCCGCCGGCGTGATCAAGGACGGGTTCAAGTCGTTTGCGAGCGGACACACGGCGCATGCGGCGATCGGCCTTATGCTCGCCGGGCTTCCCGCGGCGGCTTTTAAGGAAAAACCTTCGCGTCGCCGCGTGATCTTTTGGGCGGCAGCTGTGGTCGCGGCGCTCGTCGCGTTTGGCCGCATCGTGATCGGCGCACACTTTTTGAGCGACGTGAGCTGCGGCTTTGCCCTGGTGCTGGCGCTTGAGTGTCTCGCCGCGCGCATTGCCTATCCCAACGGCGTACAATAGCTCCGTTTGAATCATCTGGCCGATACCCGGTAAGAGAGGATTGCCATGCTCGCGTTCAACAACGATTATTCCCACGGCGCACACCCGGCAGTGCTGCAGGCGCTCGTCGACACCAATATGGAGCCGCAGCCCGGCTACGGTACCGATGCGCATACCGAGCGTGCCAAGCAACTTATTCGCGAGGCCTGCCAGGCGCCTGACGCCGACGTGTTTTTCCTGGTGGGCGGCACGCAGGCTAACGCGACGGTGATCGACATGCTGCTTGCGCCGTACGAGGGCGTCGTTGCTGCCGAGACTGGCCACGTCGCTTGCCACGAGGCGGGCGCCATCGAGTTTGGCGGCCACAAGGTGCTCACCATCCCCGGCTACGAGGGCAAGATGCACGCCGAGGACCTCGAGAACTATATCCAGGTGTTCTACGAAAACGAGAGCTACGAGCACACGGTGTTTCCGGGTGCCGTGTACGTGAGCCTATCGACCGAGTACGGCACGCTGTACTCCAAGGCCGAGCTCGCGGCGATTCACGCAGTGTGCCAGAAGCGCGAGATTCCGCTGTTTGTGGATGGCGCCCGCCTGGCCTATGCGCTGGCGGCCGATGAGTGCGACATTACCCTGCCCGAGCTGGCGCAGCTGTGTGACGTGTTCTACATCGGCGGCACCAAGTGTGGTGCGCTTTGCGGCGAGGCTGTGGTGTTCTGTGGCATGCACGCCCCGGCGCATCCTATTCCGCGCATTAAGCAGCACGGCGCGCTGTTGGCCAAGGGCCGCCTGACGGGCGTCCAGTTTGAGGCGCTCTTTACCGATGGCCTGTATTTTGAGATTGGTCGCCAGGCGATTGAGACCGCTCGGGCGCTGCGTCGTGTGCTGCACGAGCGCGGCTACCAGTTCTTCTTGGAGACGCCCACGAACCAGCAGTTCGTGATTCTGCCCAACGAGGATATGGCCCGCATTCGCGAGCATGCGGCGATCGAGTACTGGGAAAAGTACGACGATACTCATACGGTGGTGCGCTTTTGCACCAGCTGGGCCACGACGCAGGAGGATATCGACGCGTTGGCGGCTGTCCTGTAGCCTGATGTAATGACAAGGGGCCGCCCTACGCCTGAGCTTGGCGCAGGGCGGCCTTTGCTTTTGGGGGAGAAGGGTTGTATGACCGAGATGTCCGAGCCGACGATTCGCCTGGCGACGCCCGATGATGCGCCGGAGTTGCTTGCCATTTACGAGCCGTATGTGCGCGAGACGGCGATTACCTGCGAATACGAGGTGCCGAGCGTTGAGGAGTTCGCCGGGCGCATCGAGCGTACGCTCAAGCGCTATCCGTATTTGGTGATGGAGTTGGACGGGCGTCCGGTAGGCTATGCCTATGTGAGTCAGCTCAACAGCCGCGAGGCATACGACTGGTCGGTCGAGACGTCGATCTACCTGGCACGCGATGTGCGCCATGGCGGGCTGGGTCGCAAACTGCACGACGCGCTCAAGCAATGCCTGGTCGCGATGGGCATCACCAACATGTGCGCGCTCATTGCCGTGCCGCACGATAAGGACGACGAGTATCTGACGCACAACAGTCAGGATTTCCATGCCCATATGGGATATCGCCTGGTGGGCGCCTTCGACCGCTGCGCCCAAAAGTTCGGCCGCTGGTACGACATGTGCTGGATGGAGCTGGTCCTGGCTGAGCGCACACCCAACCAACCCAAACCAACCTGGTTCCCCGACCTCCCCAAACCTACCATTTAGGGACAGGTTTATTTTGGCAGGTTAGCCGATGGGCTCGGTGTATTTGGCGCGGTCGGTGCGCTGGATGCGCTTGGAGACGTGGAGCGGGCGGCCGTCGGTGTCGTAGACGTAGTCGGTGATCAGGATCAGCGCCTGCCCGCGCTCAACGTTGAGCAAAAACGCCTCGTTTTGCGAGGCGTAGCACACCTCAAAGGTCTTATGTCCCTGTGCCGGCGCGCGATGGAACTCCTGTCGCAGCGTGGCGTAGAGCGAACCGTTAATATCGCGATCGATGAGCGTCTCGAAGCTTGGCGGCAGGTAGGTGGTCTCCAGGCACAGCGGCGCGTCGTCCAGGTAGCGCAGGCGGACAAGTTTGACGAGCTTGCTGCCCACGGCGGCGTCAAAGAACTTAGCTATGCTGCCGGCCGCCTTGGCAAAGCCCGAGTCCACGGTGCGCGTGGTGGGCTTCATGCCCTGGCCTTCGACCTGCTTGGTATAGCTCGAAAACACCAGGTTGTTCTCGTGGAGCGCGGGCGTGTCGGCCACAAAGGCGCCACGCCCGCGCTCGGTGCGCACCAGGCCCTCATCAACGAGCACCTTAAGGGCGTGGCGCACGGTGCTGCGCGACAGCCCCGATTCGTCCATGAGCTCCATCTCGGACGGCAGCTTGTCTCCGCGTGCGTAGGTGCCGGTGGCGATGCGGTCGCGCAGCATGCCCGCCAAGCGCTCGTATTGGGCCAGTTTCTTTTTAGATGAGACGCTCATATTGCCAACCTATATCTAACTTGTATGCCTAACTAAGCAAGCATGTATTCAATACAAGAACAAAACTGCTGGTAACGAACAATCGAAAACCTTACCAGCAAAATTTCTAAGACAAATATAGCATACAACTAGTCGACATAACCAAAACATGTATGTAACTTGTATGCCATCGAGAGCATCAAACGAGAAGAAAGGCTGATGCACGATGACTACTCAGGAACAGGTTAAGGATGTCGTCTCCCAGGTTTTGGCTGACAAGGCAGACAAGGGCGGTATCAAGCGCGTCGTGTGGATTGGCGCCGGCGGATCCAATGGCGGCAACTACCCTGCTCAATACTTTATGGAGCACGAGGCCACGCAGGTCGTGAGCTCCAGCTACACCAGCAACGAATTCGTGCACGCAACCCCGGCCTACGTCAACGAGAACACCCTGGCCGTCGTCGTGTCCATGCGCGGCACCAAGGAGACCATCGTCGCCGCCCAGGTCGCCAAGGACCACGGCGCCAGCACCATCGCCATCTATGTTGACGAGTCCGGCCTCACCGAGGTCTGCGACTACAAGATCCAGTACGACAGCTTGGCCGTCGACGAGTCCTGCATGGGCCGCACCAACTCCGCCGTCGTGACCATGATCGCCATGGAGCTTACGCAGCAGACCGAGGGCTATGCCGAGCACGAGACCGCTATGGCCGCGTTCGACTTGGTCGACCCCATCTATCGCAAGGCCGTCGAGTACACCCGTCCGCTTGCTGCCAAGTGGGCCGAGCAGAACGCCGACAAGCCCTGCATCAACGTCATGGCTCAGGGTCCGCTCTTTGGTGCCGCCTACGTCTTTAGCATCTGCAACGTGCAGGAGATGCTGCAGATTGACTCCTGCACCATCAACACCTGCGACTTCTTCCACGGTCCCTTCGAGATCCTGGACAAGCGTACCTCGCTGTTCCAGCTCATCAGCGTCGGCCGCAGCCGCTGCAACGACGAGCGCGGCATCCGCTTCGTCAACCAGTACGGTGGCGAGCGCGTCTATCAGCTTGACGCCAAGGAGCTCGGCCTCAACGACATCAAGGACAGCGTGAGCGAGTACTTCAACCACCTGATCTTTGCCCCGATCCTCAACAACGTGTATATGCGTGCACTCTCTGCCGTTACTCACAAGGACTACATGACGCGCCGCTACATGTGGAAGCTGGATTATTAGTTACGGCGTTTTACCAAACGCCGTAACGGCTCGACGCTGCAAACCCACCTGAGCGGCAATCTGCCTTTCAGCTTCAGCGGCATGACCAGAAGGTCAATGCCGCTGAAGCTGAAAGGCACCTTGCTCGCTCAGGTGGGTTTTCGCTGGCGTTGCCAAAGCATCGGCGTCGCCTTGGCCCAGATGCGGCACTTGGAGACGTTCGACACTTGGGGACAGTCCTAGTCATTGGGGACAGGTTACTTTACACCAAGTTGGCGCATATGAACCTGACCCCCTTGCACCAATGGGTTGTAGCGGTAGAGCAGATTTTTCCGCTCGCCGATTTGTGTCTTGAAAAATGTATATAACGACTATAACGTAGTATGAAACATATTGGAAACAATACCGAGGAGGCTGCGTTGAAGAAAAGCAATCTGGGCTATGTGCTGGTGCTGATCGCCGCGCTTATGTGGGGCAGCATCGGAATCTTTGTAAACGGCATCTCGGCCATGGGCGTTTCGTCTCAGAGCATGGCGGCCTTTCGCCTGTTGTCGGGTGCCGTCTTAATGGCTCCGGTCTTGGCGTTCATGGGTTGCCAGGGAGGCGATCGTGAGGGAAAAGCATCGGGTCCCCTGGCACTGTTCAAGGCAAGTCCTAAAGAGCTTGTTCCCTGTGCGCTTCTTGGCATTATCGGCCTCGCCACCGCTAACACGCTTTATTACGAGTGCATGGGCGAGGTGGGCATGTCCACGGCCTCGGTGCTGCTCTACACCTCGCCGGTGTTTGGCGTCATGCTCGGCCGCGTGCTTTATCGCGAGGATGTGACTCCCAACAAGCTCGTTGCCATCGCTTTTAATATCGGTGGCTGTGTACTTGCAGTGACCAATGGCGACCTTTCCGGTTTCCATTTTTCGGTTTGGGGCGTCACGTCGGGCGTGATCGCGGGCTTTTGTGGCGCGTCGCTCGCGGTGTTTAGCCGGATAGCAACCAAGACGGTCCACCCGCTGGCTGTCACGTTTTGGGGCCTTGTTTTTGGCGGTGCGGTTATGGCGGCTATCGCGGCTCCGTGGCCAGATGTCGCCGCGGCAATGTCGCCACAGCTGCTGCTGCTGTTCTTTGGTTTTGGACTCATCCCTACAGCCGTGGCCTATGTCTTATATATGCAGGGTCTGTCCATGGGGCTCGAGACGTCGAAAGTTCCCGTCGTAATGTCATTCGAGACGGTCGTCACCGTACTGGTGGGCATTGGTGTCTACGCCGAGCCCGCCGGCGCGATTAAAGTCCTGGGCATCGTGCTGGTGCTCGCGTCCATCCTGATTATGAACACCGACTTCTCCAAGCTGCGCAACAGTGTGTTTGTCGGTCATGTCATTGAGAGCATGACCTTTAAGCCCAACGCGTGGTGGACCGAAAAATCTCAGGACATGGATCTGTTTAAGGAACGCACCGGCATTGCGCTGGAACCCACCGTACAGGAAAGCCCCTGGTACTTCGTGCGATAGGGGATTGCGCGCAGGGTCTGACCTGGGGTTATCCAGCTAGCGCCGGCCTACCTAGCCAAACGTTTCGAGTACGTTAAACCCGTCAACGGTCGATTTTCACCCGCGAACGGTCTTTATACTAATTAGCAATATAAGCAACGTTTAAGACGTTATAATGACCATAATGAAAAGGAAGAGGCAAGATGAATCAGATCATTCTCGCATCTCATGGCGGCCTGGCCGCAGGCGCCAAAGACACGCTCGAGATGGTTCTCGGCGACGTGTCGAACGTCCACGTCGTGTCGCTTGCTCGCGACGACAAGGAGCCCATCACCAACAAGGTGGACGCCATGATCGCCACGTTCAACGCGGACGACACCGTCTATGTGCTGACCGATATGCTCGGCAGCTCGGTCAACAACAGCATGGTCGAGCTTTCCAAGAACGGCACGAAGTTCACGGTTGTCAGCGGTTTCAACATTCCGCTGGCACTGACGCTCGCTATGAGCCCCGTCCCCGTCAAGGGCGCCGAGCTCGCGGCCCTCATCAACGAGGCCCGCACCGGTCTGACCAACCCCAACGCACCGGTCGAGGCTGCCGCGGCTCCCGCCAAGAAGGCTAAGGCGCCCCGTCACAGCTCCGGTCCCGCCAAGATCGTCCTCGCACGTCTTGACTACCGTCTGCTGCACGGCCAGGTCGTCTTTACCTGGACCACCAAGGTTCAGGCCGAGCGCATCATCGTCGTCGACAACGCTGCCGCCAACGATGACATCAAGAAGGGTGCTCTTAAGCTGGCCAAGCCCCAGGGCGTGCGCCTGAACGTCTTCACCGTCGAGCGTGCCCTCGCCAAGATGGACAAGCTCAACACCCTCGGCGAGCGCGTTATGTTCGTCTTTGGCAACACTGCCGAGATGCTGCAGTTCTGCCAGGGCTACAAGCTCGACGCCATCAACCTGGGCGCCACCGCCAACCACGACGGTGCCGATCAGGTCGGCGGCAAGGACAGCTCCGTCTTCCTCGATGCCACCCAGAAGGCCGATATCAACCAGCTGCTCGACATGGGCATCAAGCTCTACGTCCAGCAGACCCCCACGTATCAGAGCGTCGACATCGACGCCAAGCTGTAATCAACCAGGCTTTTGCCTGACTGAAAGGAGAAGGGTATGAATACGTTCATCAGTGCGGTGCTCGTCGGCCTCGTCGGCGTGTTCTGCATGTGGGACTCCCGCCTGCTCGGTCGTCTTAACTTCGAGCAGCCCCTCGTTGGCGCTACGCTCGTCGGTCTGCTGCTGGGCGATGTGCCCACCGGCCTTGCCGTCGGTGCCGCCGTCGAGCTCGTGTCCATGGGCCTGGTGCAAGTCGGCGCCGCCGTTCCGCCCGATATGGTCCTGGGCGGCATCGTGGCCGCTGCCTTTGCGTGCCTGACCGATGCTTCCGCCGAGACCGCCATGACGATCGCCATCCCGGTCGCCGTCCTGGGTCAGCTCCTCGGCATCGTGTTCCGTTCCATCATCGCCGCCCTCACCCATGTGGCAGATAACGCGATCGATAACGGAAAGTTCAAGACCGCCTACCGTATGCACATCTGCGCCGGCTCCGGTCTGTACGCTCTCATGTACTTCCTGCCGATCTTCCTCGCCGTCTTTGTCGGCACCGACCTGGTCCAGACCATCGTCAACATGGTTCCCGAGTGGCTGTCCACTGGTCTTAACGTTTCGACCAAGATCATGACCGCCTACGGCTTGGCCCTGCTGCTCACCATGATGATCAAGAAGGGTATGACTCCGTTCCTGTTCATCGGTTTCCTGCTCGCCGCTTACCTCAACCTGTCCGTCATCGCGGTCGCTCTGATCGGTGTGTGCCTGGCTGTCGTCTTCATGGGCTTCAAGTTCAACGGTTCCCATGCAGCCGCCGGTGTCGATTCCGACTACGATCCGCTCGAAGACGACGAAGACTAAGGAGGAACACACTATGGCAACCGCAACCAAGGACGTGTCCCTGAACAAGAAGGTCAGCCAGTTCTTCTGGCGCTCCTGGGCCATCCAGGCCTCTTGGAACTACGAGCGTCAGATGAACATGGGCTTCCTCTACGGCATGGTTCCCACGCTCGACCGCCTCTATCCCGACGAGTCTGACCCCAAGCAGCTCGAGGCCAAGAAAGAGGCTTACCACCGTCACATGGCGTTCTACAACTGCACCCCGCAGACGAGCGCTTTCATCCTGGGCCTCGCCGCCTCCATGGAGGAGGAGTACGCCAAGGATCCCGAGAACTTCGATCCCGATTCGATCAACGCGGTCAAGACCTCCCTCATGGGTCCGCTTTCCGGCATCGGTGACTCCTTCTTCCAGGGCACCATCCGCGTTATCGCCTTTGGTCTGGGCGTTCAGCTGGCTCAGCAGGGCTCCATCATGGGCCCGATCCTGGCCATGCTCATCTCCGTCGTCCCCGCTGTGCTGATCACTTGGTTCGCAGCCAAGATGGGCTATCAGGGCGGCCACGAGTACCTGAGCAAGCTTCAGGGCGGCGACCTCATGGAGAAGCTCATGTATGTCTGCGGCATCGTGGGTCTTATGTCCGTGGGCGGCATGATCGCCACGCTGATCGGCGCCACCACCCCGCTGCAGTTCGCTGACGGCACCGTTGTGATCCAGGACATCCTGGACGGCATGATGCCCCAGATGATCTCCCTTGGCCTCACCGGCCTTATGTACTGGCTCATCAAGAAGAACGTCAACACCGGTTGGCTTCTCGTGATCGCCATCGTGGGCGGCATCGCCCTCTCCGCGGCCGGCATCCTGGCCTAGTCGCGACCAAGCGTCCAACCGCTTTCCCCCGGGGCCTGCCTGGCATCCCATACCCCAGGCAGGCTTCCATCCCTATACGTGACAAAGGGCAGTCCCTTTGTCACATCCTCAACGGGCCGGCGACTCGGTCCAAATCACGGTAACCCTGCGTGCGCCCGGCAATGTGGCGCCGCAAAAATCGAAAGGAATGTGTCAGATGTACGAGATCGACCTTAACCTCCCTAAGCAGATCGTCGCTGACGTCCTGTCCAACCACGAGATCCACAGCGTCGCCTTCGTCGGCTGCGGCGCTTCCATGTCCGACCTGTACCCCGCCAAGTACTTCCTGGCCAACAACACGGACAAGCTGAACGTTCAGATCTTCACTGCTAACGAGTTCAACTACGACACGCCCTCCTGGGTCAACGAGCACACCTTCGTGATCACCTGCTCCCTCGGTGGCTCCACGCCCGAGACCGTCGAGGCCAACAAGACCGCCAAGAAGCACAACTGCCCGGTCGTCTCCCTCACCAACAAGGCTGGCTCCGCTCTGACCGTCGACGCCGACCACGTCATCGTCCACGGCTTCCACGCCAACTACGCTGCCAAGTGCGAGAAGCCCGGCTACGCCATCGCTCTTGCTCTCGAGATCCTTCAGCAGACCGAGGGTTATGACCACTACGAGGACATGATCACCGGCCTCACCAACATCTTCGATCTCTGCGAGAACGCCGCTCAGCACTGCAAGAAGCTCGCCAAGAAGTTCGCCGAGGACTTCAAGGACGACAAGATGATCTACTTCATGGCTTCCGGTGCCTCCGAGAAGATGGCTTATTCTCACGCCGCCTTCCTGTTCACCGAGATGCAGTGGATCGACGCCGCCGCCTACAACACCGGCGAGTACTTCCACGGCCCGTTCGAGGTTTCCACCGAGGGTAAGCCCTACGTCTTCTTCATGTCCGATGGCGCCACCCGTCCGATGGACGCCCGCGCCCTCACCTTCCTTGAGCGCATGGGCGCCAAGGTCGCTCTGATCGACTCCAAGGACTACGGCCTGGCTGACGCCGTGCCCGCGAGCGTCATCACCTACTTCAACCCGCTGCTGCACCTCGCCGTTATGCGCGAGTACGGCAACCAGATCGCCGAGGCCCGTCAGCACCCGCTGACCATGCGTCGCTACATGTGGAAGCTTTCCTACTAATCACAAGTAAGTAGACCTTACGGGTTGATTGAGAGGGGATGGGGTTTGCGCCCCGTCCCCTTTTTTGCTCTGGGGAGGGCGTATCCGTCGCGCCACAAAACCCCAGATAAAACCCACCAAAATAAACCTGTCCCTTTTTGGCAGGTGGGAGGAGATGCGTATGATCAAAGCAGTGCTGTTTGACATGGACGGCGTGCTGGTCGATACCGAGTGGTTCTACAACCGTCGTCGCGTGGCGTTTATGGAGGAGAAGGGGTTCCACTTTGACGAGATCCCCGATCTTTCGGGGTCTAACGAGCCGGCCATTTGGGAGGCGCTGGTGCCCGACGATGTTGAGCTGCGCGAGCGTCTGCGCGTGGAGTACAAGCAGGTCTATAGCCCGGACCATCCCGTTCCGTATGCCGAGCTGCTCAACGAGCAGACGGAGCCGGTGATGCGCGTACTGCACGAGCGCGGCGTGAAGTGTGCCATCGCGAGCTCGTCCTATCGCGAGTTGATCGACGAGCTGGTGGAGATTGCCGGTATCCCCGACGTGCTGGACTACACCATCAGCGGTCACGAGTGCAGTGCGTTTAAGCCCGACCCCGAGATCTACCTGCGTGCCATGGAGGCACTGGGGGTGGAGCCTGCCGAGTGCCTGGTTATCGAGGATTCGCCTTTGGGCATCGAGGCTGGTAAGCGCTCCGGCGCCCGCGTCCTGGCGCTGCGTCCGCACGAGGGTGTCAACCTCGATCAATCGCGAGCCGATGCCGTTATCGATAATCTGACCGACATTTTGGCCGCTTTGTAGCGTCAATCCGCCGCGAGAAGCACTGATTCACGCGTCTTTTGCTGCGGATTGGCTTAATTTGTCATCTATTTGGATCCGTTTGGCTTCGATTCGGACTAAGTGAGTAGACTTTTTGGTGCAAGACGAGCACAAAGCGCATCTGCTCTAGTAAAACCGCAGGTCACAGGGGTGGCGGTTTTGGGTGTGCTCTGCAGGTCGCGTAAAGTCTACTCACTTGTTATTTGGGCCTTTGGTCGTGGGGTTGCTGGTCCCGCTTTGGTTGTCGAGGGAGGGTGAATTGAAGCGCCCCCGCATGCTCCGTGCTACAATCGCCGACATGCCTCACAACCAGATTTGCCTTCGAAAGGAGCCCGCGTGGCGAACGCCATCGATCAGCTCACGGACCGCGTGCTCGTGCTCGGCCGCCTTACCATCGTCCGCCGCGCCATTACTGCCGTGGCGGTCACGATTTCCGCCGTTCTCCAGACATTCCTGATCCAGGCGTTCATTCAGCCCGCCGACCTGCTTCCGAGCGGTCTTACCGGCGTTGCGGTCCTGCTCGATCGCGTTACCTCGCTGGGTGGCGTTCACATCGATATTTCGCTCGGTATGCTCGCGCTCAACATCCCCGTGGCGCTCCTATGCTGGAGCGGCATTAGCAAGCGCTTCGTCATCTTCTCGATGATGCAGGTCGTGCTCTCGTCGCTGTTCCTCAACGTCTTTCACTTCGCTCCATTTTTGGGCGACAAGATCATGCTCATCATTTTTGGCGGCGTGGTCTCGGGTCTGGGCGCTGCCATCGCACTTAAATCCGGCGCATCCACCGGCGGCACCGACTTTATCGCGCTGTGGGTTTCCAACCACACGGGCAAGACCATCTGGGGCGTCATCTTTGGTTTCAACTGCTTTATCCTGGCGATCTTTGGCTTTATGTTTGGCTGGGACAAGGCGGCGTATTCCATCGTGTTCCAGTTTATTTCGACCAAGACCATCGACAGTTTCTATCGTCGCTACGATCGCGTGACGCTGCAGATCACGACGCGTAAGGCAGACGAGGTCATGACTGCCTACGTAAACCATTTTCAGCACGGCATTAGCTGCGCCGAGGTCGTCGGCGGATATAGCCGCGAAAAGATGTACCTGCTGAACACCGTTGTCTCGACCTACGAGAGTCAGGACATTATCAAGCTGGTGTGCGACGTTGATCCCGGCGCCGTGATCAATGTGTTCCACACGCTCAACTTTGTGGGCGGCTGGTGGGGTGGTCATGTCGACGAGCCCATGCCCACGGCCGTTCCCGATCCCGACAAGCCCGCACGCATGGCCAGCAGGCAGGCGCGCCTCAGCGAACAGGACAGTCTGCAGCAGGACGACGGCAAGTAGGGTATTGGCATTTTGCCGGTCCTGCGCAACCCATCCGAACGAGCCCCCCCGAAAGCCCCGTTGCTTTCGAGAGGCTCTCGTTTGCCCAGATAAAACTTACCAAAATGAAGCTGTCGCTTTTTGGTAGGGAGGGTGTATCGTTTTATCATTATGAGGTAATATGAAACTAGACGTTATATACGTATTAGTTATTTCGATATTTCGATAAGAGTGATTAGATATGCCTGCGCCCAAAAATGCACCGCTTTACCAGCAGATTTACGACGAAATCAAGGATGCGATCGAGAAAGGTGTTTATGCACCCAAGGAGCGTATTCCGTCCGAGCTTGAGCTAGCCGAGCAGTACGACGTGAGCCGCATTACGGTGCGCCGCGCCGTCGAGGAGCTGTGCTCCGATGGCTACCTGGTTAAGCAGCAGGGCCGTGGCACCTTTGTCTCCACGCCGCACATCAACCGCCAGTTCCACGCTTCGACGCTGCAGACGTTTACCGCGCTGTGTGCCGATAATGGCATGAAGGCGGGCGCACATGTGGTCGATCGCCAGATTGTGCCGGCACGTCAAAACGAGATGGAGTTCTTTGGCCTGCAGAAGGACGCGCTGCTGCTGCATATTAAGCGCGTGCGTACAGCCGACGGCGAGCCCATCTTTGAGGAGAACATCTTTGTGCCGTTTGACGCCTACCGTGAGCTGTTGACGGCCGATCTTGAGGACAAGTCGATTTTTGCCGAGGTCGAGCGTGTTGGCGGAACGCCGATTGTCTCGGTTGACTACCGCACGGTCGAGGCCGTTCGTGCCAATACCGAGCAGGCGGCCGAGCTGGGCATTGCTCCGCACGATCCGCTGCTCAACCTGCGTGCCGGCTTCACGGGCCCCAATGGCGAGCCGGTCCTGATGGGTAAGCAGTACTACGTGGGATCGCGCTACGTTATGGTCATGTAAGTTACGCGGTTTTACCAAACCGCGTAACGGCTCGACGCTGCAAGCCCGCCAGAGCGGCAATCTGCCTTTCAACTTCGGCGGCATGAC